>CBDUQU010000069.1:0-15198 GCA_965369445.1 uncultured bacterium | reverse complement strand
GGTATGGGGGATCATGCACTCCTTCGCCTCCATCGGGGTAAGAGGCTCGGCCAGCTTGGCGGTGGTGGCGCCGGGAATAGCCGAGGCGCTGATTGCCACCATCATGGGACTGGCGGTAGCCATACCGGCGGTGATGGCCTACAACTTCTTCAATAATAAACTGAAGCTGATCTCCACCCAGGTGGATAATTTCGCCCTGGAGTTTCTTGCTGCCGCAAAAAAGGAAGAGATAGTCCAATAATCCGCTGTGCGGCCGCGGACGGCGGACATTTTTGGGGGTTAAAGTTGCCGCGAAAGAGAACATACGATGCCCTGCACGACATAAACGTCACCAACTTGGTGGACGTGATCTTAGTGCTTTTGATCATCTTCATGATCACTGCACCCATGATGCAGAGCGGAATCGACATAAACCTGCCGCGTGCCAAGGCTACGCCCGAGGATATGGGAGAAGGGGTGGTGGTGACTATCACCAAGGCGCAGAAGATCTACATAGACGAAAGGGTCAGCAACCTAGAGCGGTTCGAGGGAATCTTAGGCGACGTGACCCGCAAGAAGGGCTCCCGATCGGTATTCCTGAGGGCAGACAAGGACGTTCCCTACGGCCTGGTGATAGACGTGGTGGGGAAGATTAAGAGCCTGGGCATTCAAAACCTGGGGCTGGTAACCGAGCCGGCCAGATAACGAGATGACGGGGTAAGTCCGGATCCAGTATGAAAAGAAGCTTAATTCTATCCACGATTGTGCACATGGGGGTCATTGTAGGATTGTTCTTGTCCTCCCCGGCAAAGCCCATGCTACAGGGCTACCCGACAATCTATCGGGTGGGTCTGGTCAGCATGCCCAGAGGAGGTGGGGGAGGGAAAGGTTCTCTGGGAGAGGCAACCAAGGCCAAGCTCACCGTCTCCAAGCAGAAAGAGAAGGGCGTGTCCGTACAGGAGCTTAATAAGACACGTTCCAAGAAGAAGAAAACGAAAAAGACCACCCCCAAGAACACGGGAAAGCTAAACGCCAGTAAGGATACCCCCAAGAAGAAAGAAACCGGAAAGATAACCCAGGAGGATGAGTTTGGCGCCGAATACGGGCTGGGCAACGGCATAAGCGCCGCCACCGTGGATGGAATGGGCTTCGGGTCGTCCTATTATTTATCCTTAGTGTTCGGGAGAATCCGGGACCTGTGGGATAACCCGGTGCAGGCGTCCGCGGTCCTGCGGGTAACCCTATATTTCAAGATATTAAAGGACGGGCGAATTCTGGATGCGCAGGTGGAGAAGTCCTCTGGCATAGATTTGTTTGACCAATCGGCCATGCGGGCCATATTAAGCAGCGTGCCTTTTCCCCCGCTGCCGACGGAATATCGGGGGGAATATCTGGGAATTCATCTGGAATTTGAGTATATTCAGTAAAGAGAAATTCACCCGTGGGTCGCAACCGCACCCACAGATGCATTGGAGCACACCCGGTATGATCAAATCAAGGAACCGTTTCACGGGCTGGAGACCTTCTGAGAAATTTCTCTTGCTTCTTCTGACTTTAGCTATATTATTGAACCGATTCGAAGTTGGCCTGGCCCAGACCGAAATCGAAGCCAAGATCACCAAGGGCGCAGTAAAGTACATAGAGGCATTAGACATCGCGGTAGTCGATTTCTCGCCGGCTGAGTCGGAATACGCCGGGCGGATCACCCAGGTGGTGCGGGACGACCTGAGCTTTTCCCTGTATTTCCGGGTGGCGGAGATCGACTCATTCGTCCTGGCCATTTTGGGAAACGACATGTATAATATGGATGGCTGGTATCAGCTTGGAGTGCACTATCTGCTTGAGGGGTCGGTTCGTATTGAAGAAGAGAAGCTGAAAGTCGAGATCAATTTAGCGGACGCGGTAAGGAAGAAGGTGATCAAAAGCTTCAGATTTGAAGCCAAGCCGGAAAGCTACCGGGCACTGGCGCATTCCATCTCAGATGAGGTAGTCTTGAACTTCACCGGAAAGAAGGGCATCTTCTCGACCAAGATCGCTTACGTCCACTGGAAGGATGGGGCCAAGGAGATTTACATCTGCGATTATGATGGTAACAATCCCCATCCGGTCACCAATGACCGGTCCATCAACGTATCCCCGGTCTGGTCGGCGGACGGAGGCAAATTGGCCTATACCTCGTACAAGAGGCGCAATCCGGATCTGTGGGTAACCGATCTTGCCACCAGCCAGACCGAGATTTTGGCCTCCTATCCGGGCCTTAACTCCGCTCCGGCCTTTTCACCAGATGGGAGATATCTGGCGGCCACCCTGACCAGGGACGGAAATCCGGAGATCTATCTGTTGACCCCGCAAGGAGAGATAGTGCGCCGCTTAACGTACGGCCGGGCCATTGACTCCTCGCCCACCTGGTCGCCTAACAGCAAGCAGATCGCCTTTACCTCCGACAGATCGGGCTACCCTCAGATATACGTCATGGATACCGAGGGCTCGAATTTGAGAAGGCTCACCTACACCGGAGACATAACCGACTCCCCCTGCTGGTCTCCGCGGGGGGACCGAATTGCCTTCGTTTTGAGAGGAGGGGGAAGGCTGGACATCCATACCATGGACGTGACCGGAGAGAATATGAACCGGTTGACCCATCGGGGTTCAAATGAGAATCCGCGCTGGTCGCCGGACGGCTTACACATAGTCTTCAGTTCCAACCGCACGGGAAAATACGAGGTCTACAGCATGCACTGGGACGGCTCTTCCCAGAGGAGAATAACAGGAGAGGGGGAGAACTACAATCCTTCCTGGTCCCCCAGATTTTGAGAGGAAATAAAAATTTAAACATGGATAGTTTATGCTTGCTTTTTGTCGATAAACAACATACTATAGGGACTAATAATTAAGAGATGGGGAGAATTAGCAATAGGAAATGTAACCTGTCCGAAGCGAAAAACCGAAATGTAATATCAAGGAGGTGAAACATGCGTATATCAGGCGTCCTGCTTGTAGGGATTCTGGTTCTGCTTCTGTTCAGCTTTTGTGGCAAGAAGCCTCCGGTGGAGGAGCCAACGCCTCCGGTGGTCACCGAAGAGGAGACCCCGACCACACCTGAAATCCCGACGGAGGAGGTGACGAAAAAGGAGATTACACAGAAGGATTTTCAACCCATTCACTTTGATTTCGATAGATATGCTCTCCGGCCGGAGGATCGGGATATCTTAAGCCGGAATGCGCAGGTGCTGAAGGAGAATCCTGCGGTTAAGATCAGAATCGAGGGTAACTGCGACGAGAGAGGCACCGTGGAATACAACCTGGCTTTAGGCGAGAAGAGAGCCCGTGCCGCCATGGACTACCTGGTCAATCTGGGCGTCAGCGCGGATAGAGTCAGCATCATCACCTACGGCAAGGAAAGGGCCAATCGCTGCCATAACGAGGGTTGCTGGTCTGGAGACCGTAGAGACGATTTCATGATCCTTTCGCAGTGAAGTAGCAAATAGACTTTTAGATCATGTTGGAATTCAAGATGACGATTTTGTTAACAGACGCTTTCATTCCTTAATAAAAGGAGAGGGGAGATGCGCAACACAATTGTTTTACTCGTGGTCCTCTTTGTGACCATGCTGATTGCTGGCTGTTGCCAGATGCCCGAGCCCTGGGTAGAACCGCCTCCAGTGGTGGTACCCGAACCACCCCCACCACCACCGCCGCCACCACCGCCGCCGCCGAAGGAAATCTATCTGGCACCCATTTTCTTCGATTACGATAAGTACGACTTGCGTTCTGATGACGCGGTGATTCTCAGGAGAAATTCCGATCAACTAGAGGAGAATCCGGATGCCATCATTCGCATCGAGGGACACTGCGATGAGCGCGGGACGGTGGAGTATAACCTGGCCTTAGGCGAGAATAGAGCCAGAACGGCCATGCAATTCCTGATAGACATGGGAGTCGATCCCAGCCGTCTATCTATTGTCAGCTACGGAGAGGAGAGACCTCTGGACCCGGGACACGATGAGAAAGCTTGGGCCAAGAATCGACGGGCCGAATTCGTCCTGGTGTCGCCCAGATAGGTTAGGTTACGAGTTTTTGAACACATATAAGGGGGCAGATCCATCGATCTGCCCTCTGCTGTATTCTCCCGGCGGTAAGCCGGGAACTTAGGCGAGGTGAAAAGATTGAACAGACTCAGAATACTGCTTATCGTTTCATTCTTGCTTCTGGTGATGCTTTACTCCGGCTGCGCCTCACGGCGGGAGATAGTCCGGCTAAAAAACCAGGCCGACTTCCTCGAGCAGAGCAACAGAAGGCTGGAAGAGCGGACCGCCAGGCTGGACAGCCTTCTGCGGGAGCAGATAGAGCTGACCAGCCGGATGAGAGCCGATTTGGCCAGTACCCTGGGAGGCATGGATGAGAGAATGGGAATCGTGGAGAGCAAGCTGGAAGACCTGAGTCATAGGTTCCCGGAGCTTACCCGAAAGATGGAACAGGTGAAGAGGGAAATCTCCACCAGGAAGGACACCGGGTCCGTCTCCGATACTTCCACCGTGATGTTCAACGTCGATCCCAAACAACTTTACGACGCCGCCTATCTCGACTTAACCAAGGGGAGCTACGATCTGGCCATAACCGGCTTTGCCAATTACCTCAAATACTTCCCTGAAACGGAACAGGCCTCCAATGCTCAGTACTGGCTGGGAGAATGCTATTACGCCAAGAAGAACCATACCAAGGCTGCGATTGAGTTCCATAAGGTTCTGGAGGACTATTCCACCGGGGCCAAAGTCCCCAGCGCACTTTACAAGTTGGGTTTGTCCCTCCTCGAGCTCAAGAGCGTGCAGCAGGCCAAAAAATACCTGCAGGAGCTTGTAGACAAATACCCCGGCACCCAAGAGGCCGAGTTGGCCAAGCAGAAGCTCAAGGACCTTGAGAAGTAATCCCCCCGGTTAATATCTTCCGTACTTGAAAGAAGCCATCGCGATCGGCTGACATCTCTTGGGCTGAGTTGTTGCTGTCGGCTGTTGCTCTGTGGCTAGTGATTCGGGGCGCCCTCCCAGGCGGGTTTCTCCCACCCCTGACCTGACTTGCTGCGCGGTAAGAGCTTGCCCTGAGGGCGCAGGCCGTAGGGCTTGCCCTGCAACAACAGCCTTCTCTACTTCAGTCATCTCGGCGGGATGAATTCCCGCCGCTATCAGAAAAACTCGCTATGCAATAGGGGAGGGCATTTGGCCCTCCCGGGTAGTACTCTCTACTTGAAAAGAGAAGAGAGATGTGAATTTTTAGGTTCCCAGCTCCCAGGCGGCCAGATATTCCTTCTGTTCGGGGGTAAGGCGGTCGATTTTCACGCCCAGAGACTTTAACTTCAGGCGGGCTATTTCGGAGTCAATCTTCTCCGGCACAGGATATACCCTGTTTTCCAACTTAGCGCCATGATTCACCAGGTATTCCGCCGACAGCGCCTGGTTGGCAAAGGACATGTCCATCACGCAGGCAGGATGCCCCTCAGCCGCGGAGAGATTAACCAGCCGGCCGTCGGCCAGAAGGTTGATCCGCCTGCCTTTAGGTAAGGTGTATTCGGTCACGAACTCCCTGATCTGCCTTTTCTTTCGTGCCATCTTCCCCAAGCCGGGTATGTCGATCTCGACGTTGAAATGCCCGGAGTTGCACACCACCGCGTTGTCTTTCATCACCCGGAAATGCTCCGGCCGGATGACGTTGACATCTCCGGTCACGGTGCAGAAGACGTCTCCCACTCTGGCAGCTTCCGCCATAGGCATGACCCGGAAGCCGTCCATGACTGCCTCGATGGCCTTCAACGGGTCCACCTCGGTGACGATGACATCCGCCCCCATCCCCTTGGCCTTGGTGGCCAACCCTCGACCGCACCAGCCGTAGCCGGCTATCACCATCTTTGAGCCCGCCAAGAGGATGTTGGTGGCTCGAAGGATTCCATCTATGGTGGACTGACCCGTGCCGTAACGATTGTCGAAGAAATGTTTGGTCTTGGAGTCATTAACGGCTACCAAAGGGCATTTCAACACTCCGTGCTTCTCCATGCTTCTCAAACGAATGACCCCGGTGGTGGTCTCCTCTGTCCCGCCGATCATGTTCCCCAGCAGCCTCTTCCGTTTGGAGAGCAGGGTTGAGACCAAATCCGCGCCGTCGTCCATGGTTATGTGCGGCTCAAAATCCAGAGCGCTCATGATGTGCTGGTAATAAACCCTGTTGCTTTCTCCCTTGATGCTGAAAGTCGGCGACCCCAAGTCTTTGACCAGGGAAGCGGCAACGTCGTCCTGGGTGGACAAAGGGTTTGAAGCGCACAAGATCACCTTTGCGCCGCCCGCCATCAGAGTGTGCACCAGATTGGCAGTCTCGGTGGTCACGTGAAGACAGGCAGAGATTCTTACCCCTTTGAGCGGCTTTTTCTTTTTGAACCGATCCCGGATCAATCTCAAGACCGGCATGTTTCTCTCCGCCCACTCAATTCTCAACTTACCCTGCTTGGCCAGCTTAATGTCTTTGATATCATATCTCATCATTCTTCTCCTGACTGATTGTGTTACCTGGTCGTAGAGGCTGCTGCAACCAAGGATTGCCTCGGTTAGTTAACTCTTACGCATCTTTTTTTAGGTCCTTCACCTTATCGGTCTTCTCCCAGGTGAAATTCGGCTCGCTTCTGCCGAAGTGACCATAGACAGCGGTCTCTCTGTAAATAGGCCTTCGTAAGTTCAACATCTCCATAATTCCGCTGGGTGTCAACTGAAAATGCTTTTTTATCAGCTCCTGAAGCCTCTGGTGCGGGATCTTCAGGGTCCCGAAGCTGTTTATCATAATGGAAACCGGCTCGGACACTCCGATGACGTAGGAGAGTTGAATCATTAGTTTGTCCGCCAACCCTGCCGCCACCACGTTCTTTGCGATATACCGGGCGGCGTAGGTGGCAGAGCGATCCACCTTGGTGGGGTCCTTTCCGGAAAACGCGCCCCCGCCATGTGGTACCGTCCCACCATAGGTATCGACGATGATCTTTCTACCTGTCATTCCGGTGTCCGACTGGGGGCCGCCCACGACGAACTTTCCCGTGGCGTTGATGAAGTATTTGACCCTATCATCTAAAAGCTCTTCTCCGATGGCGGGCTTCACCACCTTGTCTATTATCTCCTCCCTTGCTTCCCGGCTGATCATCTTCCCGGATGAATCCAGGATGGCTTCCGTGTGCTGGCAGGCTATAATCACCGTGTCTACCCTTTTCGGAATGCCCTCCTCGTACTCCACCGTCACCTGAGATTTCCCGTCGGGTCCCAGGTAAGGTAATATCTTCTTTTTTCTCACCTCAGTCAGCCTCCGGCAGAGCTTGTGAGCCAGCATGATGGGTGCTGGCATGAGTTCAGGGGTTTCCCGGCAGGCATACCCGATCATCAGACCCTGGTCTCCGGCCCCACCGGTATCCACCCCCAGCGCAATGTCCGGGGATTGTCTGCCTATGGTATTGAGGATGGCGCAGCCCTGGGCGCTGAATCCTAATCTCACATCGGTGTACCCGATCTCCTCCACGAGTTTTCGCACCAGCACAGGAATATCCACGTAACCATCGGTGGTTATCTCTCCCCCCACGATGACTAAGCCCACGGTCACGAAGGTCTCGCATGCCACCCTGGCCAGAGGATCCTGCTTCATCAACTCGTCCAAGACCACATCGGAGATCTGATCACACATCTTGTCCGGATGTCCCTCCGTCACCGACTCAGAGGTAAGGAAGTAATTTCTTGCAGGCATCTATAGCTCCTTTTCATCAGACTGGATAAACTTGATCTATTAAAATCCCCTACAGAAGAGAAAAACTATGACAAATCGATCTCGGATGAGTCTCCCACATTGACCGAGCCGGAAGCCCCTTGGATTCTGGCGCCACTTCCCACTAAGGAAGAATCCAAGGTCGAATTCTCCACGATAGCTCGCTCTCCGATTATAGAATTCTCTATCTTGCAGTTTCTCAGATGAGCCTTCTCTCCCACGGACACGGCTGGGCCAAGGACACAGCCTTCCACCCGGGCCGATTGGGCAACGAAAACCGGAGCGATGATCCTCGAGCCCTTAAGTCGTCGTACTTGCTTCCCTTTTGCCAGAAGCTGCCGGTTGGTCTCCAGTAATGTCTCCGGCTTTCCGCAGTCGTACCATCCCTTTACGTCAAACGTCCTGAACTTCACCCCGCCATCGATCATCAGTTGCAGGGCATCGGTCAGTTGGTATTCGCCCTTGGTCATTATCTTCCTCGTGACGATCTCACTCAAGCTCGTCTTGAGGACACCGCTGCTTTTGATGTAGTATATCCCCACCACGGCCAAGTTGCTGGTGGGTTTTTCCGGTTTCTCTATCAGCCTGGTAACAAAACCTCCCCTCTCCTCCGCCACGCCGAAACGGCGCGGGTCGGCCACCCTCTTTACCCCCAGAGCATCGTATTTTCCCTTGATCACCGGCAAAAGATCAGCATCAAAGATCGTGTCTCCTAAGATTATCAGCACCGGTTGGTCGTCCTCCAACTCCGGCGTGGCCATGTTTATCGCGTATCCCAGGCCTTTCAGTTCCTTCTGTTTTATGAACTTGCATTTGAATTTGTAATTCTTCCTGACGTATTGCACGATCTGATCGCCCATAAAACCGATGATAAACACGACCTTCTCAGGCTTGAGTCGCCGGACGCTGTCCAGAATGTGTGCCAGCATCGGCTTTCCGGCCACCTGCAGAAGAACCTTGGGAACGCTGTAGGTATGAGGTCTCAGTCTGGTCCCAATCCCCGCTACCGGAATTATCACCTTCATCCCAATTTTCCCTTTTCGCCTGGAGGTTGATCTGATCAAAAAAATCAATTTAAGCCTTTTCCTCCGCTTGTCAACTTCTATTTTCGGATTGTCAACGCAAACCGGTTCTTGGTGCCTTAAGTCGTTTCTCGCCTCACAACCCGATAGGCCTAAAATCTCTTGCCTTTGCATTTTAGTTTTTTATATTCTATCCGAATCGTTCAATGAGAGGTCGAAATCTGGAAAGCATTAAGCATACGTTTTTGCATCCATTATTCGCCGTGGTTCTCCCAGCGTTTCGAAACTTAAAGCAATCTAATCCGTAGGAAATGTAAGTGCAAGCCTCGAAGTGGAGGATTTATGCTCGTCACGTTCAAATTCAAGACCATCACTTTTCTCCTTACCCCCATCGCGGTGCTCTTAGTCGTCAGTTCATCCTTTGGAACTCAGTTCAGGACTGCTGATAATGTTTTCTTTCCGGATACCGCAATTATTAATGACGATCTGGTGACGGTCGGAGGCAATATCAAGCTGGATGGAATAATCGAGGGAGATTTGATCTCGGCCTCCCGCTCCTTAGTTCAAAGCGGGCTGATCCTGGGAAGCTTGAACGCAGTGGCGCAGGACGTGGACGTTCTGGGAGAGGTTAAGGGCAGCGTAAGAGTATTTGCCCAAAACATCAACGTTAATGGAACGGTGGATCGAAATTTAGTCGCCTTCGGTTACTCGGTGGACGTAAAACCCGGCGCCCAAATTCACAAAGACATCACCGCCTTCTGCGGAAAAATGACCTTAGATGGTAAGCTGGGGGGAAACCTGAAAGGGTCCATGGGCGAATTGGTTATCTCGGGAGTTGTAAACCAGGATGTCTCGGTTGAGGCGGATAAAATCACGCTCATGCCCACGGCCAGAGTTCTGGGAAACCTCAAATACAAAAGCGAAAAAGAAGCCAAGATCGAATCGGGAGCTCAAGTTTCCGGAGAGATCGTCTGGACAGAACTGAAAACTACAAAGGATAAGAAACCCAAAAGCATATTTACGGGAAAGCCGATTATTCCGGAGATACTCTTCCTTCTGGCTTTGATGGTCACCGGCGTCGTCTTAACGCTCATCTGCCGGAAGGACGCCTACCAGGCCAAGCAGGCAGTGGCGGATTCCTTCCTCAAGACTCTGGCGCTGGGCTTTGTGGTCATGGTCTGTGTTCCCATTGCCGTCATTATACTGATCGTTAGCGTTATCGGAATACCCATTGCGGCAATAGCATTCTTCGCGTACGCCGTCTTGATCTACATTGCCAAGATACCGGTTGCTACTTTCGTGGGAGAGAAGATCATAAAGGCCCTGGGAAAAGAGGGGCAGCCTTCCCTAATCTGGTCCATGCTTTTCGGGCTGGTGGTCTTGACCTTAGCTTTGAACATCCCCTATCTGGACTGGCTTATTTACTTCCTGGTCCTGTTCACCGGCTTTGGGGCCATAATAACCTCCCAGAAACGTTCAGCCGCTTAGTGAATCGTCTTAAGATGATAGATGGAGCTAAAGCTCCGTTCCTACAGGTTTTACTCAATTTCAAATAAAAGAGGCAGCCCCGGCCCATCTGATTGAGCTCTCCCCAAATCTGTCTCTGATCCGATCCATGACCGGATAGACTTCCCTTTTCTTGTTTCTATATTCCACCAGGGGAAGGCTACCCTGCAGTGAACACCATTCTCTCACAAGATGGGACACCCTCACCTCTAAGAACCTCAACTTCCTGCCGGGTGTTGCGATGCCTATCGCCAAATTCTGAGCTGTTTTCAATATGGCGTGCTCGGAGTCGGTTGGTAAATGGATGGTCTCCGACCGGGTCAGATCCACGAAGTCTGAGTATCGCACCCTTAGGAAGATGGTACGTCCCACAAGTCCCTTTGCCCGGAGCCTCCTGGCCACCATGCTGGAGAGGCTTAGAAGCACGGAGGATATCTGCTCCGGCTCTGATATATCCTGTGGCAGGGTACGTCCATGTCCTATCGACTTCTCCACCACAACGCGAGAGAACACCGGGGAGCAATCAATTCCCCTGGCAACAAAATGGAGCCATTCTCCGTTCTTACCGAATCTATTCTTCAAAACCTCTACCGGATACGAGGCGAGCCCCCCCAGAGTATGGATGCCCAAGCCCGAGAGGATCTTTGCCGCCTTGTCCCCTATGCCGCAAATCCTGGTGACCTTCAGAGGCTTTAGAATCCTTTGTACTTGATCTTTGGAAATGACCATCAAGCCATCAGGCTTGTTCAGGGAGGAGGCCAACTTGGCTAAAAGCTTGTTCGGAGCGATGCCTGCCGAGCAGGTAAGCCCGATCTCTTTTTTGACCTTCTCCTTCAATTTCGTCGCCAGTTGGTGAGGTGGTCCAAACAACCTGTCACAGCCGGTTATATCCAGGAAGGCTTCGTCTATGGAATAGGGTTCGACCCTGGGAGTGAACTGATGGAAGATTTCCATGCAAAGCGAGGAGACATACTCGTACTTCCCTCCATAGTTCCCGACAATGAAGATCGCCTGCGGGCAAAGTCTCTTGGCCGTGACTATGGGCATTCCCGCGCTTATCCCGTATTTTCTTGCGGCGTAAGAGGCGGCGGTGACCACCCCGTGTCTTTTTTGTGGATCCCCTCCCACCACCACCGGTTTCCCCGTCAACCAGGGACGATCTTTTTGCTCTACCGAAGCGTAGAAAACATCCATATCCACGTGGAGAATCGTTCGTTCCCTTTGAAAACTTTCAAGCTGGACCCTGTCCGTCCCGGAGCAATACGAGTCATCATCAACCCCACCCGATTCCTGCATTCTCAGTTTTGGAGAGATCATCCTGCTTTTACTCCATCCAGATCTTGTCTAAGAACCACTCGCCAGTCCTCTCCCAGTAAGAGAGCTGGCAGAACTGCGAGTTTTTATCTATTACAGCGAAGTGTTTTATCTTGAATTCACCCTCATTGCTCTTCCACCAGCCAGTCACGCGGGCTATCTTGATCACTCTTCCGTTCCATCTGAAGCGCACCGGGACCATTCTTCCTTTTTGAAATACCGCAATCACGTCGATCGGCTGATCTATCTCCTGATCCATGATCACCAATCCCAAGAAACGGTATTCAGTTGAGAAAAGCCCCATCAAAGGCCTCTCCCCCCTTCCCCTTCAGGGTGAATCCCTTCAGGGTGAACCCCTCTCCATAAAATGGAGAGGGAGAAGCAGGGGGTGAAGTTGAGATCCCGTCGAACTAATCCGAGCCGCAGGAAGGAATTCGCCAAGCTCCTCGGCTTTCCCCAAGTCTATCTCTCACATCTTCCTCAAAAGCCCGATCACTTTTCCCGCAATGCGAAAATCTTCACTCTTGCGATCCACCACAATCGGCTTATAGGCTGGATTGGCCGGCTCCAGCCTCACCTTGTTCTTCTGCGGAACGTATTTTTTTACCGTGGCCTCCTCGCCGATGACCGCAACGACGATGTCCCCTCTTTCCGCTGTCGACTGCATCCTTGCCAGCACGTAGTCGCCGTCAAAGATGCCCGAATCTCTCATGCTCTCTCCCTCCACCCTCAGGGAAAACACGTCTCCGCCGGGGAGAAAGGATCTGTCTACGGCGATCGAGCCCTCGATGTTCTCCACAGCCAGGGTGGGCAGACCAGCGGCGATCCTGCCAACCAGGGGAACCGCCACATAGGCCCTCGGCTGGGCAAAGTCGAACAGGATTCTTGCCTTCTTGGCAAGCTCAATCCCGCGGGAGACTAAGGGCTTGCGCCGGATGTATCCCTTGCTGCTCAAAGCAGAAAGGATGGCCCTCACCCCGTTGGTTGAAGTTATCTTGAACCTCTCCCCTATCTCCCGGATGGTGGGCGGGAATCCCTTGCCTTCGATCGTCTCCCGGATGAAATCCAGAATCTCCCTCTGTCTTGCGGTTAACTCCTTTCCCATGGAACCTCCTTTTATACTGAACCTCGAGCCATCATCTTGAATCCTGACTCTTCCGAACCACTGTCCATTAATAATATACTGCCCATCTGTGCAGTTGTCAAGAAAAAAATGAGGGGAGCCCGCATTTTTTTGGCGAGATGCTCGTACGGACATCCCGAACGACCCACAAGCCATTGAAACATGGAACTAAACCTTCCGCCGTTTCTCTCGTATTGAAGAATGACCAAGAACGATGACGCATGAAAAGACGAAGCAATAAATGGAGGTAGTGCCTTATGAGAAGAATAGTCGTTGCGCTTTTCCTCCCTGTGCTTCTGATGGCTTCGACTCTTTCCGCCACAGCACGCGAGATCAAGAAGGATTTCCATGAGAGCTTCGACGTTAAGGAAGGTTTCAGGCTTCACCTTGAGCATGGAGACGGGGACGTCACCATTACATCCTGGGACAAGGACGTTCTGGACGTGAAGGTGCGCTACAGGGCCGAACTCAAGTCGTTTGGCATTGGAGGAAAACACTACTTCGACGTCCAGTTCAGACAGCGCGACAATGTGATTCACGTGATCGGCAGGGTAAAAAGCTCCAGCAGCATCGGTTTTCGTTATTTCAAGCGGCACGAGTACACTTACACCATCCGTGCCCCCAGGTATCTGGAGCTCGATCTGGAAGGTGAGGATGGAGACGTTGAAATCGAGAACTGGCAGGGCAAGATAGACTGTACGCTGGAAGACGGGGACATCGATTTACGGGACATCCTCTCTGATAGAACCAAAATTAGCATAGAGGATGGAGACCTGCACATAGATCACCTCGAGGGTGACCTCCTGGTGGACGGTGAGGACGGAGACATTGTGCTGAGGGATGTTAAGACCCGGCAATGCCGGATTCGCCTGGAAGATGGTGACGTGACAATAAAGCGATCGGAGGGCGAGTTCGAGATCAACGTAGAAGATGGAGACATCGACTTGGACCGGGTGCGTGCCGGAATGCTTGAGGTGTCCGCCGAGGACGGCGACGTAGAACTGTACCTGCTCAAGGTCGACCGGATCGATCTGGACGTAAGGGCTGACGACGGGGACGTCACGGTCAATCTCGAGCCTGGAATATCGGCCCTCTTTTCAATCGATACCCATGACGGCCGGATCAGGACGGACCTGCCCGGTGCGCAGGACATCAAGAAGGGACGCGACAGAATATCGGGCAAAATCGGAGAGGGTGAAGGGCGAATTCACATAAGGACCGCCGATGGAAACGTCACCTTGAGAGAATCCAGATGAGAATTGGTGTAGGGGCAAATCTTCCCTTCGAATTCCTCAGGACGGTGAGCCCTTCAGCTTCGTTCCCTTCAGGCCTGAGCCTTCAGGGCCAAGGCAGGATAAACAAAGTCGAACCGCAGATTCGCCCGATAGTCCGCTGGTGGGACTGAAGCTCACCCCACGATTGCCGTCTTGCAGCCGATTCCACAAGACTCCTGAACCGAATCTGGACAATGTAACATTTGGGGTGCCCGGCATGGCTCAGGGCAACCCCGGACGGCTAACCTCGATGGCGACCGTACTCTTGCCTATGTCTACTTATTCTCTCCAGAAGACTCCATCTCCTCGGTCATTTTCATGATCTTTTCGTAAGGAAGAGCCAGCCAGCTCTCTACCTGAGCAGCATAGGGCCGGGTCAAGAGCGACACCTTAGCGGCCACCTCCTCGTCCGGAGCCTCGTAGATGTGCATGGAATCCCAGTAACCCATCAGAGCATAGTGGACCTTGAACTTCACCTCCGGGCACTTCTCCTTGATCTCATTCAGCCAGGCGCGCCCGGTTCTGGATCGATCAGACAGCTTGGCGCCGATCTCAGTTATTGACGCGTCGCCTGAGGCAAGCTTGGTTACCAGCACAAACGTCTTCATACAACACCTCCCTGCACGATTAAGCACCAGATGGTGCCAATGACATTTTCGTAAAATAGAATTGTAACTGAACCGAAACGCTTAAGATCGCGACTCCGATCGCTGGCGTTCATAAATAATATATGCCTTTTCCGGGGAAATCAAGAAAAAAAGTGGGTATTAGATAAGCTGGAGCAGATCAGATAGGATACGCCTGAGGGAGGCTCACCCCTGAGTCTGTTTCTTCGGGCCCGCTATCTTTATTTGTTTGCTGCCCTCCCAGACTCTTGCCATGGTTTTGATATTGACCATCTCCAGCTGAAGCTGGTGGTAGGGTGAACTGCCACCTTCGGTCTTGTCGCTCATCAGCCTGATCGCCCCAGCCAGGATGAAGTTCGCGCCGGTCTCGGTTTTGATCCGCCCGACGGTCTCCAGGGAGACGAATTCCTTCTGATGGCCGCCTTTTTCACCGCTCTGGCCCCACTGGCGCTTGCTTGCAACAAAGCTTACCTGGTCGGATTGCGAAAGCTCTCGTTCACAGCTTGCTGCGAAGGGCTTCGTATCGATCTGTTCATCTGTCCAGTTGTGAATAGGACCGACCGTTACCACCG
>CBDUQU010000068.1:0-15266 GCA_965369445.1 uncultured bacterium | reverse complement strand
GGAAAGATCCGCACCGGCAAAGACATAGGAGAAGAAACTTACGAATGGACTAAGAATTCCCCAGAGTATCGGTATGTGCGCCATGCGGCCAATCATGATAATGCCGATAAGCAAAAACGGACCGAACCTCTCCAACTTAAGTATGTGATGTTCGTATTCAGGCGGCAAAAGCCCCATCAAGATTTTGGAGCCATCCAGTGGTGGCAGAGGAATCAAATTGAAGAAGCACAGAACCAGGTTTATCATCAAACCATACACAATCATCATGACCAGGATGCTGAATGCAGACGAAGCCAACTGAAGGTTCCCCGACAGAGGACTTATTACTCGCAGGAGCAGACCGCATGCAAAGGCAGTCAGGAAGTTCGCTCCCGGACCAGCCAGGGAGACCCACATCATGTCCTTCTTAGGGTTGCGAAAATTATAAGGATTGACCGGCACCGGCTTGGCCCACCCCAGGTGTACGATAAAAAGCATCAGGGTACCGATGGGGTCGAGATGGGAAAGCGGATTCAAGGTCAGCCTTCCCGCATCCCGTGCGGTGGGGTCACCGAATCTTAACGCCATCCACCCGTGAGCATACTCGTGTACGGTCAAGGCGAAAAGAATGGGCGGCGCGATTATCAGAAGACTGAGTATTGTATCCAAGATCGGTTACCTCTTTAGTTCACATGATTACTACGTTTAGAATAATAAAAAGCAAGACTATCCAAGTCAACAAGTTTCGAAAAAGAGACCCCAACCTCAATAAACCGAGATCGGGGTCTGGAGTCGATGGGACGGACAGAACGTTAACAGGGTGGCGGCGGCCCATTTCTGTACAAGTAGTTGATTAGGAACACAATATCGCCAATCGTCACCTCACCGTCACAATTGGCGTCCCCACGTTCTATGGGGTTCGGGGCTTCGCCATTCCTGTAGAGATAGTTTATGAGAAACACGACATCCGCGATATCAATTAGCCAATCGGCGTTGGCATCGCCGCGCAGGAAGGGAATGCAGGCATCCGGCACGCCGGGCGGCTCCTCTGCCCACCCGACACGGTCCTGGGCAATCGAGTAGAAGCAATAGTAGTGACCTGGTTCACCAATGAAAACAGCCGAAGTTTCCAATGTGTCATCTTCAAACCAGGATGTATCTGCAAACCACAGAGAATCGGGACCACCATCCATTGAGAAGTAAAGCGAATAGATCAGTATTCTTGATGAGCCTGGAGCCGGATCCTCTCCTGACCAATATACCTCGAAGGTATCCGGCACTCCAACCTGGACTACAGAATCTACTTGCGAAATGGGAACGATATCGTCCACGGTAAGTGAAACCGAACAGGGGACACCCGGCATGATGTCAAAGTAAATCATGGCATTGCCCTTGATTTCTGTTCCAGACAGAATTGTATCTTTCGCCATAATCCAGTAGGACACATAACCAGAACTATCCGGCTGTAAATTCATATGGGGAAAATCCCAAACCAGTTCTCTGTCATAGGCGTCGTATCGGACGGTGGTGTCCAGGAACATTAAATTAGCATCGTTCAAGTTTGTGTCAACCACAGAAACAATGCGGACACTTTCCGCCGGCGCGGCTCCCTCGTTTTCAAAGTGAACATAATAGTTCAGCCAGGTGCCTGGCTTGGTAAAGCGTTGCGGATAGACAACCATCTGATTTGGATCATAAGGAAACAGCAGTTCGTGTTCGAACACTTGGAGATTATTCCCTCTACGAAGCAACCCCTCATCTGGGGAAAAAGCGTACATAGTGTGCCAAATTAACGTATGCTGACATGCTTGCGCTTGATCGGGAGGGACATTGATATGTATATCGGCCAGTTGATGACTGTTCCAACTGCCTATTTGAATTTGAGGGATATCCCACAAAACGGTGAATCCCAGTGGATGGGGCGCAACGCTGCACGGGTCAAAACAATTAACCTGATAATCCTCTACGCATATCGACTTATACAAGAAGTGCGAGATAACTCGAACTGGGGCAGGCTCAAGCCACCCCCGACCTATGTTCAAAAGTCCCGGAGCACACCAGTTGTCGCCTGGACCCCACTGCGGTCTCGCGGTTTCAACGGGCAAAATATCTTTCCAGTTCATAAGACGCTCTAGGAATTTTACTTGTTTATAGATTATGTGTAATTGATCGGCCCATCTTATGGCAAGGTACAAGGCCACCGCGGCAGGAGGCATTTTAGCCGAATCAAGATACATGGGAGATTCTTCTGGATAAGTTATGTCGAGTTTTATCTGCGTGCCCCATTCGCCTGGAATAGCCCCGAAGTCCCATATGACTGTGGTATCAACAAGAGTTCCAGGGGGGTGGGAGCCGACGTATTGTAGGTCTCGAGCGATGCCTACGCGTAAGGTACACTGGTCAGCCGCTGCTCCGCTCAGATTGGCCGCGCCTATGTATAATGACAAGGTTTCGTTTACCGCGATCCCATCAGGGCCCGAAATGTGCGCCCACCCGGCGTCTTCCTGAACATAAATATAGTCCTCCTTGAGGATTGAATCGACGCGCCCATCCCACACTGTCAGCCTCACATCGAAGTAACCTGTACCATAATAAGTATGGAGGGGGTTTTGATCCAAGCTGAAGTCTCCATCTCCAAAATCCCAAACCCAAGCTACGGGGTTGCCCACGGACATGTCCGTGAACTGAACCTGTAGTGGCACGTGACCACTGTCTTTATCAACAGTAAAATCAGCTTCGAAGGGAGGGTAGCTGACTTCAAAACACACCGGCATATTATGTCTTGGGATGTAGGCGTGTGCATCTGGCCGAGCGAACCTTAAGCGGGAAGTCGGCGGCCAGAAGGTGCTGTCTATACATATGGTCGTGGTGTCGTCTACCATGAAGGTTAAGGTCGCTAGAAGAGTCCGCTGCCCTTCCCACCATCCCTGGTCCGGTTCACCGGTCGGAATAAGAGACATTCTGAAATAGGAATATTCAACATCGATGATTCGGAAATCCCATTCTTGCCCTCCGCCCATTTCGTACATGTCCCGCATGCGGTTTTCCAACCCACCAAAATCACGGAACACGCTGCCTCCGAAACCCGCACCGAACAGGTCAGCGGTGTTGGAGTCTGGTAGTAATTGACACGCGGCGACTGGATTTGAGGATCCCCACGTAAGCGGGACGACAAACCCACTGATCGAGTCTTGCATCCACATGCCTTCCCACTCGTTATAAAAAGTATTTGAATCGTGGGTGACCAAAAATGAAACGTGAACAGGACGCGGAAATTCGTATCCGGGCACAGTATCCAACGGGACTACGTGCAAAGTATCGCACTCCCCAAGGTCATTGGGGGCCTCGGGGCATTGCGCCCAAGAAAGGTTTGCTAGGCCAAAAACCAGGACCGCAATCAGAACGAGAACCATCACATTGCGCTTCATTTTCGATCCTCCATTATGAGTTTGAGGTTACGGGTTTTGAAAAAACAATTTAAGGCTTTTCCGTGGAAAAACACGTGGTGCAGTGACACCACCTCAGAAAACTCAAACATGAAATCGGTTGCACAGCCCACCTCGTTACATAACAACCCCCATTACACCTGTGTCTGTAAACTAACCCCTTGACAGATTCATGTCAAGCAAAAAGTGGGTTTGCTCTTATCTTTTTGTATGTTTTCTTATAGGTGATGGCGAGGCTTATGCCTAATACGACGCAGAACTGCGCGAGGTTCCTGTAGAATTCTCGTAGCTAACCTGATTTGTTCGAAGGTAAGACGTGAATGGGCGGGTAATAAGGAGGCTTGAGGAAATAGTGTTACTTGCGGGACACAAGCTGACTATTCTCTATAAAGAACCTCCAGTTCTTATCCTTTCCCTCTTTTATGCCTATTCGACTTGAAGACGCTATTCTTCCCACAGCCCCTCCCCTATCCTGAACAAATATAATACCGGAACACAGGTCAGCTCCGTTCAGTTCCCTGTCCACACCCAGAGCCTGACACAATTTCGCCGGGCCGCTGGTGAGGTCCTGAAGTTTCTGGCGCCCTCTTCTCCTTTTCATCAGTTTTATGCTTTCCGCGGGCTCCAGTGCCCGGATTAATACCGCTGCCGGATACCCCTTTTTCTCAGTAACCAGATTCAGGCAATGATGCATCCCATAAGTAAGGTAGACATATGCATATCCTGGTTTCCCGAACATTACCTCGTTTCGCGGGGTCATTCCCCGGCAGGCATGGCTGGCAGGATCTTTGAAACCGACGTAAGCCTCCGTCTCTACGATCTTCCCGGAAAGAAGGTGACCATCCTTTTGCACCACCAGGTATTTTCCCAAAAGCTCCTTTGCCACCCGCAACGTGGAACGATCATAGAATTTTCTGTTGAGTTTTCTTCGCACCAGATTGCTCTCTTTCAAAAAGATTTGACGCACAGCTGAGATTACCCCGTACTACCGGAGGAAAAAATCTGGAGTGTTCACCTTCAGGTGAACCGGAATGAAGGTTGTTTTTCAGATGACGCTCCAAGTCAAGCTGAAGCTTGACACTCCAGACTACCCCCCTGCCTCCCGACTCTTCTGAGGTTCCTTGAATTGGCTACTTGGCGCAGCCTGAAGGCTGCAGCTACCGTTTGTTGTCTCCTCTTTGCTGGGGAAAGAAGGACGCCACAGATCTGTTCAATCCTTGTTCTTCAAGTGCTGATCTATCTTCCCCAGGACAAAAGCGTGCGTTTCTGTCTCTTTCAACTCAATGATAGCCTGGTTCCCTTTAGGGTCGTCAATCTCGCTCAGCGCTTCAACCGCAAAAGCTCTTGTGGCCCAATCATCATCCTTCAACTTGTCGAGCAACGGCGACACAGCGCTTCTTTCCTTAAGCTTACCGAGTGATTCGATCGCCAAATGCAAGGTCGGCCCAGCGGAATGATCCAGGAGAAAAAGCAATGGCTTGACCGCTGGTTCTCCCATTTCGACCAAGGAATGAGCTGAGCTCATGCGAACGCTGAAGTGAGCATCGGACAGTCCACGAACCAAATAGGGAACGGCGCGGGCATTCTTCATCCTGCCCAAGGCCACCGCAGCGCTTTTTCGGACCACCTCCACCGAGTCGTCCATTCGCAGGCTCACATCGCCAAATGCCGTGGTATCGGCGATCTTTCCCAGTGACTCGCAGGCGTGACTTCTGATATTATAATCCTCTCTGTCCAGAAGCCCGGTCAATGAACCCACCGCCCGATTGTCTTTTATTTCGCCCAGGATTCGAATGGCAAGTTTTACCTCGTCCTTCTCTTCGCTCTTTAGGCGTCCTATCACAGGGATGACCCCAGGCTCTCCGATCTTCCCGAAGACACGGATTAAGGTCCATTTCTCCCTGGCACTCTGGGTGGCCAACTTCTCCAGAAGATACGGAACTGCTTCCTCTCCCATCTCCACCAGTGTACTTTCTGCTGGTTGCTGTTGATCCCGATACTTCTCCAATCCCCCGCATGCGAGCACAAAAAGGCTGTCTACCTTTTTCTTCAATTGATCTTCGTCGCTTGAGTCCTTGCAGTACCCACTGCTCACAGGAAGAAGGAAAAACAGCGCGATAAGTAGGTATTTCGATTTGCCCATCATCTACGCCTTTGCTTTTATCTACGGTGGGATGTTTTACCTATCAATCCCCACCCCCCATTTTGACGGGGTAGTCCACCAGGCGCTGTCGGCTCCATTTCCATCGTACCCGTCCCTGCCGGAAAGATCCAGAAGGATTCCAACGGAACCGTAGTCTCTTCTGGGATTACCGTAACCCTGAGTATTGCCCGCTACCTGCACGTAGTACCCGTCGTCGCCGCTTTCATCTGCCAGGATTCCGAATCCATTGGCGCTCCCCGCTCCCTGGGACAGGCTTTCGGAAACATAGTTGTCATCGCCGGATTTATCCCACAACATGCCCAGCGCCAGATCGTGTCCACACCCCTGCGACACGCCGTGGGAGATATACACGTCGTTTCCCGATTCATCCTCAAGGATTGCCAGGCACAGATGCGTGCCCGCCCCTTGAGCATATTGAAACGAGACATACTTGTCGTTCCCCTCCACGTCCAGCAAGGTTCCCAGGCTGAACCAGTAGCTGGATCCCTGCCCGAAAATATCTGAGGTATAGACGTCGTTGCCGGACAGATCAAACAGCATTCCGATTCCGCCGGACATCATCGGTCTCATGCCGTATGCGAATCCCTGCGAGAGGCTGATATAGTGATCCTCGTACCTTAAGATATCCTTATACCTGCCACCTGCGAAGTAGTTGTCATTTCCCGAGGAGTCGATCAACGCACCAAGGCCGGAGACGAATCCAAAACCCTGGACAAAGAGCGCACCGGAATATTGGTCGGCTCCCTCCATGTCCGCCAGAATTCCCATCCCGAAGCTGCCTGCCCCCTGGCCGAAGGTGTCACTAAAATACCTGTCGTCTCCTGCTTCGTCCACAAGCATGCCAACGCCGAAAAGCCCGGAGCCTAATGAGAAGTTCTTAGTCAGGTAAGTGTCGTCACCGGAAAGATCGACCAGTATGCCAACTCCCAGGAACCCGGAGCCATAGACAAAATCGTCCTCCGCCTTGTACAGATCATTTCCGCCAAGATCAATGATAACTGAGGAACCGCCCGGATTATCCTGCTGGGCACGGATATTGTATTCGTCGTCTCCGCCCAAATCGATTATGATGCTCGGACTTCCCGTATATCTGGACGAGCCGGGTCCACCGATAATGATTTCGCCGGAAGACGTCTCCAATCGGAAGATTAGATCGTTCATCCTGTCTCTTTTGTCTTTGACCAGCGACTTAAACTCGGGCGTAGTCGCCAAATAATCTCTCAGAAGTGGAACGCAAACCTGAGTTGCGGACGCCAGTTCCTCTCCTGCCCACATTATCTTGTCCAAATCTATCCTGGCGAGGTAAGGGATCATCTCCCTGGCAAGTTCCTCCTCCTGATCCGCTTCCTTGTCCAGCTCCTCCGGGGTCTTAAACTCATCCTTTACATCTTCCAACAGAATGCGGGGAAAGTTCGCTTTCACAAAATCCAATTCCTCATCGGTAAGTTCAGACACAGCCTCCTGAGTCTTTGCATCCGCGGCTCTCTTCCCCAGAACAAGGAAAGTGAGGGCATCTCTCAAAGGTGGGGGGAGTTTCTTCAACGCCCTGTCATGTTCTTTCCAGAACTCATCGTTTCCCGGAGGTACGTCCTTTGGTGCAATTTCCCGGTGCAAAGATGAAGCAGGCTCCCCTCTCATCCTAAGATGCCGAGAAAAAATGGACGGCAACGAAAGCCGTCTTTCCTCCGGCGTAGCGTCGGACCAATCCGAAAGCACCTGAGCGTTGAAGGAAGCGGTCTGCAAGGGTTGACGCATAAGTCTGTCGATCAGCTCCAGCCGGAAGGAGTCAACTTCGACGTAATCGTCCCTGAATCTCAGATCGTCCGGGGTCATCTTTATGCATCTTAGGGCATCAGTCAGGCTCTCCTCAAAGCCGGGCTTGGGCTGCGAAAGAGAATCTGACGGCTCCTCTGATCGAGCCGAAGGATAGAAACGAGTGAAAGCACAGAATATGAGAATCACCAAGAATGCCTTTTTCATTCCTCCACCTCAGAGTCTTCTTCCGGCGTCTTTTTCTTGCCGGTGAACTTCACCACCAGAATGCTGACCTCATACAGGAAATAGAGGGGACCGGCCAGCATGAATTGGGAAAAAACGTCCGGGGGAGTGATCACCGCTGCCAGGATCAGAATGGCCGTGACGGCGTATCTTCGGCCCTTTCTCAGAGTATTGTGGGTTATAATGCCCACCTTTCCGAGAAAGTAGGATATGACCGGAAGTTCGAAGACTGCCCCGAAGGCCAGTATCAGATAGCTGACAAAGCTAATGTAGTCCTTGATCTGGATCATGGGCTTCAGCTTTTCCGTGCCGAAGCCCAGGAGGAATTTCATGCTCAGGGGTAGTACCATAAAGAAACAAAAAGCCGCGCCTATCAAGAAGAAGATGGTGGAGGCGAGCACTGCAGGAATTATAAGCTTGATCTCTTTTCGGAAGAGCCCCGGAGCGATGAACCTCCAGACGTGGTAGAATATCACCGGCACGCTGATGATTATGCCGGCGATAAGCGAGATCTTTATGCGGGTGGAAAACGCCTCGGTGGGCGCCATGAAGTAAACTTCAGGGATGGGGTCGGTGATGAACTCTAACAATCTCTCGGAGAAAACATAAGCCACAATGGAGAAAAGGATTATTGAGACCAGGGACTTGATTATCCTGCCCCGCAACTCCTCCAGGTGACCCAAGAAACCTATCTGTTTTTCTTCGTCGGCCATCTCTTTCCCTGCTCTATCTCTACCTCACCCCCTTTGTTCCCCTTCAGGGTGAATCCCTTCAGGGAACAGGGGGAGAGATCGTCAGACTCTCTTCAGAAGACCTTTCAACTCGTCCATGAATTCGTTGATGTCTTTGAACTTGTGGTACACGGATGCGAACCTGACGTATGCCACCTCGTCCAGCTCTTTTAACCTTCTCATCACCTCTTTACCCACATCCTTGCTGGTTATCTCGGGCTTGGAGAGATTCTGCAGCTTCTCCTCTATCTCATCCACTATGGAGGCGATCTTCTTGGGGCTAACCGGCCGCTTGTTGCAGGCCAGCTCGATTCCCCGCTGCAGCTTCTGCCGGTCGAATGGCTCCCTCCTGTCATCGTTTTTGATGATGGTCAGGGAGACGTCTTCCACGTACTCGTAGGTGGTGAAGCGTTTCTTGCACGATTCGCACTCCCTTCTTCTCCTCACCGATCTTCCGTTTTGCGAGGTGCGCGAATCCACCACCCTGTCTTTCTCCTGTCCACAGAAAGGGCATCTCATTTTGTCTTGCCACCTTTCTTTGCTCCAGACTTTTGACCTTCTTCGAAAATCTGTAGTTTGACCTTCGCCTCTTTCAGCATCTGCCTTGACATCCGGTCCGGATAGCTGTCCTGGATAACAATCCTTTCGATTCCGGCGTTGATGATCAGCTTGGTGCACAGGACGCACGGCTGGGTGGTGGAATACATGGTGCTGCCGCCGATGCTCACTCCCAGCAGGGCTGCCTGAACGATGGCATTCTGCTCCGCATGAGTGGCCCGGCAGAGTTCATGTCTTTCTCCGGAGGGAATCTTGAGTTTTTCTCTCAAGCATCCTATGTCCAGACAATGCTTGAGTCCGGAGGGCGCGCCATTGTAACCGGTTGCCAGAATCTTCTTATCTTTGACTATCACTGCCCCGACCTGTCGTCTCAGGCAGGTGGAGCGAGTCGCCGCCAGTTTGGCAATGCTCATGAAATACTCATCCCACGAAGGTCTGACCCTCACAGCACGTGTCTTTTTCCTTGTGGTTTCCTTCTTCTTCGCAGTCACGGATTCTCTCTTCACTTGAAAGTGATTGTCACTGCTGATCCGACCTTGGATTTAAGAGTCTCCTGGGCGCTTCCCTGATTCAGTGCTATCTCCAAAAGATCCGAACTTCCCATAAGCGCGCCCACCTCTCCCTCTTTGAGCTCGGAGTATGACCGGGCTACGCGCTTTATCCCCCTTCTTCCCACGGTGATCGCGGCGATCTTTCTGCCCCGGAGGAATTCCTCCGCGATGTTTGTGACCAGATTTCCAAAACCATCTATATGAATGATTTCTCCGGCCAGACCCTTATTCGACGACCTGGGCTCTGGAATTATCAACTTGTGACACTCTTTTGCTGTCCTGCCAAATTCCGTGACCTCGACCCCTAAAGAAAGATAACCTGCCACCGGTGCAAAGATGTCCCTGGCGTGGAAAGTGCCGGATGGTTCGGCCAGAAAATACTCTTTGTTGGAGAGAACTACTATGTCGCTTATCCTTTCGTTCTCAAATACAAAATTGAATATACCGTTGTCCGGTCCGACGAAGAAGAAGTCCTTCGACTTTATCAGAAGCGGTTGACGCTGGCTTCCCACCCCGGGATCGACTACAGTCAGGTGTATGGTTCCCCGGGGGAAGTATCGGTAGAAGTTGCTCAAGGTAAACGCAGCGCCCAAGATATCGAAGGGCTCTATTTCGTGGGTGACATCCACCACCTCGGCGTCCGGGTTGATCCTCTTGATTACCCCTTTCACCGCCCCAACGTATCCATCCCTGGTGCCAAAGTCGGTGGTGAGTGTTATTATCGGCTTTCCCATTTCCGAGAGCGTGAACATCGTGCTTAATCGACAGGCTGCATTTTCCGGCTCTGATGCCCTGAACCTTAATCTTTGAGACCTACCAGAGCTCACACAATATTAAAGGTTGACCAAGATATGGCAAGGCTTTTCTTATGATAAGTCCAGCAAATTCAATCCGGTATCCGGATCAGCTTTTCTTTCGATTCTTGCGTCCGAGGGTATGATGAAAAACTCTCCGGTGGCCGAGATGGTGGCAGAGAAAAGATGCCCGAAGTGAGCTCTTGAGTCCGGACCACTGGCTACCACGTGAGCATGAACAAATGGTTTGCCTTCGAAGTAGGATATTGAGCCTGTGAGGCTGCCGAACTCCATATCCTCTTTGAAATGATTCTTGACGTATTCCTTTTTGGCCGAGTCGAAATAACCCAGCGTTGCATTCTTGAATGCACCCAGGCCGAAGACAAATCCGCCCGGGATTTTCTGCTCTTCTACGAAAGCTGACAGCGCTGCAATTATCTCTTCCCCCTTGGCCAATCGGATCAGAAAACCATTGTGGACTTTTTTGAACTGCATGTCCTATCTCCCATACATTTTGACGTTATTAAAGGCTACCAAGACCAGATCATGGCAAGGGGATCAAAGTACTCCACTGCCACGTCTCAGTTGAAACGAGCGGATAGCTGCTCTGGCGGACTATTTGGTTTCGTCCTCTATCCAGCTTAAGTATTTCTCGAATCCCGCCAGAATTGGAGAAGCCACGATCTCCGGCACCTCATAGCTGTGAAGCTCCAGGACTCTCTTTTTGAGTTTGTCAAAAAGCTTGTCTTTGGACTTCGCTATAAGGAGAACCTCCTGCTCCGTGGATATCCGGCCCTTCCATCTGAAGGTTGACCTCACTCCCCCGACCATACTGACACATGCTGCCAGCCTCTCCTTCACCAGAGCGGACGCGATCTTCTCCCCTTCCTTCTCCGAAGCGGTGGTGATGAAAACCAAGACATAGTCGGTCATCTGCTGATCTTCCTCTTCAATCTCTGCTCGATCCGGTTCACCTTGCCGGTCAGTCTGTTCCTGGCCTTCTTCCGGTCATCAACGGTTATTACCATGTATATCCGGCTGCTCTCCTTGGCCATGCTGTCGCGGCATTTTTTGATCAGCTTAAACACCCGGTCCCAGCTCCCCTCCACCACCGTGCTCATGGCGGAGGTACGGTAGGGCAGGCCGCTCTTATCCACGATGTCGATTATCCTGGCGACGTACCTGCTGACCGATTCCCCCTTGTCTGTGGGAAACATGGCGAACGAAACCAACATGATAGCCTCCTTTCATTTCACTCAAAAGATCTTCGCTCTCTCTACTCAGAAGCCAAGCTGCGGTGATCAGCTTCACCTTACGCCAAGCTCGTCTTTAACTTCTCTGACAGCTTCCACCATCATCCTTAGCTTAGCCTCTGCCTCATCCGGCGTTCTGGTCTTAAGACCGCAGTCCGGGTCAATATACACGCTCTCCATCGGGAAAACCCTTAATGCCTTTCTTATGTTTGCTTTGACCTCATCTTTCTTTTCGACAATATGGCTATGTACGTCTATAACTCCAATCGCTATCTCCTTGGTGAATTTCGGTTGCCTGAATATCCTTAGATTGGCAAAATCACTGTTAGCGAATTCCAGGTCGAGTTGGTCAACTGCCAGATCGAGTATCCGGGGATACATGACCGCAAAATCACCGTAGCAGATGTGGCAAATGGTTTTCGCCTTTATCCCTTTGGTGACGACCTTCATTGCATCGATGACCAAATCGATTTCATCCGGTCGGGTGGAGATGGCCGGCTCGTCGATCTGTATATACTTAGCACCCGCCCTTTCTAAATCTACGACCTCCTGGTGTATCTCTTTTGCCAAAGCCATCACGCATCCTCTGCGGTCAGGATAATACTCATCAAATGACCAGCTACACATGGTGTAAGGACCGGTTACTATCCCTTTAACCGGTTTTTCGGTCAGGCTCTGAGCGTACTGGAACATGTCCACCGTGATGGGCCGCTCTCTTTTCACTTTGCCTTTAATCACCGGCTTTCTGTAATACCTGTTTCCGTAGGAACGCACCAAACCGCTGATTCCGAAGCCATCCATGTTTTCCGCAAAGTAGGTAACCATGTCTCCGCGCTCCATCTCGCCGGGAACAAGGATGTCTAGCCCGATCTGTTCCTGAAGACGAATGCACTCCTCCGTCGCTTTTTTCTCTGACTGAGTCAAATCCTCCTTCGAGAGCGTGCCGGAGGCAAACTTGTTCCTAGCTTTGACCAGATAAGCAGGCTTGGGAAAGCTTCCTACGGTAGTAGTCAACAACATTCTAATAGAGGGGGGTCTTTGGGTTTCAACTGCGAATTTAGAATCTGAACAAAAGACCGGAATCTTAAACACAGCCCGTCTGTTGCGGGGTAAGGGTACCCCGCAACAACGGCTCGGGCGGTGGGTTGGGGGCCTCCATTACCCGGCAAATCGGAAATGGTCAGGTATTCTGCTTCCTCTTCCATCTCACATTCAACTCCCTTGCCGCCTTTACCTCGTCCAGGCGGGTAACTGGCGTATTCTGCGGAGCGGACTTGACCACCTCCGGATTCTCATCCGCCTCTTTGGCGATCCGAATCATAGCCTGTATGAACTCGTCTAAGCTCTCCTTGCTTTCAGTCTCGGTGGGCTCGATCATCAAAGCCTCCTGGACGATCAACGGGAAGTAGACCGTGGGGGCGTGCATGCCAAAATCCAGAAGCCTCTTGGCTATGTCCAATGTCTTCACGCCCTTTTCCCTCTGCTTTACCCCGGAAAGGACAAACTCGTGCTGGCAGATGCCGTCGTACGGGAGACGATAATACTGTTTTAAGTTCTCCTTTAGATAATTCGCGTTAATTATCGCATTTTCACTGACTTCCCTCAACCCCTCCGGTCCGTTCTGGCGAATGTAAACGTAAGCTTTCAGCATCACCCCGAAATTGCCGAAGAAGCCGTGCATTCTGCCTATGGAGAGCGGGCGGTCGTAATCAAAATAGTATTCCTGTTCGCGTTTCTCGTTAATCTTCATCGCTACCAGAGGAACTGGTAGAAACGGCGCCAGGTTGGCTTTCACTCCCAGTGGGCCTGAACCGGGTCCACCTCCTCCGTGCGGCGCGGAGAAAGTCTTATGCAGATTGAAATGGATCGCATCAAACCCCATTTCTCCTGCTTTTGCTATCCCCATCATGGCGTTGAGGTTAGCCCCGTCCATGTAAAGTAGCGCACCAGCATCGTGAACCACCTTTGATATCTCCAGAATCTCAGACTCAAACAAGCCCAGCGTATTGGGATTGGTAAGCATCAGGGCGGCAACATCCTCATTCATCACTTTCTTGAGTTCTTCAAGGTCCACCATTCCCCTGGGATTGGACTTGACCTGCACGGTGGAGAAACCGGCGGTGATAACCGAGGCAGGGTTGGTGCCGTGAGAGGAATCGGGTATTATTATCTTTGACCTTGGCTGGTTGTTTTTTCTGTGGTAGGCATTGATCATCAGAAGCCCTGTCAGCTCACCGTGTGCGCCGGCCGCCGGCTGCAAGGTAATCTGATCCATGCCGGCTATCTGGTCTAAGTACTCGCCCAACTCAAACATGAGCTTGAGCGCTCCCTGGAGCGTGTTCTCCGGCTGGTGAGGATGGAGATTGGCAAATCCGGGAAGCCGAGCCAGGGTTTCGTTGATCTTCGGATTGTATTTCATGGTACATGAGCCCAGAGGATAGAATCCCTTATCCACGTGATGGTTCATGATGGAAAGCCGGATGAAGTGCCGGGCAATGTCGATCTCGCTTACCTCCGGCAACGCCGGTGGATCTTCCCTGAAGAATTCCTTCGGAATCAGTTCCTCAAGCTTCTTCTCAGGCAGGTCGCTCGTGGGGAGAGAAAACCCCTTCCTTCCGGGCGAAGATAGCTCAAATATCAGTTTCTCGCCCATCTATCAGAACTCTCCAATTACGGTTGCGTCGGACAATCGAGGTGCCGCGATGTCCGGCTATCATCCGATTAATTCGTTTAATCCTTCAGGTCAAGCCTTCAGGACAAGTCCGTTGACTGTTTTCGCCTAAGTAGCATGAAGCTTCCGCGCAACCCCGGTTCGGCTAAAGCCGAACACTCCAGTTAGGGCCGCGTTTTCGATTTTAGCATTTCCTCGGCTAAACAATCAGCCTGCGGCCTCGGTGGTATCCCCCTCCTCTGTTTCCTCCGGGGGCTCTGTCAGCTCTTTTATTTTCTTCTTAACCCAGCCGGTGTCCGGCGAATCAGGATGTTCTGTCAGAAACTTCTCATAAAGCTCCAGGGCCTTGGTCGTATCCCCGGCCTTGGAGTGGTAGTAAGGAATGTAAGCCTCGGCGTCAGCGGCCATCTCGCTTTTGGGGAACTTCTGCAAGAAATATTTGAATGCGTCGATGGCCTTAAGATACTCCTTCTGTCTTGCCTCCAGCCAAGCCAGGCCGAGGAGCGCGTCGTCGGAGTTGCCCTTCTTATCCGTGGGATCCAGATCCACCACCTTCCTGTAGTGGGAGGCGGCCTGGTCATACATCTGGCGTCCCTCGTACTTCTCCGCCAGGCGGTAAGCCAACTCGGCATCTTCCGGGTCGGCCTCGAATCTTTCTTCAAGATCATCCAAGGTATTCTTGCCCTGGAGGTAGTCCCGGATGGTGGTGACGAATTCCTCCGGCGGGGCGTAGCCGTATATCCGGTCGATCTCCTCCCCGGAGCTGTTCATGAGTATCACCGTGGGAAAACCGGCGATCTGGTAACGCTCCCTGGTTACCGTATCCTTCTTTCCCTCCACTTTCACCAAGATCATATTGCTGGCCAGCTCGATAACACTCTGATGGGTAAAGGTTGAATCCTCCAACCTTTCACACCACTTACATCCCTCGGACCAGAACTCGGCAAGAATGGGTTGGTCCTTCTCCATAGCGAGTTGGAACGCATCCTCAAGTGAAGCAGCCCACGCTATTTCGGGCGGCGACGCTTGCTGGCCGCACGATATCAGTGCCGCCAGTCCCAGGAGAAAGACTATTCCACCATAGACTGCACATCTCATAGCAACCTCCGCAGTTGGCCTGT
>CBDUQU010000067.1:0-15294 GCA_965369445.1 uncultured bacterium | reverse complement strand
GACATGGATGCCTTTGGGCCAGTATGAACCGTAACTGCCCACGCCTCCAATAGCGCCGTCAATGATTGTGCCAGTTTCGGATTCGCCAATGAGACTGAGGCCGTCTTTAATGATGTATACACCCCTGCCTGTTGCTGGATCAGCTCCGTATGTCCCGTTCTGTACGTACACCGTGCTGCCGGTAACCATGTCGACGCCTTCCTGGATGCGTAAAGTTGAGCCAGTCTGCGGACTATCGTCGTCCACATTCAGCACAGAGAAGTCGCCTTGGAAGCCAGGGGTACCTGGTTCAGTGTCGGTTCCGTCGTCCAACCACGGGGTGTAATCCACATAGGCACTGACTTCACCGGCAACACCAGCTGAGGTGTTGATGCCCCACCAGTTGCCGGAGGCATCGATTGTCGTGGTAGTCCTGTTCCAAATTCCCTTCCCCGTAGTATTGTAGATGGCATTGCCTGAAACCGTAACCGACCCGGTAAAGGAGCCACAGTTGATCCCATCAAAGGTGGAACCATCGATGATATTCTGGGAGATCGTCACATTCACTGCACCCCAGAATTCGATTGGGCGAACTGTGTTTGTGAGAGTATTCCCGGAGATGGTTGCGCTCCCGCCGTTGAGATACAAACCAGAAAACGAACACCCGGTAACTGTATTGTCAGCCACCGTCGTCGTGCCGGAGTTTCCGCCATCCACCTGGACGAATCTTGTTCCTCCGCCTACTGTGTTGTATTGTACTGTATTGCTTCCGGCCCCAACGGTGCTCTGAATGTATATAACGTAGAGAAGACCGCTACCGGACGTAGCCAAGGTGATGTCGTTTGCGTCCGCGGGTGTAGAACCACCGATTGTATTGCCTGTGGCACCGTTGCTAAGAGTTATTGCTTTGTCTTCTGTTCCGGCGGTCGTCCCTGTTATGGTGTTGCCGCTTACCTGGTTGTTGTCGGACTCGTCTATGCCTATATGGTAGGCAATATTACCCGTCAACGTATTCCCTGACACTGTGGAACCATCCGACCGCAGAAGCACTATCCCGTCCCAACAGTTCTCGACGGTGTTACCGCTGCCGACTGTTATCCCATCCGACTGGTAGACCAGGATACCAACCGCCGCCCACGGGCTCGATCTGGTAAGGTCTTTCACCGTATTGCCGCTGATAGTTCCGGTAGCTCCGCGGCCCACGTAAATGCCATTGAGTGGTATGGCGGATCCGGTCACAGTGTTGTCGCTGATGATGACATCTGGATCAACGCCAGCACCGTCGTCGCCGATAGCGCCAATGCCGTCTCTGGTAAAACCGCTGACATCGTTGTCATAAATGGTGAGGTTTGCGTCGCCATATACCAAAACACCCCAACTCTCGTATTCGGTAGTGGCGAAGTCTTTAATTGTGCACGAGAACAAGCCCGCACTGGTGCCGTCCACATCGCGGAAGAAGAGGCCGACGAATCTATCCGTTCCCGAACTTTTGTTCTCGCCGTTTGCGTCAATGGTGAAGCCTTCAACCCTCACGTCAATGATGCCGGAAGATGGGAAGGCCGCCACGATGTAATCGTGGATGTTGCCGCCTTCGGTCACCGATCCCGGTCTGTCTGCTGGTGGAGCTTGTATGATTGTGGTCAATTCACCAGCACCAGCCAAAGTCAAAGATTTGTCTATGGTAATCTGTTCGACATACGTCCCCGCCGCCACGTTGATGACATCACCCGCCGAAGCTACATCAATGGCGTCTTGGATGAAGTCGTCCGTGCCCCAGGTCATCGGACTCGTGCCCTCTGGGACGCCAAGCCAGGGGCTATAGTCAGCCGTGGCATTGCAACTGTTGTTGCCACCTTCTCCAGGTGCACCAATTCCCCCACCGCCCCAGTAGTTATATCTAACATCAAGTGCCGCAGTGCACCCTCCGCCAAATCCCGCGGAATTTCCATAGATGTCATTATAGTTGATGGTGATTCCGGTTATGTCGTTGTCGTGTTTCTCTATTCCGGTTCCACTGGCGGTAATTGTGTTATGGTGGACATTGACTCCTGTTGCTCCAGCCCGTAAAGCTACTGCTGCATATGTAACGTTGGAAATCTGGTTGTAGCTGACCGTGCTGTTATCGGCAGCTTGATCCACCCAGATTCCGTCCGAACCACCGCCATCAACGACATTGTAGCTGATGTCCACTTGAGAACCACCCCAGAATCTTATAGGCGTGTGGCCCGAACCAGTAATAGTGTTGTGAAGGATTTGATTCCTGTCACCCACATGGTTGAGGGCTATTATGCCCATATACTGGCTATTCAAGATGTGGTTATGCTCGATGGTGATATCGTCATTCCCTACGGTCCAAATCCCCCCGCCCTGCCAGTCAGGAGACGTAGTACCACTGATCGTGTTGTAACCTATGTAGGCGAAGTCACACTGGTTGTAGACAGGTCCTGCTGCTGTTCCGTGGAGGTGGATGGCACCCCAGTGCCCATCAGCGTTTAGCGAGATATTGTAGCTGATATTTACATACCAGGCATGATCATAGCCCACGTTTATGGGGTAGCCGGTCTTGAAGCCATTCACCGTGACATAGTCGGCGGTAATCATGATCGTACTGGTTATCAGAGACTCGTCAATGTCACCAGCGCCTCCTCTGGTGGTTGCTCCAGCCGGATCAATGTTGTACTGCGCACCACGCAGTTCGATGCTTGCCGTCGCGACGGTAAAGCCCGCATAGGTGCCCGCCGCTACGTTGATGACGTCGCCGGACGTAGCATCGTCAATCGCATCTTGAATGCTGCAATACACTATCGAATATGGATCAGGTTGTCCAGAGCCAGATACGCAGGCTGGGTCGTTGACATCTACATTGATTGTTCCCGCCCACACCGTTCCTGAAGCCAAAACCAAAATGCCTGCCAACAGGCAAATTGTCCCTTTAATAAGCCCTTTTGAGTTCATGATTTTTCTCCTTCAAATGAAAAGAGTTAGCTCCCCAATTTGTATAAACTCAATACCTTAATGGTTCACTCCCTTTACATCACCTCCTTCTGCCCCTATGGATTCATCAAGAACATGAGACTGAAATAGGTTTGGTGAATTGACCGGAACCACCTCCTTTTGGTTAAAACACAAAGAGAATTATGAGACGGAACTGGAGGAAATTGAGATGGATTTCCTTTACCAGGAGATAGGAATAGACTGGGACACTCATAGTGCCGAGGGAAACGAAATCTGTTGGCCACCATAGGACAACCAAGAACTCGTGTCTTATGCGTAAAACTACTATTTACATAGCTAGGTAAGCCCCTGTAGTGCCTTACCTCATTGTTAATAATATAAGGCAATGCCTTATATATGTCAAGTCTTTTTTCACCGTTATTTGAAAATAATCTGGTTCCACAAGAGCCGCGAACGATATGCGTTAACCCATTGAAGTATATGGGGGTTGGTCATTACAGCGGCCACACAAAAGCATCGCTTGATTATTTGGTGCGGCTTGTCCCATAGTCGCAGTTCTCCGATTTTATTGTATTCTGATTTGCCTTGTTTTGGCGGAGAAAAATACAGGATAGATACGGTCATCAATACCGAATATCTCAGTCCAAATGATGTTAGTCATTAGGATGAGATGGTTGACCGTAGTTTATTGAGCGGATGACAATTTTCATATCTGGGGACTGAGAAAGGGCACGAATATGCTTTTCAAAAACTTCCCCCTTTTGATCGCCGCTTTTGTGCTCGCGTGGCTTCTCTTCTCCAAGATGGCGTGAGCAAAACGAATTCGGGCGGACGCAAGGTCCGCCCCTACGGGGTTTTGTGATCTTTGTGCTCGATGAGCGGACGCTCCCCCAGACGGGCCCGTCCGGGCGTCTGGGAATCGAGCAACTACGACTTCCCTTATGCATGAAAATTCCCTCAAAATCTCTTTGAATTAAGCCCGCGTTTCTTATATTCTCTTTGCCCGAAAAGGAGACGTATAGTCCTACTGAACATTGCCCGGTTTTGAAGCCATGCCCGAGACCGAAGATGAAAGATGGATGCGACACGCCTTAGTTGAGGCAGGGTCAGCCCTGAAGAAAGGGGAGGTGCCAGTAGGGGCGGTGGTCGTATATGAGGATAAGATCATCGGGAGGGGACACAATCAGGTGGAGGGTCTAAACGATCCCACCGCTCACGCCGAGATCATCGCCATCGGGGCCGCTTCTACTTATCTAAACTCCTGGAGGCTCTCGGGGGCATCCCTATACGTAACCCTGGAGCCGTGTGCAATGTGTGCCGGGGCGTTGGTCTTAAGCAGAATAGACCGTCTGGTCTTCGGTCCAAAAGACCCAAAAGCCGGAGCATGTGGCTCGTTATACAATATAGCACAGGATATACGGCTGAATCATCAAGTTGAGGTAATCCCGTATATCTTAGAGAAAGAATGCAGCCAGATGTTGCGGGCGTTTTTTGAGAAACTTCGCCGGAAGAGCTTGGAAGATAAGAAAGGGAAGAAGAGTGGAAACGCCGACTAGTCCCGTAGACATAGAAAGGATGCACTCCAGACTTTTGAACCTGGGCCTGTTGCTGAACGTGTTGGCGCCGGTGGTGCTGATCTTTGTGGGCGCCGTGGTTAAGGCCAGGGGAGTCAACGCAGGTGCTGTCAGTGACCTGGGGCTCTTCTTCTGGATATTGATCGCGGTAGCCTTCTCAGGGATCCCGGCGATCTATATTGTGAAAAGAAGCTTTCTCTCCGGCAGTAGAGCTTTTCAAAAGAACCGTGGACGCTCGACAACTGAACAGGCCTTACTCCAGAAGGGTATCATAATCTTTTCTCTTGCTCTTGCGCCGACTGTCTATGGATTAGTATATTATCTTTTGGGCGGGACCTTGGAAAGATTTATTCTTTTTGCGGCCATCACACTGTTTTGCTTTGTGGTGTTTAAGCCGAAACAGGAGGAGATACGCTCTTTTGTGAAAAGGCAGACCGACACTGAAGAGAACCTAGCAGAGTTTTGAAGTTTTTTGTCTGTCTACTGTTTACTGTATACTGAAGTCATCGGAGAGGTGCCGGAGTGGTTTATCGGGGCGGTCTCGAAAACCGTTGTGCCGTGAGGCACCCCGGGTTCGAATCCCGGCCTCTCCGCTTTTTGTCTACATAATCAACCCTCATTCACTGCAACTAACACTCCTCGTCACCAAATGGATCTCGGTCACGGACGTAGCATCTGTGGCGAACAGTGCCAAAGAACTTTGAAGTGTTTTAACAGTTGATTGTTCTCTGTATGTGAGGGAGCGGTTTCGCCTACCGGAGGCGGGTTTCAATGCCGGCCTCTCCGCTTTTTGTTCGCACACTCGAACCTCATACACTGTAACCAACACTCACCGTTACCAAATGGATCTGGGCCACGGAAGGAGCATCTGTGGCGAACAGTGCCAAAGGATTTTGACATGTTTTGACTGCTGATTACAGATCTTTGGTTTTTGTCTGGATTTAACGGGGCGGTTCCGCCCGGGGGGTCCGTCCAGAGGCCCATACGGGCCCGGCCGGGGCCAAACGTCTGCTTGAGTTCAGGGTCGAAGACAGGGCCTGACGGCGAATCCCGGCCTCTTCGCCATTGCCATCAGGCAGAGTAGGTCTTAGCTTCCAGTGCTGTCAAGTTCACTTTGTTTAACACGGTAGAGTCAAAAGAGAGGTAAAAATGAAGAAAATCGCAATTATAGGCGCTGGTTTAATGACTAAACCCCTGGTTGACTATTTTATTGAAAAATGCGGATACCAGGTGATAATGGTAAATAGAACCCTTTCAAAAGCAGAAAGAGTGATTGCCGGGAGATCGTTAGGCCAAGCTGTTCGGTGGCCTGATAATGACCCTGACGTTCTGGACAAGGTGATTAGTGAAGTCGATATCGCAATTAGTATGGTGCCCAAACCAATTCATATTCATGTTGCCCAATCTTGTTTGCGCAACAGAAAAAGTATGTTAACTACTGCTTATGAAATCCCTGAATTGGTGGCGTTGGAAAAAGAAGCAAAAGAGAAAGAAATATTAATTGTCAATGAATTAGGTGAAGATCCTGGCATGGATCATCTTGGCACTCAAATGATTCTTGATGAGATTAAAAAAGAAGGTGGTCGTGTGATCAGTCTTGATTCATACGGAAGCGGACTGCCTTCCTTTGAATCAAATAATAATCCGATGGGGTACAAGTTTTCATGGGATCCGAGAACGGTTTTGGTGGCAGCACAAACTGCTGCAGCTTATCTTAAGAACGGTAAAAGAATTGAGGTGCCTGGTGATAAGCTGTTCGAACACTTCTGGTACGTTGATATAGACGGATTAGGAACCTTTGAATCATATCCCAATAAAGACATGCAGAAGTATGTGAAACCTTTTGGCCTGGATGAAGACGTTTCTTTCTACCGCGGGCTTTTGCGGTTTTCCGGCTATTGTAATAATATGAGAAATATTAGGGCTCTTGGTCTGTTTGAGAATGATAAAGTTGGCAGTTTCGAGGGAAAAACATATCGGCAATTTACTGCATCTCTAATTAACGCAGAATCATCTGATGACCTGACGCGTAAATTGGCTCATCATCTGAAGGTTGATTACAATGCGGATATAATACACCGTCTAAAATGGCTCGGATTATTGGAAGATAGATCGATTGACATTACAGAAGGCACAAATTTAGATGTCCTTCTCGGTCTTATGCTGAAAAAGATGTCTTATAAGCCTCATGAAAAAGATATGATCATTCTTCGCATCGATGTACTTGCTGAATTTCCCGGAGGACGAAGAGAAAAACGGTTAGCTACAATGGTCGTTGAAGGAATTCCGAATGGTGATTCCGCAATGTCGCGAGCAGTCGCCCTTCCGGCAGCTATTTCTGCAAAACTCATCATAGAGGGTAAGGTTAGGGCCACGGGCGTCCTCATGCCTCCGACCCTTCCTGAACTTTATAAACCGGTACTTGATGAGTTAAGGGATTTCGGTTTTAAATTCAAACGTGAAACGATTGTGCTGTAGAGAATCCCGGCCTCTCCGTCCTGCACCGTACGGTGCAGGGCTCCGCTATATATATGCACTCTCGAACAAAAATAATTCTCCTTCCATAGAGGCGGGAATTCATCCCGCCTCTTCTTCTCTTCGCGCAATGTATGCAAGGCGTTAAGAAAGGCATCCCTTTCGTCTGGCATCTTGTGCCGCCATCCCCGTCGGCTTGACAAAAGCAGTCAGGTTGTTATATTTGGAGAATATTTCTGGTGCGTCAACTTCCAACCGGAGGAGGAGATGAAGTTCCACAGAATCTTGAGTTTCACCTTTTGTCTGTTGCTGCCTGCGGCATTGCCGATCCTTGCAGCCTCAATTGACCTTGACATCCAGAAGACGGTCATGGACAATGGACTGACCATACTCACCTGCGAGGATCATTCAGTCCCCACAGTGAGCTATCAAACCTTTATGAATGTCGGTTCCCGGAATGAGGTCAAGTTCGGAAAGACGGGATTGGCACATCTGTTTGAGCACATGATGTTCCGCGGCACGGAGAAATACCCGGATTACGACCAGGCATTAGGGCGCTTCGGTCCCGAGACCAACGCCTATACCGGGGAGGATATGACGGTCTATTTTGTCAACGTCAAGGCTGAGTACTTAGAAACGGTGATAGAGGTCGAGGCTGACCGGGTCAGAAATCTGATCTTCAACGACCAGACCTTCAGGACCGAGCTTGGGCCGGTTAAAGAGGAGAGACGCATGGGTGAGGTGGAGGACCCGGATGGATTCCTGTGGTCGGAGTTCACCCGGTTAGCTTATAAAAAGCACACCTACGGTCATTCGGTGATCGGCTTCGAGGAGGATCTGGAGAAGAATATCCAGGTGGAGGATGGACTGGAGTTCAAAAGAACCTTTTACTCTCCGGGATATGCGACCATAGTGGTGGCCGGCAACTTCGATACTCCTCAGGTCATAGAATGGGTCAGGAAATACTACGGGGATTGGGAGAAACAGCCTCTGCAAGATATCCCTATTCCCGTAGAGCCGCCGCAGACAGAAGAGAGGGTGAAGGAATACGTCTGGAAAGACAACCTGATCACGCCCAAGCTGATCATCGGCTATCATGGCCCGGAGTTCGACATCATGTCGGACGATTTCTGTGCGTTGAAGCTGATCGGCGAGATATTGTTCCTCAAGAGCGGCCGGCTGACCAAAAGACTGTATACTGATCTGCAAATGGTTGACTATATCTCCGGGCGAATGCAGAGTCAAAAGGATCCGGGGATGTTCACCGTCTCCACAAATCTAAAGAGAGGGAAATCGCTTCAGGTGGTCAAAGACATGATTTTTGAAGAGATTGACAAGCTGACAAAGGAAAAGGTGAGCCAGGAGGAGTTGACCAAGGCCAAGAATTCGGTGAAAGCTTCGATGTTCTACCGCCTGAACCGTCCCTTCTCGGTCGCATCTTTGATTGGCCGATACCACCTGCTCGGCGGAGATTACGATTTGCTATTTCAGATCGAGGATAGATATGATTCCATCACGCCAGAGATCATTCAGCAGGCGGCAGAGAAGACATTCACACCGACCAACCGCACCGTGGTCAGCCTGGTGCCCAAGGGTTAGGTCCTCTTACGTTCGTTAACGCGTAGCGGAAGGTTCACCCCTCGGTAGTTTCGCAGAGCCATGAAGGCTCTGCTACGCGAATTAGCCCGTAGCCGAGGGTTTATCCCTCGGGATTTTCGACGCGAATTAGAAAAAGGAGGAACAAATGCGATCTAATTGGCTAAGAGCAATACTTCTCGTAAGCCTCATATGTTTCTTGACCTTCGGCGTGTTCTGTGGCAAGGCTGGGGAACTGGAGATCGTCCAGGTTAAGAAGCCTGGAATACCGGTGGTCTATTTCGAAGTGATGATCAAAGCCGGTTCGGCCTACGACCCGCCGGGCAAAGAGGGATTGGCTTATTTCACTGCCCAATTGCTGGATCGGGGGACCGCATCGTTTTCCCGCGACGAGATCGACGAGCTTTTGGATTTCATCAGCGCGCGGCTGAGCATCGAGGTTAACAAGGAGGTAATCGTAATCTCCGGCACTACCCTGAAAGAGAATCTGGATAAGTTCTATCAAGTGTTCTCCGAGATCATCCTGAAACCCACCTTTCCGGAGGATCAGATAGAGAAGACTAAGCTGGATCAATTGGACGCTATCGAAAACACTCGCCAGAGGGATCGCAGATTGGTGAGTGAGAGCTTCGACAACTTCATTCATCGGGGGCATCCATACGGACATCTTACCTGCGGGAATGAATCGTCGGTCAACTCGTTGACGCGGCAGGATGCTCTGAGTTTCTATCACAAGCACTTTCTCAAAAACAATATCCTTCTCGGTCTGGCCGGAGACTTCGACGATGAGTTGGTGCAGCGGTTCAAAACAGATATGTCCACATTGAAAACCGGGCAGGTGCCGGAGATCGGTGGAGAAATCCAGCCGATCGTGGGAAGGAAGGTGCTCTTAATCGAGAAGGAGAAAAGAGCCCAGACCCAGTTCAGAATCGGTCATCCGTATGATCTAACCCGGCATTCCCCGGACTACTTCCCCATGCTGGTGGCCAATGCGCATCTGGGTAAACACCGGGAGTCGATAGGAAGGTTGTACAAGACCGTCAGGATGGACCGGGGTTTGTGCTATGGCGCTTACAGCTACATCGAGCACTTCGAACAGTTTGGGTGGGGTAAACTGGCCAGCCCCAACTGTCCCCGGAAGGCGCAATATTTCAGCATGTGGACTTATCCCAAGAGCATCAATGCCAAGTTCGCCATGAAGCTCTGCCTGAAGGAGATGACCGATCTGGCCACTGATGGAGTACCGGAGGACAAACTGGAGTTCATGAAGAGCTTTGAGAAAAATCAATTTCCCTTCCAGATCGAAACTCCTCAGAGGCAATTAGCGCATAGGCTGGCCGAGCAGTACTACGGAACTTACGGTTTTTTGGATCATTTTGAAAGAGACGTGGAGAGTGTAACCAAGGAGAAAATAGACAGAGCCGCCAAAACGTATCTTTCGCCGGAAAACGTGGCCATCGTGGCCTTGGTTTCCGACGCGGAGGAATTCATAAAGGAGGTTCTGTCCGATCAGACTGTCATCGAGTATCCCTCTCAGGCAAACCCGACCATGCTCCGGGAGGAGGATGACCAGATCAAGGCTTTCGATCTGAAGCTAACAGAAGACGACTTCGAAATCGTGAAGGCGTCGGAGCTTTTCAAATAAACTAGCGAGGAAAAAACGTAGGGGCGGAGCTTCAGCTCCGCCCGCATTTGGGCGAATCTACGGTTCGACTTTGCTCACCGCCCTGAGGAATTCGAAGGGAAGATTCGCCCCTACACGCCGTCATACTGTGTCATGCTGAGCGCAGCGAAGCATCCCGGTGTGAGATTCTTCCCCCGCCTCTGGCGGGGTCAGAATGACAAACGGCGTTGAGCTGACGGGACCTGTCCCGGTGCACATACCTTAAGGTTGATCATATGCGACAGAAATCAAAAGGAACACAAGGTAACGCCGCGGAGCAGTTCCAACCCTACATTCCATCCAGCAGGATCATTCCGGAGTTTACGCTCAAGGTGTTGATCTCCGGGGTCATCTTCGGGATATTGTTCGGCGCAGCTAACGCATACCTGGGCCTGAAGGCCGGCCTCACCGTCTCCACCTCCATTCCGGTAGCGGTGATGACCGTGGCCTTCTTCCGTTTCTCCAAAGTCCTCTTCGGCAAAGACACCACCATCCTGGAAAACAACATGTCCCAGACCATAGGCTCTGCCAGTTCGTCTCTGGCATCGGGAGTCATCTTTACCATTCCCGCACTCTTCTTATGGGGTTTGAGTCCCTCGCTGGTGCAGATGGCCAGCCTGGCCATGCTGGGTGGGCTTTTGGGTATTCTCTTCATGATCCCGCTGAGACGATTCTTAATCGTTCAGGAGCATGGCAAGCTGCCCTATCCTGAGGGGACCGCCTGTGCCCAGGTGTTGATCGCCAGCGAGGCAGGAGGAGCAAAAGCTGGCAATGTGTTCTTAGGTTTGGGGATCGGAGCGGTATACAAGTTCTTCATCACTTTTCTGCACCTATGGAGCGACAAGGTGAAATCTCTAATCCCCGGATTGCCAAAGGCGCAAATAGGGATTGAGACCACGCCCGCCCTGTTGGGGGTGGGCTACATCCTCGGATTCCGCATATCATTGATAATGGTGACAGGAGGGATGATCTCCTGGGTGATATTGATCCCGCTGATCAATTATCTGGCCCAGGGGATGACCACGCCGCTTTTCCCTGAGACCACCAAGCTCATTATCGATATGACGCCGTCGGAGATCTGGAACAGATACATAAGATACGTAGGAGCCGGAGCAGTCGCCTTCGGGGGCATAATCACCATCATCAGGTCCATTCCGGTGATGATCAAGTCGTTCAAACTGAGCGTGGACGAGGTGAGAGGGAGAATGAGAAGAGGCCCGGCTCTAACCGCGCCGGTGAAAGTAGATAGAACCAAGGCTGATCTGCCCCTAACCTACGTTGCAGCAGGTGTCGGCATCATAGTCCTGATACTGGCGTTGGTCCCTCACATACTCGGCACCGGGGAGTCCTTGTCTGTCAGATTGGTAGCCGCTCCGTGCATAGCTATCTTTGCCTTCTTCTTCGTCACCGTATCCTCCCGCATAGTCGGTCTGGTGGGTGTCTCGTCTAATCCCACCTCCGGCATGACCATCGTGACTCTTTTGGGCACCAGCTTGATCTTTGTGCTCTTGGGCTGGACCGACGAGGTGGGCATGGTCACGGCACTCACCGTGGGCACCGTGGTTTGCGTGGGCGCATCCATAGCCGGCGATACCTCCCAGGACTTGAAGACCGGATTCTTGGTCGGGGCCACGCCGAATAAGCAGCAGATAGGCGAGCTTATCGGCGCCGTGACCTCCGCCTTTGCCGTTTGCGGCGCAGTGGTGATTCTAAACAGCGCTTACCAGTTCGGCTCCATCGATTTGCCCGCCCCCCAGGCAACCTTGATGAAAACCGTGATCGAGGGGGTCTTACAGGCCAAGATTCCCTGGAGTTTTGTCATAGCCGGAGCCGCGCTTGGCGGCATAGTTGAGCTTTTCCACCTACCCTCCCTGCCCTTTGCAGTGGGGCTTTACCTGCCGGTCTCCACCATGACCCCCATCTTCGTGGGAGGATGCATAAGGCGTTTCATTGAGAAAAAATATAAGAAAAACGAAGCCGAGCTTAACCAGAGAAGGGAAAAGGGAATTCTTTTCGGCTCCGGGCTGATAGCCGGGGAAGGGCTGCTGGGCGTGGGCATAGCCCTGTATGCATTCTTCCTGGGAAAACCAAAAGGCGTGGGCAACCTTCTGCCCGGAACCCTCGGCGATATCCTCTCTTTAGCCATCTTCGCGCTCTTGGGCTACCTCCTTTTCTGCCGCACCAGAACTCGGTAGGTAATCGGTTTTCTTGTCGATGTCTCTTCCATGCTAGACCCGAACGCTCGCTGAGGAGGCCCTAGTTCCTAGCGCAAAAAGGATTGACAAGGCGCAGACCAGTTGTTATCTTTTCAACGCGGCTCTGCTAAGAGGCGGTTGAGTCAGCGGGAACGCAATGCGCGACAAGCTTGTGCGCACCCAACCAGACAGGAACCGCTCAGATTTGAGAGGGAAAGCGGGTGAACAGACCTACCTTGGTCAAAAAAACAAGGGTGGGAATAAGGAGACACCCGTGGAGATTCATTGTCTCCATATTCCTCTCATACTCGGTTCTCTGGGCAGTAATAGAGCCCTTCCTATCATTTGTTGTGAACAAGCCACCAGGGTTGGGTCTCTACCTAGCAATGGTAGGTGTTAGTTGCGTGGCGGGTGTGTCGTATGCGATCCCGCCCAGGAAGATCGGTATTAAGATCCGCAACACTGACACATCGGTAAGGATCTACTTCGCTGACTTGTTGAAAATGGATGGGCACAAGGTGGTGTCGGTGAACGAATACTTTGACAGCGAGATAGGCGATCTTGTTTCGCCCAAGAGCCTGCACGGTGTCTTCATCGAGAAAACACTAGCCGGGCGGTCTCAGCTCTTCGAACGCCTAGTCGAGAGCGCTCTCGCAAAGACCCAATTTGAGACGGTTGCGCGACCCAGGGGGAAGCAAAAGAAGTACCCTATCGGAACAACGGCCGTGGTGACTTTGACGGATCAGAGGTATTTTCTTGTGGCACTGAGCCACACAGATATCTCGACGCTGAAAGCCTGTGCGGATGTCCCGCAGTTGTGGAAAGCACTGAGTGGCCTCTGGGAGAGTGTCAGAAATCATTCCGGCGGGTATCCCGTGAATCTCCCCTTAATCGGGAGTGGTCTGTCAGGAATAGGACTGCCCCCCAGGGAATTACTGGAGATAATACTACTTTCTTTTCTGAACGAGACAAAGAAGAAGGAGATCGTAAAACAATTGAGGATAGTCATCACCGAAGACAAGTTCGAAGAAATAGATCTGCAGCTTATCAGAAAGAGTTGGAGGTAGCTATGGCTTACCGAAACGGAACCTATATTGCCTTCTACGCCAACAACACAAAAGAACCAACGGAATCAGACATAAAGTACTACAATCTCTTGAAGGCGTGGAACATAAGGGATGAAATCGATTTTGAGTTTGTGAACAGCCACGAAAAAACATCGGCGGTTAGTGATTCGAGTAAAAGAACGACGCTGGAGCGCAGTCTCAAAACAAGGCTGCTGAAGTCCAAAAACATGATACTCATTATTGGAAAAACTACCAAGGAGGACACTGACTGGGTGCCGTTCGAGATCAGGTATGCCGTCGACGAGTGCGAGATTCCAATCATAGCAGCATATACCGGGTACGAAACCTTCCTTGATCCGGTTGCCTTAACTCTTCTCTGGCCGACCGCTTTGGCCGCCAGAATTCAAGACGAGAGTGCACGCGTGATACATGTCCCGTTCAAAAAGGAGCCGCTGGCTGACGCGGTCTCGCAGTTCGATGTCAATAATCTGCCGAAGGGCGCCCTGTCACACTACTCGAGAGAAACCTATCGGCAATGGGGATACACTTAATTGGGTCCGCTACGGCGCGGAGCGTTCCTGGGCGCTGACGCGAATTAGCGTTGCATCCTTTTCGCGAGAAACCATGATAAACGCATATCTGCATGTAGGAGGACAGATCAAATGAAAGTATTCATAAGTTGGTCCGGCGAAACGAGCAAAGGTCTGGCAGAAGCTCTGCGGGAGTGGTTGCCAGCTGTCATCCAAGCGGTGAACCCATACTTCTCCCCGGATGACGTAAGCAAAGGTTCGCGATGGTCGAGCGAGATATCAAAAGAGCTTGAGGACTCGGCAATCGGGATTATTTGCCTAACGAAAGAGAATCTAGAAGCCCCCTGGATTATGTTCGAGGCTGGTGCGCTATCCAAGAAGTTGGATGAGTCACGTGTGTGCCCCATTCTCTTTGGATTAGATCCCACGGACATCAAGGGGCCTCTGGTGCAATTCCAGGCTTCGAGATTCCAAAAGCAAGATCTGAAGAAATTGATCAAGATGATCAATGACCAACTGGGCGAGGCAGCACTCGATGCCGAAACCGTAGACAGTGTATTTGAGATGTGGTGGCCAAAGTTGGAGAAGACAGTCAACGACGTCATGTCCAAAGCCAAGACCGACACCAAATCCGCCGAGCGTTCAGATCGTGAACTCCTCGAAGAGATTCTCAACCTCACTCGTTCCACCGCGAAGGACGTGCGAACCGTTTCCCGTGTTACTGAACAAGCTTCCCTGGCCGCCGCCGGACTCCCTGGCTACACCGATGATCGGGATGATGCACGGAGCCAGCGCGCAGAACTAAAGATTCTGGACAAGAAACTGCGCTCGTTACTGAGCGAGCTTCGCCATGAGAGGTTTCCGTTGAATAGCGGAGAGCCTGACAATCGTTCAGTGCAACACGGTGCCTCGGGCTCCGATTCAGGGTCAGGAGAACCCCACAAAGACTAGCCCGGGCCTCGGGCGAACGCCGGGTTCCCCCCTACGCGCAAAATGCTTTGCCCTCCCTTTTATTCCCTCCCATGAAGGGAGGGAAGAACCGAGTTCCCTCTCCCTTTTATGGGAGAGGGCTAGGGCGAGGGTCAGAAAAGGCGTGTGGTGAAAAAAGCAATCACTTCACCCTTCCTTTTATTCCCTCCTATAAAGGGAGGGAAAAGTTCCCTCTCCCTCTTATGGGTGTACAGACTGGGGACATAGGTAACACATGTTCGGAGACATAGGTAACACTATTATACACCGAGATGCTTTGTTTTCAAGTTA
>CBDUQU010000066.1:0-15870 GCA_965369445.1 uncultured bacterium | reverse complement strand
CCGTTGTAAACTGAGGCCCCTGGAAAGTAAGCCACGTGGCTGGGAGAGATCACCACCACCGTCTCGAAGGAAAGGCCCTCCAAGAGCTTGAAAGAGTAAGCTGCGACCTGGCCCGAATACATATAGCCGGCATGCGGAGATATCAACGCCACGATCTTTCCCGGCACCGGCTCCTTTTTGGCGTTCTTGAAAAAATCGGATAGCTGTTTAGTCAAGGTTACCGGATCGCCGGGATAAAACTGACCCGCCACTGCGGGCTTTCTGACCTGTCCCATCTTGAACCTTCCCTCCTTTTCTGAGCCCGACTCTTCCTTGGAGCCGGATCCATCGCTGCAGGTGAAATACCCTGGCAATATAATAGACGACGCAAGAACGAAAAGTAAAAAAAGCAAACCTTTTCTCATATTGCCGGACCTCATTTTACTCTACAATGCATCTGGGAATATAGGAAGAAATTCAAATTCGTCAACACCTTTGAGTGTTTTCTCAAACTCAGGTTCCGATTCTCCATGCTTGGACTGTGTGCTCCTGCAGGTAGCATGACTCCGGGCACGCCGCTGGCAAAGCGTAAAGGTTTGACACTCCGGGGTCTTGCCCACCGACAGCTCCCGTCTATGCTTTGACGAGCTTTTGAGGGAACTACTTGCAGGCAATCTGTGGAATCGACGCGGGCGCTTCTAGTCTATTTGGAAGGACGCCTGCTTTGCTTGGTGGTCTTCTTTCTCCGACCTCTCTTCTTTGTTTTATTGTCCAGGGCCAGCTCCAGCACCTGATCCATGGCTCCAACGAAAACAAACTTCAGTTTCTTTTTGATCTCGTTTGGTATCTCCACCATGTCCTTCTGATTCTCCCTGGGCACGATCAGAGTCTCCACGCCAGCCCGGTATGCGGCTAAGGATTTCTCCTTTAAACCTCCGATGGGCAGAATGTCTCCCCTTAAGGTCAGCTCTCCGGTCATGGCCAGTTTGGGCTTGACCGGTTTTTCGGTCAAGAGGGAGACTATGGCAGTTGCCATGGTGATTCCCGCCGAGGGACCGTCCTTGGGAATGGCTCCTGCCGGAACGTGAACGTGTATGTCGTATTTCTCGTAGAAGTCCTCGTCGATGCCCAATCTCTCGTTGGCGGACCGCACATAGGAGAGTGCGGTTTTAACCGATTCCTTCATCACCTCGCCCAAATAGCCGGTCAATGTAAGAGATCTTTTGCCCTTCATTTTGGTGGCTTCCACAAACAGCAGATCCCCACCGGTCTGGGTCCAGGCAACTCCCGGCACAACGCCTACCTGGGGGGTCCTCTGTACTATCTCCTGGAAAAACTTGATCGGGCCCAGGAACTTCTCCAAACTTCTGGGGGTTATCTGCTGTTTCCCCTTCTCACCGGAGACAACCATCCTGGCAACCTTTCGGCAAATGGTGGCAATCTCCCGGCCTAAGTTTCTCAATCCGGCTTCCCTGGTATAATCATTGATGATTTTCTTTAAGGCATTATCCTGAAACTCTACGTTCTTGGAACCAAGCCCGTGATTTTCCAGCTCCTTGGGGATGAGATGTCTTCTTGCAATCTGAAGTTTCTCCAAATCTGTGTAGCCGGGAAGTTCGATCACCTCCATCCGATCCCTCAACACCCTGGGTATGGGGTCCAGAACGTTGGCGGTGGTGATGAACATGACTCCGGAGAGGTCGAAGGGAACGTCCAGATAGTGATCGGAGAAGGTATTGTTCTGCTCCGGGTCCAGAACCTCCAGCAGGGCTGAGGCCGGGTCTCCTCTGAAATCCTGTCCGATCTTGTCCACCTCGTCCAGCATGAAGATGGGGTTATTGGAGCCGGCCCGTCTGATCCCCTGAATTACCCTGCCCGGCAGGGCGCCGATATAGGTTCTTCTGTGTCCCCGAATCTCAGCCTCGTCCCGCATCCCTCCCAGCGATATTCGGTTGAACTTCCTCCCCATGGCCCGGGCGATGGATACCCCCAAAGAGGTTTTGCCCACACCGGGAGGGCCGACGAAGCAGAGGATCGGTCCCTTCATATCCTCCTTCAACTTTCTGACTGCCAGATACTCCAAGATTCTTTCTTTGACCCTGTTTAAATCATAATGATCCTCATCTAAGACTTTCTTTGCCTTCTTGATGTCCAGCACGTCCCGGGTGCTCTTGCTCCAGGGAAGGTTGACCAGCCAATCCAGATAAGTTCGGGAAACGGTATACTCAGCCGCTGCCGGGTTCATCTTGGAGAGCCGGTCCAGCTCCTTGTTGGCTGCCTCCAGGGCCTCTTTGGGCATCTTGGCTTCTTTTATCTTCTTCTTGAACTCATCCAACTCCGCCGTTCTCTCATCAGCTTCCCCCAGCTCCCTCTGAATGGCCTTAAGCTGCTCGCGCAGAATATACTCCCTCTGGGACTTTCCCAATTCGCTTGCAGTCTGAGATTGAATTCTCTGCGAAAGCTCCAGCACCTCCACTTCCCGGTTGATGTGCGAAAGAACCTTCCTCAGTCTCTCTTTGGCATCAAAGGTCTCCAGAAGCTCCTGTTTTTGAGGCACCTTTATGTTCAGACTTGAAGCGATCAGATCGGCCAGCCGGCTGGGGTCTTCGGTGTTGATGGCGGTGACCTGCAACTCCTCGGAGAGGTAAGGGGCTAAGTCTACCACCTTCTTTAATAGATTGAGCACGTTCCGGCATAAAGCCTCCACCTCAACGTTTTTCTCCACCTTCTCATCAATGACCTCAATCCGGGCCACCGCGTAAGGCTCGGTCTCGAGGAAACTCTTCACTCTTATCCGGGACAACCCCTGAACCAGCACCCTCACGCTGCCGTCGGGGAATCTCAGCATCTTCAGGATGGATGCAGCCGTCCCCACCCGATAGATGTCTTCAATAGATGCGTGCTCTTCCTCTATATTCTTTCGAGCAAAAAGCCCTATGGCCTTCCCCTCCATCAGGATCTCATCAATCAGCTTTGCATACTTCTGCTCGGTCACCACCAGGGGAACGATGAGAGACGGAAACACCACCGTTGCCTTGATGGGAAGAACGGCAAGCTCTTCGCCTATTTTCTTAATCTCTTCTGTTGCCTTCTCTTCTTCTTTAATCAGGTTCACTCTTCCTCCCTTGAGAGATATCTGAACTTACCAAATCGATCAAGTAAGAACACCGTTGGTCCAAAACCTCATACCCATGGCTCGTAAGACGTCTTTCTGCAGGTCGTGCGGGCAGTAACTCATTGGCCGGCGAAATGCCTTTAGATGCTCTGCTATATCTATCGGCTGGAATCTATCTCAATTTCAATACTATCAATTATCCCCTTCAGCCCGGCTGCATCTTGTGGCGCCAACCTCAGGTACGTCTCCAAGTATCTTTCGGCCTCCTCTTTTTTTCCCATTCGGGCAAAGGCTATCCCCAAGAGCTTATACGAATTGATTTCTGCCGGGTTCAGTCCTAATGTTGTCTCGAAGTACGGAACTGCTTCTTCGTATCTTCCCGCCTTACCCAGAATGTTGCCCATGATATAATGAAAGTCTGCTCTGCCGGGTGCTAAATCAATGGCAATCCTCAGATGGGATATCGCCTCATCGTAGCGACCCTTTGCTGACAGGCAGACGCCCAAGCTTCTATGCGAATACTGGATGCCCCGGCGATTCGGCGCCATCCCTATGGATTTCTCCAGCACCTCTAAGGCCTCATCGTATCTTTTCACTCTCAGGTATGCATTTCCCAGCACGGCATAATAGCGTGGAATCGGATTGATGGCAATAGCGTTTTTCCACAGTCTGATTGTTTTTTCGTGCTCACCCTTATCACGAAAATAGCAGGCCATGGTCTCGTAGCCGTGGGCCGCTCTGTTCTCATCGATCTTGAGCAGATCCCCAAAACGGGCCACCGCTTTTCCCTCCGTGGCATTGATCAGAATCCAGGGTAACGTGGATACAAGAGAGGTGACGACCAGAAGCAGGGTTATCCGTTTTAAATCCATTGCAGCTCCGTCTCCCCGGAGAACCGCTCGCTCCGGTCCGGCACCAGACGCGGCCTTGGGCCGGTCTCTGAGAAGATTGACCGTCAGATGCAATCCCAGGAGGGTGACACCTAAGCCGCAAGAAGCGAAAAGATCCCAGTCCCGGGCATATCCCAGTTTTGGATCGGCAAGCAGGGCGAAGCCAAACGAGCACGTCGTGATCCAGATCAAGAATCTAACCACGTTTTCCCTGAAGTTGATCTCCCTCCAGAGCAAAACCAAAAGCACTGTCCACAAAACCAGGCTCACCGGAGAAACGAGCAGTTGGTGGTTCAGGAAATCCAGAAGGTGAGCCAGGGAGAAGAAGGAGTAGAAGCCCTCCCCGCCTCCGAAGGGATAAATCAGAAATGAGCCGGGCGACTCCTTCATGGCGTACGTTCTCAGAAGATGAAGTCCGGCTCCGATCACAAAGACCACGCAAAACAAAACCACCATGTTAGCAAATTTGACCCCTGCGTTTTTCGAACCGGACGGTCCCAAAGGCCTGGCGAACGCCAGATAGAAAAGCGAGGGCAAGACGAAGAGAGCAGAGAGATGAAAGCTGGCGGCCAGCAGGAGAAAAAGGCCCGCCCATAAAAAAGCGCCTTTCCCCTGCAGGTATCTGATCCCGAAGAAAATATACGCGAGAATGCCCACGTACATGAACGAGTAACTCTCGATGTATCCGAAGAAAAGCTGGGTCGACCCCAGGGTAGCCAAGATCAGGAAGATGAACAACTTTTCCTTTCCATCCCTTCCCAGGATATCGGCAAGAAGGAGGATCAAGAATACGTATAACCCGCCGGCCAAGCAGCTTAAGATTCCATACGTGGTGTAGCCATCGAAGCCAGATAACCTATAGACCAACAGGTGCAGATAGAAATCAAGAGGTTGGGTAATCGATAAAAGCACGCCAAATTGAAGCTCACCCGCGCGCAGGTACCCGTCTCCGAGCAAAGGCGTTTTGGCTTTCAGAAGCCAGAAGGGAACCAGGCTGAGCAGGCTGATGCCGGAATACAGAAGATACCTGTTAATCTGACTGAATCGTTCCGCTGTCCAGGTGAAAACTCCAGCCAATACCCTGACCACGGTCTTGTTTATCCCCGGAATCAGGATCAATAGCCCGATCGCGGACAATGCAATCCGGAACTCCAGCGAAAGATAATGAAGTTGACTCATCCCCCAGAGTCTCAGATGTGGAAAGAAGGAAGCGACGATGCGAGCCATGGTCAAAAGCGCGCAAGCTGCCAGAATCGCTGTTTGAAGACGGTTCATCGACTATTCTTGTTGCGGACGATTACATCTTAGGGTTTAGATTGCTACCGCCGTTTTTCGGGCAGGCTCCTTAGGATCTGCCGAACCCGGGCTGCATCCTCCGCCTCGGGGGCACGCTCCAAATAGAGCTTGAGGTATTTCTCCGCCAGGACGAAATCACCCAGATTGAAATGGTTGTAGCCTAAATCCCGGTAAAGAGGGAAATGATCCGGGTTCACCTTCAGGCCTTGCTCAAGAACCTCCACCGCCTCCCGGTCACGGCCCAGCTTTGTCAGGTGGCCTCCCAGGTTGTTGTAATATTGCATTCTGTCAGGTCGTAGCCTTATCGCCTCGCGAAACTCCCTCAAAGCTTCCTCGTACCTTCCCATCCGGGCAAGAACGTCACCCCTGCTGAAATGTGTGCGGTCAAAGGTCGGATCCACCGCAAGCGATTTCTCCAGCTCCTTCAAGGCAAGATCATATCTCTGCTGCCTGTTGTAAACCGCGGCCACGTTGTTGATGTAACGGGCACTTCTTTCGGCGACTGCTGCTTTCTTCCAATGCTCCAGCTCTTTCTGCCAGTTTCCATGTGTGTTGTAATACATGGCCAGAGTCTCGTGTCCATGTGCGCTCCTGTCCCTGTCTAGCTTCAGAAGATGCTCGAATCTGGCTACTGACGTCTCCTCCTTTGCATTAACGTAGATCCACGGGACGGTAGAAAGCAGCGAGGTAAACAATAGACTCAACGTGACATACCGCAGGTCTCCGGTCTTCGTCTCTCTCCAATATCTCAAGAAGACATGAAGTCCCAGAAGCGTGTAACCCAGGGCAGCGAATGCAAACAGGTCCCAATCCCGGGGATACCCTAATTTCGGATCTATCAGAAGAGCATAAGCTAAGGTGGATAAGCTAAGAACCAGAAGAAACCGCGCCAGCTTATCTTTCCGGGCAGTCTTTACCGAAAAAGCCAGCACAGGTGTTAGGCAGATCAAGAGACCCACGGGCGAAACCAGAAGTTGATGATTTATCAGATCTAAAAGGTGGGAAAGAGAGAAAAGCGAATACGAGCCTACTCCGCTGCCCAGAGGAGAAATCAAGTAATAGTCAAGCCCCTTATGTTCGAGGTGGTACGTCTGCAGAAGAAAAAGAACAACGGCCGCTACCAGAACTAAGCCGGTCGACAGGGCGAGCCCGGAAAGCTTCCCTTGTTTCCTTCCCTTCTCTGTCTCCCCAGTTCTTTTGAATAGCATCAGGTAAAGGAGAGAGGGCAGTAAAGTCACGGCAGAAAGATGGAGACTGAAAGCTAAGAGAAAAGCGAGGATGGGAAGGATCAGTCCGCTTTTGTTCTTGACATACTGCAAAGAAAGGACAACGTACAGGATTGTTGCCATATATACAACTGAGTAGCTCTCCACGTATCCGAAGAAAAGCTGGATTGCCCCCATGGTGACGATAACGGAGAAAACCAGCAGTCTCTCCTTGCCGTCTCTTCCCATCAGGTCTGTCAGAAGCAAGACCAGGAACACGAAAATGGTTCCGGAAATCACACTTAGAACCGCGTAGGTCTGAAACGCATCCCAGCCTAAGAGCTTTGCTGCGTTTGCGTGCAGGAGAAAATCCAGGGGGGCAGTGAAAGAGAATCTGGCGCCCATGTCTATCTCCCTGGCTCTGATGAAACTATCACCCAGAAGATAGGTTCTGACCTTGAGCGCCCAGAAAAGAACCCCCGCTATCAGGCTGAAGAAGGCATATCTGTAATATTTATTTGCTCCTTTAAGTCCACGAGGTATCGTGCGGGATAAGCCACTGAGAAAGTTACCCCCGGCTCTGTTGATGGGTGGGATCAGAATCAGAAAAGCGCAGATTGCCAGAATCCATCGCCAAGCGGGCGGCATAAAGTAAAGCAGGTTCAGCCCCCAGAGTCTTTCCTCGGGAAAATAGGAAGCTACCAGATGGATGAGAATAAGGAGAAGACACCCCCCGCAGATTGTCTTTTCGGCCCGTGCCCTGGCCGGAACGTTTGCTCTGTTCATACATTGAATCTGAAAAAGATCACGTCCCCATCCTGAACCAGATACTCCTTCCCCTCCAGCCTCAATTCACCTTTTTCTTTGGCTTTGTGAACTGAGCCTAAGTCCCACAGCCTGTCGAAGCTGATCACCTCCGCCTTGATAAAGCCTCTCTCCATGTCGGAGTGAACCGTTCCGGCTGCTTTTATGGCCTTTATTCCCGCAGGAACCGGCCAGGCCTTAACCTCGTTTTCATTGGCCGTGAAGAATGATATCAGGTCGAGAAGCTTGTAAGAGATATCGATCACCCGCTCAATGGCCAGCTCCTTCAGACCCAGATCCTCCATAAAAGCCCCTCTATCATCTTCCTCAAGTTGGGCAAGCTCCATCTCCAACTTTCCGCAGATGGAGCAAACAGAGCAGCCGGAGATTTTTTCATCCTTAGTCATCTGTGAGCATTCCGATTCCAGTTGTTCTCTCTGCTCGTTTTGCTCCTCATCTATGTTCAGGATGATGAGCATGGGCTTCAAAGAGAGAAAGGCATATCCCCTGATTAGCCGTTCCTCACCCGAAGACAGCTCAATCTCTCTTAGAGGAATCCCCTGGTCCAGAGTCTCTTTAAATCTCAGAAGGATCTGAAGCTCTCTTTTTTCCTCTTCATCCTTGGAGCTGGCCACGCTCTTTTCCAAGCGTTTCAGCCTTTTCTCCACGATATCTAAGTCTATCAGGATCAAATCCAGATCTAAACTCTTAACGTCCCTTTTTAAGTCCACCGAGCCGGAGACGTGCATCACGTTTTCATCCTGGAAAATTCTCACCACGTGAGCCAGCGCGTCGACCTCCCTTAGGGAATGATAGAATTCTCCCTCCGAAGCTTTTTCCTTGGTCTCCTTGACCAGCCCGGCAACGTCGATGTATTCCACCTCGGCCGGGGTCACCTTCTTGGGATTGTAGAAGGTAGCCAGTTTATGCACCCTCTCATCCGGCACCTTGACCACTCCCCTGTTTGCTTCCTTTACCCCGAGCGAGAATTCACCCACCTTGGCCTGTCCACACGTCACAGCGTTAAAAACCGTGGTCTTGCCTACAAATGGAAGTCCGACTATACCGATTTTCATGAATTAGCTTTCTAAAGAAAAAGGTTCTATATTCTGATTTCCTTCACACTCTTATGAACCCAGTCGGGCTGAAATTCCTCGCCCAGGCCCTTCAGTATTTCCTTATCCTTGTACTTCCCGGAGGTAACGAATACCGTCTTCATCCCCAGTCTCTTCGCTCCTGTCAGATCGGAGAGCGGATCATCACTTATCATGAAACAGTTCTCTGGTTTTACCTCAAATTTTCTTGCGGCTTCACGGTAAATCTCCGGACTGGGTTTGCCAAAAACATTCGCTCTTTTCTGCGAGCTGTATTCCAAGGCTTTCACCACCGCTCCAACCGAAGGGGAAAGTTCTCCTTTTTCATCCTTATATAGTCGGTTGGCGTGAAGCGCCAGCAAAGATGCGTCGTTTTTCACCAGAGCATTTACGGCGACTTTGAGCTTCTCATAGTTTAGTGAAGGATCCAAGCCCACCAGCACTGACTCCACCATGTCGTGTGACGGAGTTTCTATCCCACTCTCATTTAAGTACTCTCTTAACTGCTCGCTACCGATCACGAAACAGCTTTTGATGTTTTCCTTTTTCAGCCAGTTTAGGGCAGCGCTCATGCAGGTCAACAGGTTTTCGGGCTGGATGTCGAATCCTTTGCTCTTCAGCAGGGCCAAGAGGTCTTTTGGTCTGTGAGTCGTGTTGTTGGACAGCAGGATGAACTCATGTGGGGACGAATGGAAAGAGTTTATCCACTCCGCAGCTCCCTCTATGGGAGTATAGGATTTGTCCTTTACGATGGTTCCCTCAATGTCCACGAGATACAGCTTTCTCATATCAACTCCATTTTAAGTCATTTGCGACTTATTGTCAACCGATTTGAGGAAAACGGTAAAAGCAGTTTGGAGTGTCTGCCTTTAGGCAGACCTTAGGTTCGGCTGAAGCCGAACACTCCAACCAAAAGGAGAGCTTCCGGCGCGGCATACCGTAATAAGCGACTCCTATAGTCTTCGGTGGGCGTACTTTCTCACCAATACAGCCACCTCTTCTACTCCCGAGGTCTTGCACGTCTGCGCGGCTACCCGGTTGGCGAAATCGAGAGATCGCGTCAGATTCTTGGTCCTGAGATAACAGGCCAAGAATCCAGATGAAAAGGCATCGCCTGCTCCGGTGGCGTCTTTAAACCCTCGCACTTTGATTCCTTCATCCTTCTTGAGGCGACAACCTTTTCCGTGTCTGTAGATCATGACCGCTCCTTCCTCACCCAGGGTCACCAAAAGCGCTCTCGGTCCCAGGCTTAAGACATACTCTCCGAAATCTCGAATATCACTTGGGGACTTCAAGCTCTTTTCTGCGAGCACGCTCAATTCCGCCATATTAGTCTGCACCAAATCCGCCTGCTTTATGTATTCCTTCCAGCTCTTCGGGGACCTGAAAAATCTTCTCCCGTCTCTGCGGATTCCCAGCGTCAGACTGTGAACGTCCATAAATATCAAAGCAGCCGTGCTCCTCCGGATTTTCTTTAACGTGCTGAGAGTAATGTCGAAGCCGGAGATGAAATTGACCAAAATCACGTCGCACTCAAGGAACGGTTCAATCTGGCTGAAACTCAAGACAGGCACTCTGTTTTTAAGAACCTCCTGCCTTTCGCTTTCTTGATCGATCAGGAGAGATGCATGATTGTTTTTTCTCCTCACCTTCTTGACGCCGTCCGGCCTGACGTTCTCATAGCTTTCTAAAATCTCTCTCACCCGACCGTAAACGTCATATCCCACATTACACACCGGATAGATTTCCATCCACTTTCCACCCAACCCGGATAGAGCAGACAGATTGTACAGAATTCCCCCAAAGCTCTCCGTTCTTCGTCCGCTGGGGAAGATTATGGTATCCTTATTTATGGTTCCTATTACCGTGACTCTAAATTTGGGCATTCCATTTGAGTTTACCATATTAATACAAACGCAGGAATGATTCTTACATGTCATTCTGACCCCGCCTTTGGCGGGGGAAGAATCTCAGTCTTCATTCCCCCTCTCCCAAGAGGATGTGTCATAATAATGTTTTGAAGTTGTAGCCGCCATCTTTAGATTGCGTAAGTTGTTGGTTTTCAATATCTCAATTTCGCAGACTAAAGTCTGCGGCTACGAAAACCTAAATTCTGACACACCCTCCAAGGGAAAAGGGAACATTAGAAATTTCCCCCTTGGTATAGTCCTCAGGGTAAGCCCTTCGGCCTATGCCCTCAGGACAAGCCCTTACCCCGCAACATGTGTAGTTCAGGGTGACGGAGACCCTTAGACATGGGGGCACACGCCCCCGTCTGGGAGGGCACCCCAAACCAACGTCTAATTTTAAGCCCTAAAATCCGATGTAGTGGTCATTTGCGAACCCCAAGGAGCAACAATTGTTGAGAAACACAACAATCGTTGTTGATTTTTACCACACCACCCATCCCATTTACTGTAAACAAGTTGATCACTTTCTTCCTCAAATCCTGTCGATTAACGTTGAGTTTTTCGACGGTGCGGCGTTTAATTCTTCCTCTCCGAATATGCCCTGAAATAAAATCTTCTCTTGTATCTTAAACAGATTCTTCGATTTAGTCTTTTGCGTTCGGTGCCCCAAGGTTTTTGGCAAGCCCTATGCAATACCCGTTGGGTGAAATGAAGTGTTAACCATTAAAAGAAAAGGTTAGGTGAGGAACATGTCGGTGATATTTGGACTGTTTTTCCTGGCATTAGCGATTGGAGTTGGCACTTGGCGTGAACGGAAAACCTTTACCGCCCGGCCAGCGCAATGAACGGTTAACAATTAAAAAAAAGCGGAGGTGAGAAAAATGTCGGTTATACTTATTCTGCTTTTCGTCGGGATCGCGATTGGAATCGGCGCGTGGCTTCAGAGCAGACGTGCCAAGGTTCCGCAGGAAGAGGTGTTTAAGGCGAAAGTGCCCTCATTCCTGGAAGGGATATTTGTACATCCAGGACATGCTTGGGTAGAGGTTCTCGAACCCAACTTAGTTGCCGTGGGAGCTGACGAATTCACCAAGTCGATCTTCGGATCGGTGGAAGAGTTAAACCTTCCGCAGCCGGGAACTGTCATTCAACAGGGCGGGAAGGCCTGGAAATTGCGAAGAGGGGAGCGGCAACTGCATCAAACCTCTCCCATCAGTGGAAGAGTAGAAGAGGTGAACCCGGACCTGGCTCGGAATCCTCAGGCTCTGACCCAGAAGGATACTGCAAAAAACTGGGTGCTGAAGGTCAGGCCGATAAAGCTGAAAAGGGAGCTGAAAAACCTGCTTCATGGTAACATGCTCAATCGATGGAACCAGTCCGTCAAAGAGCAGTTAGTGGCGACCTTGAGTCTGGCAGAGTTTCCGGTCCTGCAAGAAGGTGGGGAAATTAAGTCTGACTTGGGAGACGAGTTGACTTCACAGCAGTGGGAGAAGGTGACCCTGGAGTTCTTCAACGGCGGCTAAGTGGATACAACGGCTGAAGTGGTCGAACCAGGAGGATTAGAGGACTAACTCTATAGTATGGAAAGGATCTTGAGATGCAGACTCTACAGGAATTCATGCTTACCACCAAGTCTATCGAGTACGTGATGGCAGTCGTGTTCATGCTGCTGTTTATCCTCTTTTGGAGAGTGTTGAACGCTCCTCGCGGTCGTGCAGTGACCGAGGCCATCGCTGAATCGTTGCAGGCCCTCAAAGGGACCTTTGCTCATCCGACTCATACCTGGGCCGAGGTGATTCGACCCAGTCTGGTGAACGTAGGAATGGACAGGTTCGCTTCCTCAGTTTTTGGCTCCGTGCAGGAGATCAAGCTCCCCAGAAAAGGGGATAGGATCTTCCAGGGAGGCGAAGCCTGGAGAATACGAAGGGGAGAAAGGGAGCTGGTTCAGATTTCCCCCCTTAGCGGCAGAGTGGTGGACGTCAACCCGAAGGTAGCAGAGAATCCCAAGGTTCTCGCTCAGGAGAATCCTGAAGTGAACTGGATTCTGAAAATCGCACCGGTGCGTCTCGCCCGGGAGGCGAAGAATCTTCTTTCCGGAGAGATGCTGGCCCGGTGGAATCAGGTAACAAAAGAACAGTTGGTAGCAGCGCTGGTGCCCACCAGTTACCCCGTCCTTCAGGAAGGAGGAGAGATCAAGTCCGACTTGGGCGACGAGTTGACCTCCGAGCAGTGGCAGAAGGTAGCGCGAGACTTTTTTAACGCTGAATAGAGGAAACAGCTGTAACTGCGAGCAAAGGAGATGCGGTGACAAGAAGAGCGATAACCTATACCATCCTGACACTGGCCACCGGGCTTGCGATTGCCTCGTACGCCGGTGGGGAGAAAACGGCAGATGCCTCTTCCCCGGAAGGGATGCCGGAGACAATCTCATTGGGCCAGGTGGCGAAGATGTATGTACCCGTGTCATTCTCTCACCAGATGCACTCCGCCATGGCTGAAGCTTGCGGAGACTGTCACCACCACAGCGGAGCAGGGCAGACTCCCTCCTGTGGCAAGTGTCACCCGGCCACCTTGGCCTCGAAGGAATCTGGCCCGCCGGGGCTGAAAGACGCTTATCATGGCCAGTGCATCGGCTGCCACAAAGAGATGGAGATGGGACCGACCGGATGCATGGATTGTCACACCAAGAGAAGCGGTGAGGTGTCAGCGGTCAAGCCAGCATCCAAAGACGCGCCGGTCAAGGAGAAACCGGAAGAGTCGCCGGAGACATTCACCCTGAGCAGTCTGGAGAAGATGTACCAGCCAGTGGTATTCTCTCATGCCATGCATGCGGAGATGTCCGAGGACTGCGCCACCTGCCACCATCACAGCCAGGCTGGTCAGACTTCTGCGTGTGGGCAATGTCACGACCAACCATTTGACCCCGAGAACCTGAATATGCCGGGTCTTAAGGGTGCTTATCACCTGCAGTGCCTGGGCTGCCACCAGGAGATAGGTGCGCCGGTGGGCTGTACCGAGTGCCACGCCAAAAGGGTCAGCCAGACGACAGAGAGAACTGACTAACAAAGGAACTTGCGGCCGGCCCGTAAGCGTTGATTTGCGGCAAAGCGAAAAATACACGGCCAAGGTAAAGAGAACTTGCCAGCATGATCACAGAACAGAATCAACTGGAGGACTACCCATGGGAATCAGTCGAAGAAAGTTCTTAAAGAGTATTACAGCCGCTTCAGGTGCGAGTCTGATCGGCAAATCCCAATTGGCCAACGGGGCGGGAAATTTTGCCGGCTACCCGGATCGATTTGGCGTTCTTACCGATCTCACCCGTTGCGTTGGGTGTCGCTCCTGCGAGGTCGCCTGCAACCAGGTGAATAAACTGCCACCGCCAGAGGTTCCTTTTGAAGATCAATCGGTCTTCGAAAAAACGAGGAGAACTACCGAAAAAGCTTACACGGTGGTCAATCGTTATCCCAATCCAGACCCGGACGGGCCGCCGGTCTTTGTGAAGCAGCAGTGCAGACATTGCGACGAGCCTGCCTGCGCTTCCGCCTGCCTGGTGGCCGCCTTCAAGAAAACAAGGGAGGGAGCCGTCACCTACAATAAGGGTATATGTGTAGGCTGCCGGTATTGCATGACCGCCTGTCCCTTCCACGTCCCGGCTTATGAGTATGATGATCCGTTTTCCCCCGAGATTAAAAAGTGCACTATGTGTTACGATACCAGGATTTCCAAAGGTGGCATTCCGGGATGTGTGGAGGCCTGCCCCATGGAGGCCATGACCTTCGGCAAGCGCAGTGATCTGATCAAGGTCGCAAGAAAGAGAATTGTAGAGCATCCGGACAAGTACGTTGACCATATTTACGGGGAGCACGAGGTGGGAGGAACCTGTTGGATGTATATTTCCGGAGTTCCCTTCGAGAAGGTGGGGTTCGACATGAATCTTCCCACCAAGCCGTATCCGGAGCTGACCAGAGGGTTCCTTACCATGGTGCCGGCAGTGCTGGTGATCTGGCCGGCCCTGTTGGGCGGCTTCTACATGTTTACCCAACATCGGGACGAGATGGATGAGGAGGAAGCGGAATTCACAGAGAAGAAGGAGAACTAACCATGGCCGAGTATGCGGAAAGGAAAGCTGTCGTCCAGTCTTGGGTGCGAGACAGGATATTCCTCGGACTCTCCGTCAAGGAGTACTTAAGGGGGCTGATCAAGCCTTTCAACATCGTCGCGGCGATCATCATCTTAATCGGGCTTCCTTTTGTGATAATGCGTTTTACTCAAGGATTGGGCGCTGTGACGCACGCCTCACAAGACCAACCCTGGGGGCTTTTCCTTACCTGGGGGCTTTTCACCGGTGTCCCTCTGGCAGCTACAGGATTTATAATGGCATCAGCCGTTTACATCTTTGGATTGAAGAACTATCATTCTCTTGTTCGACCTGCTGTCCTTACGGGATTTATAGGTTACTTGTTCGCTGTCATCTTTCTTTTGTTTGATCTGGGACGCCCCTGGCGACTGCCTTACCCCATGACTATCTCATTTGGCACAACCTCTGTTTTGTTTTTGGTGGGTTGGCACGTGGCTTTGTATCTTTCGACCCAACTTGTCGAGTTTTGCCCGGCCATCTTTGAGTGGATTGGGGCTAAGAGATGGCGTAAATGGGCTTTGGGCGTGACCATCGGAGCCACTATCTTCGGCGTAATCCTGTCTACGCTGCATCAATCTGCTTTGGGAGCGCTGTTTCTTCTTGCGCCGGGAAAACTTCACCCCTTATGGTATTCGGAGTTCCTCCCACTGTTTTTCTTCGTCTCCAGCATATTTGCCGGGCTCTCCATGGTGATAGCCGAGAGCACCATCTCCCGTCGGTTCCTTCGCGGCCGGGCGGATCGGATGGATCCCGTGCGCGCGAAAAGCTTCGACAGGCTCACCATCGGCCTGGGCAGAGCTGCCTCATTGGTTCTTTTAACGTACTTCTGCTTAAAATGGGTCGGCATCGCCCACGGGCACCACTGGGATCTTCTGAACACCTCCTGGGGCCACTGGTTCTTAGTCGAGGTTTTCGGTTTCGTTCTTCTGCCCTGTTTCCTGTTTGTTTATGGAGTCCGAAACAGGAGCGTAAGCCTTATCCGGTTTACAGCCTTTCTTACCATCCTGGGCCTGATCGTCAACCGGTTCACCGTTTCGATGATCGCTCTAAACTGGCAGCTCCCGCACCGTGAATTCGTTCACTGGAAGGAGTTGATCCTGGTGGTGACCCTCATCACCGTCGAGATCTTAATGTACCGGTGGATAGTAAACCGGATGCCCGTTCACCGGGATCACCCGGACTATGAGGGGGTATACTAACTCAAGATGGATGCGATAGTAGCGTAACCCGAAAGGATGAATCGAAGAATCGTCCGATTAGGAGAAAGAGTTAACGACAAGAGCAAACTTATGAAAAAGAGAGCCTCAAAAAAACAAGAGACAGAGTCCGCTGCCGCGCAAAATCGCTGCATCTGGATGACCGCCGGGGTTATCTCCTTCAAGTTATGTCCGCTTAACTATGACTGCGAACACTGCGATTTTGACCAGGTGATGCGATCT
>CBDUQU010000065.1:0-15956 GCA_965369445.1 uncultured bacterium | reverse complement strand
GTGCTGTTCCGAGAGAGAATGCTTTCCCTGGACAACTCACTCAGAGGATAGAAGATATAGTGACCCAGAGGCCTGTCATGTGTGAATCTCCCTCGAAGATTGATGAAAGAGTCGGTGGAGAAGATCTTTCCCACCCTCGACCAGAATGACCTCTCCTTTGATCGGGGCGCAACCTTGTGAGGGGAGAAGATCATCCGGATGCTTTTGTTCAATTCTAAAGATGACTTAGTCTCTCCTGCCCACTCTGAGAGCCGGACGAAGTCTCCCTCCGGATCCGGGACGTATTCGCCATCTTCATATCGATACTCCCCTCTCCCCTGCCCCACTTCCACGTAAGTGTCCCACCTCCGGGCCGAGTGGATCTGATTTTGAGAATGATAAAGCCTTATTGTCAAAAGCTGGCTGGGGGGATGAAAGTCTATTCGGCCGAGGAGCAGATCCTGCCTGCTGTCCTCACCTGACGAGTGCCGGAATCTCTTGATCCTCCGGGCAAACTCCAGATCGGATGACAGCATGCCCTTATACTGCCGCACGGAGAGCTGGCTGCGCCAGGTATAGGACGAAGATTCGCTTGCCCGCGCTTGGGTTAACTTATCGTCTTCCCGGTAGGAAAGCTGGGTGCTGGTCCTTATCACCCTTGACAATCCCAGGCTCATTTTACCGCTGAGTTCATCGAAATCCTCTCTTTCGGTGGTTGACCCGGACACGGAGGAATGTCTCCTTTCCTGCTCCCAGGACAAGCTGGTGGAGAGACTCTTAAACCTGTTGTTTACCACGATCAGATTTCTGGTCCACTCTCCTCTCTTCTTTACCTCCTCTGCGATGACTTCCTGGCTTTTTATCTTCTCGCTCTTTCCCTTAGCGGTAATCCAGCCAGCCGGAAAGATTTCCACCGCCAGGCTTCGTCTTTGAGACACGAATATCTCCTTAGCTTCCAGTCTTCCCAAGTCGAAGTCCATCAGGAACGACTCAAAAGGAGAGATTATTCCACTGAAGCGGTAAGTCTTCTCGTCTGTAGAAAGTGCAAGGCCCGGCAGATCCCATCTTCTCTCCTTCTCCACTATGTCCACCCGACCGAAAGGAGCGAAATCTCTCTTGAGCAACTTATATTCAGCTTTAAGTTCCAGCCTGTGGAAATCCGGTTTCAGGAACTGAAAGTCAGCGTTCTGATAGGCTGATTTAAGAGAGACCGCGTCACCCCAGTTGTGTTCATCCTCCTTCTTGGAGAAGGTGTTCTTGTCCCTCTTGCTTTTCGCCCACTCTATTTGGGTCTTCAGTGCCCGAGCGGGGTAGAAGGACAAACTCAGGTCGAAGAGCGAATGGCTTTCCGGAAGTGGCAAAAGCGTCGCGGGCAGGAAGTCTCCGTTTCCCAGATAAACGTACCTGTAAACCCCGCCGCCTGTGTACCGGTAGCTTCCCTCTCCCTCTCCCACCTGGGAGAATAAGACTCTATAGGAACCCGATTCGCTTCCCACATATTGATAATACAAGTTCCCGGAGGAGTCGAAGGCTAAGTCATAGTCCCCCATCTCCTCTCCCACAAAATTCGCGCCATCCTTAGAAGCCAAGAACCTATCATTTCCCGCCTGGCTGAGAATGGCTTTGTCTTCTGTGGATAAAGAAAGAGAGGCGGGACGGCTCCTATCGTCTGCTTCGTGTATCCCGGTGGCTTTGAACTCTACTTTTCCGCCCAGAAAGCCAGCCAACAGATTCCCACTATAAAAATCTCTCTTGTAACTCTCCGTCGAGTACTCGAAGTCCACCGTTATGCGTGAATCCGAGGTAATCAGCCTGCGCGGGGTGAACCGGATGGTTCCCCTGGAATAGTCGATGATGTAGTCATTATCCGAGCCCCGTCCCATCTTTTCCCCATCCACCCACACCCGTTCGGTTCCTGGCAAAACCATTATGTTAATCTGGCCATTCTTGCCCTGAAGTTGATAAGGACCCTGCTTGTTCTCCTGGCCCTGGAACCTATTGGTCAGATACTCTCCCTTGGACGAGGCCAAGGCGAAGGAGGCGGAACTCTTTCCTGTCCCGGCTTCCGCCATAATCCCTTTCAGTTTCTTCTCATAGAAAAACAGGTCGGATCCGGAGGGCGCCAGATAGAAATCCCCTAATGTGCCGGAGAAGTGGGGAGAGTTGACCAGAAGCTGCACCTTGTCCAGCTCCTCTAATCTCTTGGTGCTCCCCTGCGCGGTGGCCGGCATATTCTGATCTGAAAGCTGGACCGAGACCTCCATGTTCTTGGTCGCCTTTCCCTTAGCCGAGACCCATAATCCCTGCTTTAAAGACATATCCTGCGCAGAGCCGACCTCCAACGAAAAGGTCTTGCTTCCGCTAAGCTCCAGATCGGAAGAGCCGCTTTGAGGGAAGAACTGCCGCATTCTCTCTTTCGGCCCGCCTCTGCTTACTGTCCCGGACAAACTGTGTTCATCCGGTTTATGCCCATCCCCCCGGTATACCAGTTCGCGGTGGAAGTACCTCCTTCTTAAGGCAAGATTCAGCTTCTCGTAATTGACCAGAAGAGTATCGGCTGGGGAAAGCGGGAAGGAGAAGGTGATTGTGCCCCTATCGTAGTCGATGGAATAGTCGCGATCGCCTTGAAGCAGAAAGCCGTCCTTTTTGACCTTCTCCGTGCCCTCTAAAATGAAATATCCCTCAAGCTGATAGGGACCAGCGGTTCCGTTGCCAACAAGACGGGTCGCCACTTGAGTGGAGAGATTCGGTTTCTCGGCGGCCCAAGCCGGGCAGAGACCTGTAAGATACCAAAGGAACACGAGGACCAACAGGAATCTTATAGGCCGCAGGAGCAACCCGATGACCTCACCACCACGCCAGTGTCTCATACGATGAGCGCAAGATGCCACCCGGGACGCCAGCAGTTGTGGGTCCCGCCTTGGCTCAAATCCGGTGAATGTGCCGGATGTGAGCTTACGCATTGACAACGGCTTCGGAACAGACATGTGTTTTATCTCACGACTTCAAACACCACAACTCGATTGTTACCGGAGTCCACCAAAAAGAGTCTGTCTTCTCTTCCGAACTCAAGATCAGTAGGTCTGGAGAGACTCATTATTCCTTGCTCCAACTTCCCGTACTCCGCGATCAGGTTTCCCTCCGGTCCTAACATAACTAAGCTGTTTCCCCCGGTGTTTGCCACGTAAACGAACTGATCCTGGTCCACCGTCACTCCGCCGGGGTTACTCAGGACTTCTTCTCCCAGGCTTTTTAGGAAATTCCCGAACTGGTCGAACACCGCGACGCGGTCGTTCCGTGAATCTGCCACGTAGACGTCACCGTTCCGGTTAACGAAAACTCCGAGGGGATCGCGCAAGCCTCCCTCCATCTCCCCGAAGCCTCCATAGGTGGTCTTGTGTTCGGAGAAGCTGGAGAGTTCGATGAGAAGGTCACCTTCGGTATCGGAGACCACGATTTCACCTGAGGGGGTTAATGCGATCCCTTCCGGCAGGCCTAAGCCTGCCAAATCTCCGTCTTCCTCGATCTGGATCGTCGATATGAAATTCAGGTTCCGGTCCAATCTCTGGATTCGCTTGTTCTGGGCGTCCACCAGGTACACGTTGAGCCCGTTGTCCGTGGCAATGTAAGTGGGACGGTTAAACTCGCCAACTCCGCTCCCGAAGCCCCCGGCCTCCGTAAGAAACCTCCCCTCGCTGTCGCACTTGACCACCCGGTCATTGCCCGTGTCGGCGATAAAAATATTCCCCTGAAAGTCTATAGCGATTCCGGTGGGACGGTAAAGGGGGGAGGAACCCAGCTTTCCCGCTGCGATGATACTGTTAAGTCTCAGGCCCTTCACCGGGCGAGAGGAGGCGGAGGCCTTGTAATCGGTCCTTTTCACCCCATAGGAGGAGCAGGCGAGACAGAAGAGAAGGGTTACGAGCAGGAACTTTCTGTTTCCCAATCTCTGCATCATGTCGCTCGACTTGACGGTTCGTTCTCTCAAAAGAAACTCTACGAGGCGGTGAATTGCTCCCAGGCCGACTTTAACCTCTCCCCTGGTCCACTTTGCCACCGTGCCCAGTGGAGAAGATTGACGGTGTGAGCCTCCTTAGATCGGATCGCACAAAAAAACGGCCTCCGCAAAGCCAGCTTAAAGCCGGGCGTTGGCCAATCACTACAGCTTCGAAAAAAGCCGAGAATAGTGATTTTGAGTTCTGCTGTTACCAGTTGTGTGAGACATAGAGCATAACCTTAGGATTATGCCCCAGTGGATTGGCTTTGAGGTCAAATTTCATCCGGGAGAGTTCAAGGCTTTTCCTGCGATTGTAGCTCCGCACCGTCTTCATCGCATCCACCACCGAGACTATACGATTCACCAACGAAAGTCCCACCATATAGAGAGCTTTTCGCGATGCGTCCTTGCTTCGGTTCTTAAGATCTCTGTAGTGAGCTCTGGACTCCCTGCTGTCCCAGGCCCAATACCAGAAATCGTCCTCCGGATAAGGCTGCCTCTCTCCCCGATGATACAGGGGGGCGAATTGGTTGTATTGATCCCGGCTGTCATAGAAGGCCAGCTGATCGAAGAAACCCTCCGACTTTCCTTCTAAATTCACCTTTGCGCGCGCTGCCGCATAAACCCTGTAGTCATCCTTCAGCCATGCTCCGTAGGTTCGAAAAGCGAAAAAGCCCGCCCAGAGTGAAGCCTCCGAGAGGATGAATATCCTGCCCTTGGTTTTGGATCCGCCGTAGATTTCGCCGGCGCCAGGCAGGATGAGCGAAAGGAGAGCCGCCGTGGTCGTCGATTTCAACCCCTCCTTTTTCTCCTCGAATTCTCCCGGCATCTGAAAGAAATCGTCCGGTTCCTCGGACGCCATGTAGCGGACGGGGAGACCGGTCCCGCCCGGGTGTCCCAAGGGAAATTTTGCCTGTTGGGAAAACAGCACGCTATTCGACTTGTGGTCCAGCCTCACCAAGCTCTTCCCGGCAGTCTCTGCGTTGGCCGGGGAGTTTCCTGAGATGACTAATAAGGCCAGACAACTAATGGTTAGACTTCTCATCCGATATCCTTTGACTCACTTCTTATCATTGTAACACACTTTTAGAACCGTAAGGTCGCAGACAATCGGGGAATCAGCTCCTGGTTTCTCTCAACCAGCCTCATCTTAAACTCCACCTGGCTGAACTTCTCACCTCTCTTGTTGTGTCTTTTCACGGTAAGGGCAGCGTCGAAGGCCGACAATACGTGATTAGCCAGCAAGAACATGGCCGAATACTTGGCCTTGTTCAGCAGATCGTTGGAGTCGCGGCGCTGGTCTAGGTACTCGTTCCACCTGGGGCTGGGGTCCGGTGTACCGTCAGGCTTGAGCTCACCTCCATAATCGGTCCAACCGTATCCGAACTGCTCCCCGTATTTACCTATCATTTCATAATACTGGTCTGTCTTCTCGTCCGGTAGATGATGCGAGAAATATAGCCACTGGTCCTTCTCTTTATCGAAGTATCGAAAAGTGTCGGATACGACGTCCCGAGGCATAGCTCGATCGTACACCATGTCCCACAGCCAATACTTGTAGCTCCCCTCGTTCCAGTAATCGTTTGCATGGGCCTTGTATTCCGTCTCTTTATCCTTCCCCTTGCCGCGATAGTTGAAAAAGAAAGCCCAAAGAGCAGCATCTAGTCCGAAAAAGAGAGCCGCTTTTATTTTCGAGCCGGTGTAAAACTCGCCTGCGCCGGGAACGATCAGAGAGTAAACAAAAGCCCTCTTTACCGATTTGCGCTTGAAGCCGTACACGTCCACGGCCCCGTCTGCTTTTGTCGAATCGGTTTCGTAAGCGAGGTAGGGGGCGTCGGTCAGTTTCACTATCCTCTGGGCCTGCTCAAATTCCCCTCGTGCCAGATCGCTCTGGAACGAGAACGGTTGATCTTTGTTCTCAATGAACGTACTCGCTTCGCTCAGAGAAAAAAGAACGAATACAAACAACAGAAAAAATCCCAGGGTTTGAAGATTTCCTCTTCTCATCCTTTCCTCCTTGTAAAAGCTGTCAACGGATTTAGCGGATTCAACGGACTTGATCCGTTTTATCCGTCCAGACGGACGCCCGTCTGGGCGTTTAATCTGTTGACCGGTTTAATCTGTTGACCTATTTGACTATTGCCATCTTGAAAAACACCACCTGACTTTCATTGTCTGATTTTGCCTCCACCCGGCATAGATAGACTCCGCTGGCAAACCTGGAGCAGTCCCACGAGAACTCGTTATGAGTGCGCCCCACACCCGGACCGGGAAACTCGTCCACCAGCATTCCGGAAAGATCATACACTCGGATGCCTACTTCCGCGTCCTCCTTTAGGAAATATCTGATTTTAGTCTGGCTTTCGGCTGGATTGGGGTAGTTGAATGCCATCTTTGGCGGCAACAAGTCTCCAGCCAGTGGAGTAATGGGCGGTAACTTCTCTTTGGGGAAGTAATTCGTATGCCCGGCATCATAGCCATACATGACCCAGGGAAGGTTGTCTTCGTCATATTCGCCCGGCAGATCCCAGGCATAGATGAAACCGTCGTCGCTGGCCACCAGAAGCTCAACATCGTTGTCCTTATCCAGATTCATCAAAATGGGGGAAGATGTCACCGGTCCGCCCACGGGGAGAGGAAATCCGTCCACCATCCGTCCTTCCCAGTTGTAAGCCAGAATTTGTCTGTTCTTTGTGCCGACGATGATGTCGGGGTAACCGTCTCCGTCAATATCTCCCAGAATCGGGGAAGACTCTATCAGATCAGCGGGGCCATAGGGATAGCTGATGTCGACCGGAAAATTGCTCACCAGCGTGCCGTTGTGATTATAAGCAAAGATCTTGTCGCTTGAAGCGACGATTATCTCCAGGTAACCATCTTTGTCTATATCGCCGAGCACCGGCCCCGATACCAGAGAATCGTCGACGGACGCGAAAAAGCCCGACCCGCCAAGCTTCAGATCGGAGGCAACCAGGCCAGAGGCAGGCGCGTCAGAACGATACACTGCATCCAGGTCACCGTCCCTGTCTATGTCTCCCGCCACGACGGGCCCGCTTCCGCGGTAACACTCCGTGCACCCCAGCGAAGTCCCGTCGTATGCGTTCCAAATACAGAGGTGTGAATTAGACCCCGTATCCATGAGCAGGAAGTTGGTTCTGTAATCACCTGTGGTTGTCAGTGCCGTGATGCTGTTTAGATACCAAGCGAAACTGACAAGCGCACCTTCATCAGAAATCACAATTATCCTGTGATCAAAGGGGCCAAAGGGGGGTCTTGTGGTGGCCACGAATATCTCCAGGTTCGACTCCACCGAATCGAAATTGGCTATTATTGGTCCAACTGAGATTCTGTCTCCCAAGTCCACCGGAAAACCGTCGACCACGTCTGCTCTCCCGTCTTGATCTCGATCATACGGATGCCAGGCAAAAACTCTGCCATCCACGGTTGCCGCCACCACCTCTAAAGTATCGTCTCTATTTAAATCGCCCAAAGAGGGTGGTCCGAAAAAAACTGAATCACTCTCGGCAAATATGGCTAAAGGTAGATAAGTGGTGTCGCCATTCAGCTCAATTGTTCCGAAATGGTTGTTATTGGGAATCAATTTTGCTCCTCCAGGACCCCAAGCATATATACACGTGTCCGACGAGGCGAAGATTTCAGTATTTCCATTATTGTCCACATCCCCATATACCAAAGAGCTTATGTTAGTTTCCGGATCAACCTTCTGAGGGAAGCCGGCTTGAACCCAGCCTTGTGAAATATCTAGGGTCATCAAGTAATCTGAGATGCTGATATCTGTGATCCAGATATGGGTGTCGGATTTGTTTCTGCTTTTTGACGACGGGAAAGTGTAAGGGGTCAGAGCAGTATTGTTGCCTTTATAAAACATATCTTCTCTGCGTCCGAAATAAGGATAAACATATCCGAAGTCTTGTAATCCATCCGCCTCCAGAATGCTTAAGAAGCGTCTTTCTCTATACCATTGGAGATTGTTGTCCCAAAAGTTGTTAATTCCATTGTCATCATAGTCTAAATATGCCACACTTTCATCCACGTGCCAGATCAGGATTCCCGAGCCGGGCAGCAGCCAGTCATATTCCCGGTTGTATCTCACGCCCAGATTCACCGGACCCAAAATGACGTTAGTGGCGATGTCTGCGCGAAGACCGCTGAAATGATCGCCATCGATATCGACCTGCCGGTTTTCTATGAGACAATACTCTTCCGGGCTAATGGGTATCTTGATAAGCTGGCGGTCTTCGGTCAGCAACTCCGCGGCGAAGAGTTCTACGTCGTCACCCGTCACCTCCTCGGGCTCGACGAAACCCAGGTAAGCCCTGCTCCAGGCACAGGGATAAACCGGCAAAACTCCTGACGCAATCACACCCCAATCGTCTTCCCCAATCTCAACCCCTACATTTTGAGCATTGTTATCCATTAGGGCGAAATCCCCCACCTGGGTCATGAAGAAGTTATCCGGGTTGGTGCTGTATAAGTCCACCAGACCTAACTGATGTCCGAACTCATGGGCGAATACTGCATTTAAGGCAGTGACTCGATTGTCCTGACTACGGCTCTCTGGCATAAAGGTCCCCTCGGTTATGGGAAAGATCCCGCCGTTGTCGTTGACCCACACCGTATCTCTCAGCATGATGAAGCCGCTGAAAAGGTCACCCGGTGTCGGATTCACCAACTCCCCCAAGTCACTCTGCAAATCTGATCCGGCATGAAAGATCACGTAGCAATCATAGTTGGAGAAGTCTATATGATAGGTTTGCGAATCTCCATAAACAGAAAAAGAATCCGCCAGATTGAAACTGTCGTGAAAGAATCGTGTCAGCATCTCTACCTTGACGGCCATGGAGGAATCCGGGGCGCCGTAATAGGCCATAGGGTGAGGCAAGCGGTAAGCTACGTCGTCGTCCCTGGGAAAAACCTTTCCTTCAAGTGAAAGCTGACCTTCGGAGATGGTCCACCAATAGTTGTGTAGTGCCAGGATGTGCTTCTCAAAATAAAGGCTATGATGGGGTGAAGGATCTATTAAGTGTCCTTCCTCGGCAAGAAAGTCGTCCTGGGTTCTCATGTCAAAAAGACCGTTGCCCGTGGTCCGGGGATCGTCCGGAACCTCCTCCTCGAACTCGACCCTTATTCCCAGTATCTTTAAGCTCTTGGCTGGCGAAACGGTTAACTTAGAGAGACGAGGCAGAGAATACGGAGTCTCTCTCTCCAGGCCCAGCAGGTTCTTCTGCGACACGTCGCTTTTAAAGGCCGATCTTCCAATCATTTGGGTCGACGTTTTCTCGACGCTCAAGGGCTCTTTGCCATAAATTCGCAAAATCTTCCCTGAGTCTGCTCGACTCAGCCCGGCGAAGAAAAACAGCATAACTGCCGCTATGGCATTTGATCTCAAAAGGGTCAAAGCATTCCTCATTTTTAAGATTAAACCTCTAACTAAGAACTGCAAACTGAAAACTGCCGACTTAAAACCTTCCGGTCATGGAGAACCGCGTGGTGTTGGACAGGGCTAAGTCTTCGTCGGCCGGGATGTAGGCGAAATCAAAGTGAAAAGGGCCATATTGTAGTCCCGCGCCAAAGGTAGGAGTGCTGATGTCTCCTGCCCTGTCATAGATATAACCAACTCTCAGGGAAACATAGGATCCGTACCAATACTCAATTCCCATGTTTTCTATAGCTTCTTTTATTTCAGTCTTTCTGGGATCAGTTATACCCACCAGCTCCTTGTTGACCTCAAATGTGGCTGTCAGGCGATTATAGGGTGTTTCCATAATCCTGAAGGCAAGGCCAACTGCCAGATTACGGGGTAGTGGGTCAGATTGGTTCAAGTCAATGTATGCAATGTTGGGCCCTAAGTTTGTCAAAGAGACTCCCAGGTCCACTCTCTTTGCCAAGAAATAGAACAAAACCCCAAGACCCGGATAATGATATGACGTGGGTCGCTCCCAGACGATTGTGTCGGATGCACTCTGGCTCCCGCGAATTAACCTGGGAGACCCCTCCCGCTCAGCCCACCCTTTGGCTAGAAGCCACGTGTCCAACGCAAGGCATGAGAGGAGTTTGCCCCATCTGGGGTCCGATTCCTTCCACACGTTAGACAAAATCCCAGCATCTAAGGCCAGAGATGATCCTGATCCTTTTCCCTTTTCCAAGCCTGCTCCCTGATCTGACAGATGACTATAAATCACCTTTGCGGAAAGACCAGTGGATAACCTGGAATTCAACCGAGAGCCATAAGATAAGGCGAAGGCCATCTCGAAGCTGTCGAACGTTCCTTTTTCATTTCCCATAGCATCGGTGCGGATGTTCTTTCCAAGCGAGAGATAAGTGAGGTTTGCTCCTACCGTTCCCCACCCCTCCACGTGCTGAACATAGGATAAATACTCGTAGTACAAATCCGAGGCGAGCTCAGGCAGCCAGTTGGCATGCATGAAGGTTATCTCTTTCTTGGCGTGAGCATATATCACCATTTTCTCTGAAGTGGCGAACCATAGTTCACCATCCCTATAGATAATTCTTTTGGTCTTGGCCTTTTCCAGTCCGCCATGATAATACCTTCCCCAGCTCTCCCCGTCCCACCTTACGGTTCCAAATTGCGTGCCTACGAAGAGCTTGCCTCCCCCCGCATCCGCCACCGACAGTATCTTGCTGCCAGTCGCGTTAAAGTACACGTATATCTTTTCCCCAGCCTCAAGCTTTCCGTCCGGGCCTAAGTTATTGTACTCTGTAATTATGCTGGAGAGCCGGGAGATTTTGTCTTCATCCTCGGTCTTCAAGAATCTTCTTGCCGCCTTTTTGACATCATCTCCCTCCGCCGCGGTATAGACCCGGTATCCATAGGTGTGCCACATGTTTTCTGTGTACCGTTTCAGACCCCGATCGGTTCCCACCCAGAGGTTCTGTCGGCCATCCAAGGCCAAGGCTGTCACCTGTCCGTTCAGCCCCAACTCAAAGGGTAGCTTGAGGGTGTCGCCCGGGGCTACCACGGTATCGGTCAGGGCATTGTAAGCTTTAACCTTCTCCAGGGCCTGAAGAATCCGCCTCTCGTTTTCGCTTCTCACAAACCTTCGGACTACCTTCTCCAAGCTGTCGCCAATCCTGACCGTGTAGTTCTCGTGGGGCTGCCACGATTGACCGTCGAATTTGAACAATCTCGTCCTGGTTGCGGCCCACACCTCGCGCTCCCCGCGGTTGGCGAAGGCGACCACTCGCAGGTCCTCCGTTTCGTTTTCCAGGGGAACCTCGGTCCATTTGGCCCCGTCGAATTTGACAATGCCCCGATCCGTTCCCACCCAGACCAATCGTCTGGAGATGGGGAGGATGGCGGTGATGCGGTTGGAAACAAGTCCGTCTTCTGTGGTGTATCTCTCCCATCTTTTCCGGTCAAAGGAAAAGAGCCCGTCTTTACTCCCTATCCACAATAGTTTTCCATCCGAGCCTATGACGGTTAGAGTGTCGGTGAAGAGCACCCGGTAGGGGATTTTGATCGCTTCGGGCAGTCTCTTCAGAGTCACTTCAGGGAGCAGAGAGGAGATTTGATTTGTCTCGTCGGTGGTGATGCTGTCGTCATCGAAAAAGCCGTTCATCCGGTCGACCAAGCCCGACAGATCTTCGAGCTCAAAGAGACACTTATCCCAGGCGGAGAGCAGCTCCTCCCACAGGGAGGAAAGGTCTCCGTCGGCCTGGCCGCTTTGGCTCAAGGTCCTGTCCCTCAGGGCGATCAGGGAATCCCTGCTCACCGGGCTGTTGAACTCGGCTGTGATTTCGCTCATTCTCTTGATTCTGGCCTCATCCCGCACCTGAGAGTATTTGGTGAGGATGCTCTCTAGTGACTCGCCTGTCGAAGGAGAATATTTCTCGTAGTCAAGCCACTTCGACCTGTGCAAACGGAACAGGTCCAGGTCACTTATGGCCCAGACGTCGTATCGCTTGTAGCTTAACTCCGGCACGTCGTTTCTCAGCAGGGCTATGGATTTGGGCTCGAACTTAAGAGGCAGCGGATACTCCAGCCAGGTGGAGGTCAAAGGATAGACTCCCAGCCCGGCCGGATTCCAGTGGGTGGCGGTGGCGTCATCGGCGATTGCCACAAAAGCCTCCCCCATTCCGGCCGCCCTGGCTCCAGCCGCGATCCGCAGAAACAAAACCCCGGAACGGCTCACGTCTGCCCAGCAGACGGAACTGGTTGCGAATACAGTCAAAATTAGGATCAAACTGAAAGAGACGGCTCTTTTCATCTCGAAACCTCCTTAGGGGCTTTTTTTCTCATTTTCTTTGAACGAACGGTCATCTTCCGGGTCTAACCCGGCTTTTGACTTCACTGCCTCCGGTAGTAATCACAACAACATTGTTTCTCCTTTAAAATCGGCAAGAATCCTTGAAAGATAACCCCATCAGCCGGGACCATCCTTCTCCGCAGGGAGTTCAATACCTTTTCACCTCACCACCACCGCCTTTCCAAAAGATTCTTTCATCTTCCGTTCTCCGTTAACCACGCCCTCCGCTGTGACCTTATATATGTAAACGCCATTGGCAACTTCGTCCCCCTCCTGATCCCTTCCGTCCCAGGTGGCGGAGAAGTTGACCCCCCGGCGGGAGGAGGCAAACTGGATATGTTTAATCAGCCTTCCGGCCAGGGTGAATATCTTTATCTGGACCCGATCGGCGTCCTGCGAGAGGTAATAGTAGAAATTTGTCACGTCCGAAAAAGGATTGGGGTAGTTCATCACCTCGGTCAGTTCAAGCTCCTTTCGGGCGCTCACCTTAACGTTCGCTTGAAGCACCGAGGAGTTGTTGGCATTATCCCACGCCTTGATGCTCAGGGCGTGATCACCCTCCGCCAGGGAAGGCAACTGGTGTGAGGCCGAGCCCCGGCGGTAATCTCCCAGATCATACTCAAAGTTGCTGGTAAGGTCGATCTGATTTTGAAAGTCATCGTCGATCACCAGGGTTATTCCGTGTCCCACTTCCCCGGTTATGTTTACACCATGTTGGTCGGAAATCGAAAGCTGCAGAATCGAGTTAGGCAGGATGGTCTCCCCGTCGGCGAAGCCCACCCGATCATCGAAGCTCAGCGATATTTCAGGTCCCACCGTGTCTATCACCGTGGTGTCGGAGCCTCCGATCACAAGTGAATCGCGGACGCCCATTCCATCCTGATCTTGTCCCTTGAGGTAAACCCTGACTCTTCCGGTGTTGCCCCCGTAACTTATGTCCTTGGGTACCACAAAGCTCGCCTGAAATTCTCCCCCCTCCACTTTGACGTCCCCCTTAAACATGAGCGAGCCCGGCATGTCATAGCTTACCGTGCCGGGGCTGGGTTGAGTGGGTATCACGTGATCCCTTCTGCTCTCCGAGTCGAAGGCCGTTATCTTTGCGATTCCGTCAAAACCCGTGATCAGGGTACCTTCTGAGTCTTGTACCTCTCCTTTTACGTTTATCAAGCTCAGGGCGGAGAGGGTGTCTGGAGTCACCTCGGTCAGCTCCACCTTAAGGCCAGGCGCTCCCAGTTTCATCACTGGATCACCGAACAGCACGTACTTGCGATCGTTACCGTCGAGCCCTCTCAAAACCTTAGCGATAAAGAGCGCCTCGCCCACGGAGAGGGAATCTTCCATCAGTAGAAGATCATAGACTTTGAAATTCAACTCGGCATTCGGTGTCGGCCACACGTTCCAGGTGGCGGAGATGGTGGCAACAGCTCCTCTATCTTCTGCCCTCAAGAACTCCTCTGCCATCCCTTCACTGAAGGGACTGAAGAAGAATCCAATACTGCAGGAGGCCGTGTAAACCAAGGAAAGTTTTCGCTTATTGGTAAGGCGTGGAATGTCCTGACTGCGCTTGAATACCCGTTCATGCGCCCACACGTCTGGATTGCCGTGCCCTATGAAGTTGACGATAAGGGTGCCGGAGTTGAAAGCATTGACCACCGCGTCCTCCGCCTGGGGTTTCTCCCCTTTGTAATCAAAGAGATACTCCATCAGGTATACCTTGGTGACATTGAAGGAAGCTGGAATATGAGATTTAGCCAAAATCTCGGTGTCCCGCGTATGAAACCTCCACAGCCCGTCAAGCTCACCCGGGCCTTCCCACTCGTCGTCTGCCACCAAGGTAATTGAATTTCGCCAGGGTCCAAATTCCGGCTCCTTTTCATAGGATATGATCTTGTCCAGCACCACTTCCGTCTCCCTGGTCGATCTTACCGGCAGTCGACTGATAACCATGCCCAGAGTGTCTCCCCACCACACGTATAGGTCGTCGGAGATGGATGGGTCGGCGGTGAAAGGCGGAATGAAGTTTACCGCACCCGTGCCCAGATTGTTCTTGTAATCATAGTTTCCATCTCCCACCAAGAGGACAAATGCAGGCGCCGGCTCCTCCCAGTTTTGATAGGCGAATTTAAGGAAATCCTTTATGGCCGTGGGGTCAAAGAGCCCGCCGGAGAACTCATCGTACACGTCCTGGACCTTGATCACCATCGCCGACATCTGGTTGTACGACTCCCGGAAGCTCTTCAGGCTCTGAGCCTTATCATGGAAATCTGAGTGGGTGATGATCAAAAAATCTGCTCGATTTGAGGCCTCCCTCAAATTAGAGCTCTCATCTTGGAAGAATCGCGTCGGTTTCTTGATCTTGCTTTCATCCACCAGGAGATATTTTGCTATGGTGTCTGCGGACAGGGCATCCTGAAATCTGGCAAACTCGCCCTCTATCTGCAATCCTTCGAATCTCTTGACCTCAAAATAATCAGTCAGGTCAAACAGATGTGCCCCGGAGGAGAACAGGTTGGAGATCTCGTACTGCACCACCCCTGAGATCGCCGGACTTTCAAAGAGAAGCTGTCTGTCGTGGCACTCAAACCCACGAGAGTACTCAATCTCATACCAGTCCAGAAAAGCGCTCCCGGAAAAAGAGATTTCCAGAGTGTCCACCAAGCCGCCGTGAAAGCCAAAACTCCTGAAGACCGTCAGAGAACCGAAGGAGAGCGAATCCAAAACTTCAGCCGGTTCACCGTTCACCCACAAACCGGGAGAAGAGCCGGTATGTTTGAGTTTGATCAGACAGGTATCCTGAGGAAGCCCTCCGGGCAAACTTGCGAACATCTGAACCGACGAGATTTCGGTCCAATACCAGTGAAAATAATCTACAACGTATCCGGTAGAGGACTTTCTCAGAGTATTATCCTGTTCGGCGTGAACTCTTGACTTGAATTTCGAGGGGACGAACGGATTTTCATCCACCAGACTGCCATCCTTGATCTGCATCCGTTTGGGAGGATCGGGATATGACAGAATGGGGTCAAAAGTCAACCAGAACACGTTGTCGTCGGTATACGGGTTGGTGTGAAAGTCCACAGCTTTTCCGGCGGCAACGTATTCCCAATCGTTGGTGGACCAGCCGAAGAAAAGGATATAATCGTCGGAATCGAATTCGTCGTCTTCCTCACCGGATACAAATATGGCCATCTCCTCGAACTCGAGGAACGGATGGGAACTATCCAGGGGTAGACTCTTTCCCCCGCCGGAAAACATTCGCAGGGTCCGCGGATCCATGGAACTCACCGGAACCCCTGACTGCATCAGCATGTTTCGGTCGATTTTGTACATGCCGTTTTCGCGTACGATGGCCTTGTACCAGTTGTCAGAATAGCCAAAGGGATAAACTGTGCCGGGCTGCTTCAAAAAAGCGCTCGTCCGGGCCGTTCTCCGCCAGCCTTTCGACTCCTCATAATTCAGCAAGACGTTCTGGTAGATTCTCTCAAAAGGGTCCTTTTCGGATTTGAGAGTTCCACCACCCCCTCCGGCGAAGCTGATCTTGACCGTGATCCGGGAGTGATATCTGACGCTTTTTTTGGCGGGATTATATTGGATTGGAGAGATCTCAAGCTCCATTATCCTCTGATCCCTCAGGAAGGTCGGAGAGTCGAAGGAAACTATTCGGGCGGGGTAATACTGATCCAATACGCGCT
>CBDUQU010000064.1:0-16354 GCA_965369445.1 uncultured bacterium | reverse complement strand
CGCAGTTCTCTATCACCGTCTGCCACCGGTAGTCACAATCCTGGTACCCTGACCAGTAGCTGTAGATGCCCCAGGAGTTCTGAACCACGTCCGGAACGTCGTCCACCGTGCTCGAGTTCCCGTCCGGGTCGGCAAACCACTGGAATGCTTCCACAACGTCATTGTCGAATTCAGAAGTGACCGCCTGATTGATGGCATTGTCCGCGATCCATTCCGCCTCCCAGGCTATTCCGATGGTATCGTAGGTCCCGGCCCCAAGACCGCACATGGTTCCCATCACGTGCGTTCCGTGGCTGTGGTAGTCCACCGGGTAGGTATCGCCGTAGCCCAAGGCATCTTTCCAGCACTCCTGCCAGGGCTCATGGTTGCCTCTCCACCGGGCTGTCAAAGCAGGATGTGCTCCATCCACTCCCGTATCCAGATTGGCTACCAGCCTGCCCAGCCCGGTGATGCCCAGTTGGTACCATACACTGTCCGCTTTGACCGCCCTTAGCCCCGGAGTAACACCGATTCCTTTATCCGGGATTATCACTGATCCGGTTCTATCTCCCACCGGCTCAATCAAGCTCGCTTTGAAGTTCGACTCCACGATTTCCACGTCCGAACGAGCTGCTATCCTCTGCAGCTCCTCTATGGTTGCTTGCACCACGACAAGGTTCATTATCCAGTATGGGGTGTAACCTTTCACGGCTCCCTGGATTTTCCTCGCCTGGAGATGATCCAGCATTCCCCCTTGGGATCTTGAAGCGGCAGTTTTCAAAGCCGAGACCACCCTCCTGTGCCGCTCCTGCCTGGTTGCTCTCTCACCTTTCAGGACAGCGCTCAAGGAATTCACGTCAGCCTGATCAGTCATGATCACGATAGCCGACACAAACTCATCCGGTGACAAGGTGTTCAAATACTCGGCAAAATTCGGCTCTATTTCCCCGGCCGAAACGTTGGCTGCGAGCACGAAAGGCAGGCACGCCATGATAAACAGAGTGGGGAGAACAATCTTTAAGACGGTTAAAGCATTTAGCAGTCTTCTCATGCCGATCCTCCCGGGATCAAGGGGTTATATGATTCGCGTGGACTTAGATTTTTTCTCCAAAGGCTATCGATGAGAATTATGTCGCATCTCGCTCAGCGCTGCACCTGGAAAGACAAACCTAATCAAAAGATACAAAAATCCTCGGAATTGTCAAGAATTAGATTCCCTGAGGGGTGACGCACTATTTTTACACGCATCGAGAGCGAACATCGTTTTTGTCCTGAGCCAAAATATAGATTCAGGCGGATGCTCTCCCTGGCTCGCCCTGAGGGACTGTGAGGAGACGAGTCTGATTGGGTGAGAACGGGTCCAGCTCTTAGCTTAAGTACTGAAGAATCAACGAGATGTTTTTCTTTAAGTCCTTGCGGTGGGAGATGATGTCTAAGAAGCCATGTTCTAAGAAGAACTCCGAGCTCTGGAATCCTGGAGGAAGATCCTGTTTTATGGTCTGCTGTATCACCCGGGGACCGGCAAAGCCCAGAAGAGCCTTGGGTTCGGCGATGATAACATCACCTAAGGAGGCATAACTTGCCATCACCCCGGCGGTGGTGGGATTGGTTAAAACGGAGACATAGGGAATGTTCTGGTCGTAGAGCCTGGCTAAAAGCGCGGAGGTCTTTGCCATCTGCATCAGCGACAGGATGCCCTCCTGCATCCTGGCGCCGCCGGAAGTGGAGATGATCACCAGGGGAATTCTTCTTTCTAAGGATCTTTCGATAGCCCGCGCCACCTTCTCCCCTACCACAGACCCCATGCTTCCTCCGATGAATCCAAAATCCATCACCGCAAAGCTGACCTCTTTCCCATCAATCCTGGCGATACCGGCAACTATGGCGTCCTTGAGATTTACCTTTTTCTGTGAGGTCTTGATACGATCGGGGTATCTCTTAGAATCCTTAAATTGCAGTGGATCGGTGGCAGTCAGATCCGCGTCGTATTCTTCCACCTCACCATAATCCACTATCAGATCGATGTAATCTTTGCTCCTGATGCGAAAGTGATGGTCGCACTTGGAGCAGACCCACAGAGCTTTCTCCATCTCCTTCCGGTATATGATCTCCCCGCAGGAATCGCATTTGACCCACAGCCCGTCGGGAAGCTCCTTTTTCCTCTGTGGAACCAATCCCTCTTTTGCTTTCTTGAACCAATCCATCATTCTCTTCCGACAATGAAGTTAAAGATCCAAAATAAGAGAACCTCTTTTTTTATTCTCAGTGGCTAAAGACTCACCTTTACCCACTCGCTCAAAGCTTCTTCACCATGATTATGGCGTCTTCGGCGGGCTGCCGGTAGTAATTCCTCTTTCTATATGCTTCCTCGAAACCGCAACTCGTGTAGAGCTCTATGGCTGGCCGGTTCGACTCTCGTACGCTCAATATCAAATTCCTGCAACCCCTCTCCCTGGCTTCCCAGAGCACTCTCTCCATCATCTCTCTGCCCATTCCCCTTCTCCTGAAATCAGGTGACACGGCGAAATTGGCTATCTCCATTTGATCCTGGATATGCCACAGGCACATGTAGCCGATGATCGTCTGGCCGGATTTGACCACCAATGGTACGGAAAACCGGTGCTTGAGTTCTTCCCGGAAGATCTCTTTGGTCCAGGGGTCGGAAAAAGACGATTTCTCCAGTCGGGCAATCTCTTCGATATCATCCTGAGTCATCCTCTGGATGGTGATATTCTCAAGTCCGGCCAACATTCTTGAATTTAAGTTCCGCCTCTGACATTCTAATATACAAAGGCTCCAGATTGGCGATATCCTCCGTGTGCCCCCCGGCCAGCTTGCCTAAACCTATTCGAGCCACAGAGGCCCCGCTGGGAGTGGACTGATCGTTCAGGGCGAAGCAAGCTTCTTCTCCCAAAAGGCCAGTCAGTTCCTTCTGATATAGCCTGGCTCCGGGACCGACGAAAAGCGTCTTCTTCGATATCTTCTTGACCAGATCCTCTACGGACACGGCCATGTATTTGCTTTCCCTCCTTAGTTCTCCGTCGCTGGTATCGTATATCGCCGCATATACCTGATCCTTCTTTGCATCCAAGAGGGGCGCTACCCGGTACTGACAATAAAGGGAAAGCGAAGCCAAAGCATCCAGGCTGGGAACGCTGGCAAGAGGCTTCTGGCTGCTGACGCACAACCCCTTTACCGTGGATAAGCCAATCCTCAAGCCGGTAAAGGAACCGGGTCCGATGGATATGGCAAGTCCGTCCAGATCATCTATCTTCATCCCCACGGTCCTAAAGGCCAGATCAATGGTGGGCATGAGGATTTCGGAGTAAGTAACCCTAACGTCGAACTTCAAATCCACCAGGATCTCATTATCCTCCACGATGCCCACTCCCGCGGTCATGGTGGAGGTGTCAACTCCTAAGGCTCGCATATTCTCACCTCAACATCCTGCTGACAGAATCAGTTCCTTTAGACAACTCAAAGCTCTTCTGCGCGAATTTCTCTTTCAGTTTCGGAAAGAATCTTTAAGTTTATCTCCCATCTTCTCTTTGGCAAAAACGAGGTTACTTTCTCCGCCCATTCGATTATGGTTACCCCTTTGCCATAGAAATACTCCTCATAACCTAATTTAGCAAATTCCTCTGGATTTTCCAAGCGATATAAATCAAAGTGATAGACCCAGATGGGCAACTGGTCCAACTTTCCGGGATACTCGTTGATGATCACGAAGGTGGGGCTGGTAACCGCTCTCTTAACCTCTAACCCGGAGCAGATACCCTGAGCCAGGACGGTCTTTCCGCTGCCCAAAGAACCGATAAGGGCAACCACCGAACCCGGTTTGAGCCGCTTGGTCAGGCTCCTGCCGAACTCCTTGGTCTCTTCAGCGCTTTTGGTCTTCTTTTCTATCATAGACTCAGGCTCAAATTATAAGACAAAAGGCGCGGCAGTTCAAGCTTTCTTTTGCCTCGCCCCCTTCCCCCTCTTTGTTCTATGAAAAGGGGTTCACCCTGCCCTTCGGTCCTGCCCTTCGTCCTGAGACTCAGTGTCGAAGGAAGACCTCGGGGTCGAAGGAAAGGGATTTCCCTCGATCCTGAGATCTTCGGGATCGAAGGACACCCTGAAGGGGAAATAGGGGGATTGACACGCCGGGCAGGATGCCCGGCCTACCAATGATGTGGGAAGAGACGCGCAGTTGTGGGGGCGAATCTTCAGATTCGCCCTTTCCGCTGTTCATCAGCAGGGGGGAAATGCCCCGGCAACCTATCTCTTGGGCGTCATGGTGATTACCGGAAGGATCATCTCATCCAAGGAGATGCCCCCATGCTGGAAGCTGTTCTTATATTGCTTCTCGTACTCGCTGTAGTGGGTGGGATAGACGAAGTAATAGTCCTCCTTGGCCAGGATGTAGGTGGTGCTCATGGTGTAGCGAGGCAGCTTGTATTGCAGAGGGTCCTTTATCAAAAGGGCTTCTTTGGTGTTACAGTTGAGGTTGTCGCCATACTTATATCTTAGATTAGTGGACGTATCTTTCCTTCCCCGGGCGATGGTTCCCCTGGTGCCCCAGACGCTCCCGTGATCGGAGGTGAGGACCACCGTGCAATCCTGAGTGGAGAGATACCGCAGCACCCGGAACAGGGAAGAATGCACAAACCAGGGTCGGGTCAACGATCGATAGGCGGATTCATCCGGAGTCATCTCCTTTAAAATCTCCGATTGTGACCGGCCATGCGCCAGTATGTCCAAGAAATTGAACACGATGGAGAGAAGGGGGGTGTTCTTATATGAGGAGATCCTCTTCGCCAGATATTCCCCTTCCTTTGCATCCAGTACCTTCACGTATCTGGTATCGGATTTCACCCGCACTCCCATCTTCTTCAGCTGATCGTCCAAGAGTTGGTGTTCGTATCTATTCCGGCTGGAATCGTCCTTTGTCCCGGCTTTCCACAGGTCCGGATACCTGCGGGCCAGCTCGGATGGGAACAGACCACTGAAGATGGCATTGCGGGAATAGGGCGTGGCAGTAGGCAGGATGGAGTAATAGTAATCCCTCCGGATATGAAAGTACTCGTCCAACAACGGCTCAATGGTCATCCACTGATCCAGACGCATGCAGTCCATTATCACGAAGATCACCCGGGCCCTTTCGGAGAGAAGCGGAAGCAGGTTCGTTTTCACCACATCGACGGAGAGAGGTGGAGAGTCCTCCTTGGCCAGCCATTTCAGGTAGGTGTGTTCCACGTATTTGCCAAACTCGATGTTGCACTCTTGTCTCTGTCCCAGAAGGGTCTGCCTCAAGTCCGTGTCACCGAAATTATCTATCTCCAGATCCCATTCGCTCAAGGTCCGGTGGATGTCGATCCAGTCCCGCCAGTTCAGAGCCCCAAAAAGGGCGGCTCTGATCTTGGCCGAGCTTTGGGCGTAATCCTGGGCCAGTCTCTGGGTTCTGATCTTCCTGGCATCTAATATCTTCTTGGCGGCAGAGAGAATCTGGCTGGGGTTGACCGGTTTGGTGAGATAATCGTCTATCTTCTTCCCGATAGCCTGATCCATCAGGTCTTCCTCCTCCGACTTAGTCACCATGATCACCGGCAGATGCGGACTTTTGTCCTTGATCTCCTCCAAAGTAGTCAGGCCGTCCTTTCCCGGCATCATCTCATCCAGGAGGACCAAGTCGAAGCTCTTCTTCCCTACTAAGGCCACCGCATCATCCCCGTTGGATGCCTCGGTCACCTTGTAACCTCTGGATTCCAAGAATATTATGTGCGATTTCAATTGATCGATCTCGTCATCGACCCACAGGATTTGTTTGATCTCTTCTTTCATGCTTTTCACCACTCCTCATATTGGCCCCAGATGAAAATCCCAGGGCTATAAAGCCATTGGTCTTCAAATTATAATTATCGGGCGTAGCCAAGCCTTCATGGCTTGGCTAGCAAGCCGTAAAGGCTTGCCTATGCGGCTGCTCCTAATGCGTCTGAAGTTTAACGTTCGAATATTAAAGTCTTCACTCTTAACTCTTAACTTTCAACTTTAAACCCTGAACGCCTTAAATTATCAGATTCTCTCCTTCCATCTCCTCGGGCTTATCCGTCTGCATCAGGTGAAGGATGGTTGGCGCCACGTCAGCCAGTCTACCATCTTCTCTTAACTTTCCCTCGAAATCTTCCTTCACCAGGGCCAGTGGTACCCGCTCGGTGGTGTGGGCGGTGAAGACCTCTCCATTTCCGGGATCGATCATCTTTTCCGCATTCCCATGATCAGAGGTAACCAAAGCGATTCCACCCACCTCCTTAACCGCGCCTATGACCTCTCCCACGCACTTATCCACTGCCTCAACCGCCTTGATGGCCGCCGACAGAACGCCGGTATGTCCCACCATGTCCGGGTTGGCATAATTGAGGAGGATGAAATCATGTTTTTTGGACCTTATCTCCTCCACCACCCGTTCGGTCACCTCGAAGGCGCTCATCTCCGGCTTCAGATCATAGGTGGCAACCTTCGGCGAGTGAATCAGGATTCGGTCCTCTCCCTCGAATGGCTTCTCCCTCCCTCCGTTGAAGAAAAACGTCACATGAGCATATTTTTCGGTTTCGGCGATGCGAAGCTGCCTTTTCCCTGCCCCGCTCAGCACCTCCCCCAGTACGTTGGCAAGCTTCACCGGAGGAAAGGCGATTTTTGTGTTCAACTTCTCGTCATGCAGGGTCATGCTGATTAAATCGATGGTCAGGTCATCCGGCCGGGTAAATTCCTTGAAATTCTCATCAGTCAATGCATGGGAAAGCTGGCGGGCGCGGTCGGCCCTGAAATTAAAGAATATCCCCACGTCACCTCTTTTTATCCTTCCATCCTGCGGGCCCTTATCGCCAGCCACCACCGTGGGGACCACAAACTCGTCAGTGATCTTCTTCTTGTACGACTCCCTTATCGCGCCTACGGCGTCGTCAGCATGATTCCCCTCACCCAAGACCATGGCCCGATAAGCTTTTTCGATCCTATCCCATCTTTTGTCTCTGTCCATGGCGTAGTATCGTCCAGCCACCGTGGCCAAGTTCCCCACTCCGATCTCCCGGCATTTGTCCAGAAGCTCCTGAACGTACCCTGCTCCTCCGGTGGGCGAGGCATCTCTTCCGTCTAAGAATGCATGAACAAACACTTTCTTGACATCCTTATCCCTGGCCAGCTTCAGCAGGGCATACAGATGGTTGGGGGAACTGTGCACGCATCCATCCGAGACTAAGCCCATGAGATGCAGGCTGGAGCCTCTCTCTTTTACCCTCTTCATGGCTTCAAGCAGGACCGGGTTTTCAAAGAAGGTTTTTTCCTCGACTGCCTTGTCAATCCGAGTGATCTCCTGGTACACCACCCTCCCTGCGCCTAAGTTGAGATGTCCCACCTCGCTGTTTCCCATCTGTCCTTCGGGAAGTCCCACATCCAGGCCGGATGCGCCCAGAGTCGTATGTTTGTATTCTGAAAAAATACGGTCCAGGTTGGGCTTGGAAGCCAAGGCTATGGCGTTCCCCTCCTTCTGAGGGCTCAGTCCATATCCATCCATGACCAGAAGTAGAATCATAAAGTGACCTTGTTGTGCCGGTAGGTTAGTTGATCTCCTGTCACACCGATGACACCATCAAATCATTTACGTGCCAGGACGGGAAATCGATAGGTTCGGTTTCTCACAAGACAATCGCCATCCCTAAATCTCCGAACGCATCATCTCTGGGGAGTTGAACGGCAACTCTCCTAGATTCTCTCAGGCCTTCTCCAGCGGCACGAACAGTCTCTTCTGATCAAGACCCGAAGCAGTACAGAAACCCGTCTTCTGAAGTTATGTAGATTTTCCCATCGAAGTAGGCGGGAGACGAGGAGATCATCCCTTCAGTCTGGTAACTCCAAAGAAGTCTCCCGCTGAAGCGGTTCAAGACGTACAGATTGCCGTCATACGATCCAAAGATGAGCTTGTCACCGACCGCGATGGGAGATGAGCGAACCAAGCCTTCGGTTTCGAACTTCCAGGCAAGCTCTCCGGTCTTCTGGTTCACCGCATAAACGAAGTAATCATTTGACCCAATGTAGACCAAGCTCTCGGCAGCCGCTGGTGAGGAATACACATCCGCCTGAGTTTTGAACTTCCACACAAACGAACCGTCTGCCAGATTCAGCGCATAAAGATATCCGTCGACCGAGCCGAAGAAGACCATTCCGTTTTTGATAGCCGGGGCCGAGTGGATGCCCCCCTCTGCTTCGAATTTCCACTTTAGCTCTCCGCTTTTGGCACTCAGGGCATACAGGTGGCCGTCGGCCGAGCCAAAACAGATGATTTTCTCATCTGAGGCTGATGAAGCGAGAATCTCCCAGGCCGGCGTGAAGATGGCGGAAGAGGGAGCCTCAAACTGCCAGACATTCTCGCCGCTCATGCCGTCTAAGGCCCACAAGGTTCCATCGCTTGTGCCTGCCAGTATTACCTCTTCGCATGAAACCGGAGATGAGGACGTACCCCCCAAATTCTTCTTCCACAAGACGTCCCTGTTTGGAATATCCAGGGCAAAAAACGTCCCCTTTCCCTGATCTAATCCAAAGTAAATCCTGTCACCCTGGCTGAGGGCCGAGGTGGAAACGGACGAGAAGATTTTGTAGACTCCCCGCTCTTTCCCGGAAAACGCATCGAGGAAATGCACTCTCTTGTCAAGCGAACCGATAACCACAAGTTCTCCGACGATGATCGGCGACGACTTCAGGGGTCTTTTGGCGTCGTACTTCCACAAAAGCTCAAGCTGCGGGGCAACAGGCGAGGGGACGTAAGCGGTATTCTGCGGATCTCCCCTGAAGTTTCTCCACCCGGGAGAATCGAGAGGCCCCGTTTCCTTCAGCTTGAAGGCGCCGGAGCAGGATATGACCAAAAGCGAAAGCAGCAGGCTTAAAAGCTTCTTGTTCATCAGAAGTTCCATCCGAAGAAGAAGTCGAAATCGGTCTTCCGGCTGATGGTTTCAAAATCGGTGGTTCGAGAGATGTCGAAGCGGAGCACCATCACGTAACCCAAGCTTATCCTGGCCCCGATTCCGAAGCTCCCGAATAGTTGATCGAACTCATCCTCCCAGGCGTTGCCCGCATCGAAAAACAGGGCGCCCCTGATGGCATGAAAGGATATCTTCCCGAAGGGAAAGCCGATGGAGAGGTTGTCGATTAAAGGATACCGTAGCTCGTTGCTCGCCAGAACCACGTGCCTTCCGTAGAATGCTCTCCGGTCGTACCCCCGCAGCGACCAGCTTCCACCCAGATAGAGCCTTTGCGGCTCGTCGCCGTTGGAAGAGAATCCCATCAGTCTAACCGCGAAGCAGCTGTTTTTTCTGATTCGTATGTATTTCCTCAAATCGCCCAAGACCAGCCTGTTGTAGGCCTCTCTATCGTTTAGATTCAAGGTCAGACCCAGGGTGAGGTTGATCCTGGTGCCGTCGATAGGTCCCACGTAGTCCCAGAGGCTGGTGTCCCAAATCCAGGATATGTAGTTGGTGGAAAGAAGCGCCTTCCTCTCCCGGTCCTGAATATGAACGTCCCGGTCGGACTGGCGCAAAAAGAAGCTGGCGTCGACCCGGTTGAACTTGGACAATGGGTAGCTGGCCAGAGCCAGCCCTCCATACTGCCTTTCCGTGTAGAAACCCTGAAATTCATCGTAATATTCGTCTTTCAGATGGAACAGCCCGAACCCGTAGTTGAGCCGATGGGTTCTGTTGATATAGGTCAAGCCGAAATTGAAACTGGAGAGGAAGTCGTCAGTGGTGCGGGCGTTGTTGCCCACCAGGAAGAAATACTGGTGGTTTCCCAGCATGTCGGTAAATGCCCCCTGGAATCCCCCCACCGTTCCGTAAACCGCGTCGTAAGATATGACCGACTGGGCGATGTCAAATGAAAACCTGTTCTTGTACTTGGCCGAGGAGCTCTCCTGGTCACCTTGCAGCTTCTTTGGCCTCCAGGCGGGCTGGGACGCGGGAAGGGGCAAACTCAACGGATCGGACAACTCAGCATAGGTGACCGTTTGACTGTCCAGACTCATCTTATGTATCTGGAAGCTGTACTTTTCATAAGCGGTGAAGAAGAGGGTTCTATCGTCGGGCGAGAAGCTGGGATCGAATGCGCCGGTCAGAAACGAGGTAAGCCGGCTCACTCCGGATGAGTCTTTTACCGGATAAAGCAACAAGAGATAGAGGTCATAAGAGCCGTTCCGGTCGGATGAAAAGACCAAGCGTTTGCCGTCAGAGGACCAGTCAGGGGCGAGATCGTGGAAAGCACCGGAGGTTAGAGGGATGATCTCATTCTCCGGAAGGGTCAAGAGGAACAGGTTAAGGTAACCGTCCTCTCCCCCCGGCCCCCTGTCAGAGACAAAGGCTATCTGTTTCCCGTCCGGGGACCAGCTGGGGTCCTTCTCCTCGTACACGTCGTCTGTCAGGCGCGTCAGGGTATCGCCTTCCAGGTCATATAAATACAGATCGGAATATCCGTTCCTGCCGACTCCCACGAAAGCCACCCTCCGGGCGTCGGGTGACCAACTGGGCGAAGAGAGCTCCACTAAATCCTCAAATCTCTTCTTGCTGGTTATCTTCTTCCTGGTTATGTCATAAACATACAGCACGTCCTTCTCATGGCTTTTGGAGACGAAGGCTATCTTGCCGTCTTGGGAGACCTCGATTTTGCTCTTGAGAAGGTGGAGGGATTCAAACTGGGGTGATCTCTCCCCTTTGATCAGGGTGACCGATTTTGTCTTCTCTCCTTCCGGCGACATCATGCGGATGGATGAATATCCCAGCGTGTTGGATTTGAACACTACCCACTCTTGACCGGACAAGAGCACCGGTTCCGGCTTTATGTTTATCCCTCCAAAGGTAAGCTGGGTGGAGACCCTGTCGGGCAGGTCCTTAGTCTCTATCTGGGGAAAGTACTTTTTCTTCAGCGAATACTCCCACTCGCTCCATACCTCGCGCAGGGAGCGGTTGAAGGTCAGTTGGAAGACTTCGGCGAAGCTGCTCGCCTTCCAGTAGTTCTCAAAGAGCAGCCCTAACTTGTCATCTCCATATTCCCCCTCCAGATGAGCACAGAAAGCCTCTCCCATCTTGTACATCAGGAAACTTCCGTAGATCTGATAGACGTTGTCCAGACCGATGAACCTTCCGGAGATGACTAAATCTCTTATCATCATGTCCGCTTCGCTGTCCCATTTTCTTGACCAGTGTTCTGCCAGCCCCTCCTCAAACCACAAGGGCAGGCCGGTATAGTTGATCTTCCGGTGAGCCCTCATCACGTAGGGAATCTTGCGCATGACGAAGGCGTGGACCAGCTCATGCCGGATCACCCGGGCAAAATCCGAATAAGAGCCGTTAAAAGGGATGGCCATGCGGCCCTTCAAGAATTCGGTGAAGCCGGCGACGCTTTCCGGAAGAAGGATGGGGATAATGTTGGTCTGGGCAAAGTAGTTGGGAGAGCTGTAGATGATCAAGGGGATCTTTTTCTCGATGCGGTGATTGAATTTATTTTCCAGGTACCGGTAGCTCTCCTCCGCGCAGTTAGCCGCTATCTCCGCAATCTCCTTCTCTCCGGTGTAGAAATATATCTCAAAATGCCGGGTGGTCAGAACCTGCCAGTCGAAATTGGTGTATTGGATCTTGTTCTTGCCGAAATAGTATTGCCCGTAGGCAGAGCCGGAGAGAAAAAGCAAAATGAGTATTATGAGATTCAGCCTCTTCATCATTTGTAAAGATCACAGGTTCCGACTAAAAGATCAATAGTGCGGGATTAAGAAGTTTGCCTTCACCTATGGCAGATGTTCGGTCTCATTCATGCCTGGACCGGACGGGGTGAGAATGATTTCTTCTTCTTATCGCCTCCACCGCTCGATTGGCAGACTCTAAGACTTTGTCTTTCACCAAAAAGCTTTTCAGACCTTTTCCTCTCTGTTCTACGAATTTTTCAATCTCGTCTGCTAAGTCGGTGGAATTTATTTGCCTGGACGTGTCGAAGACTGCGATCTTTATCTCGTCCTTCTGTCTGGGAGGCAGGTGTTTAATGCCCTCGTCTCGGAGGAGCTTTAACAAGAACTTGGTCGATTCGGCTCCTTGGATTTTGGCGATGGCGGCGACGGTGATTCTGGTGTCGCGGGAGTTGTGCAACAGATGGCCCATCAGAGGTTCCAGGCAACTCTTGTCTCCCAGTGCAGACAGGGACGGGACGACTCTTCTACGCACCTCGTCGTCCTTGTCCTTTAGCATCGCCACAAGAACATCCACAGATTCAGGCATTCCAATTTTCTCCAAAGCCTTTGTGACTTCCAGCCTCACCCTCACGTCCGAGTCGTGCCTGAGCCTGGACAGGATCCCTATGCCTTCCCGATCCGGAATATTCCCCAGAGCGTAAATGACGTTCCGCACCTTGTACCACTGTTCATCTCTGAGCAGTGGGCTTCTCTCCTTTCTGACAAAGATGCCGGGGTCGGACAGAAGGGAAGAAAAGGCGGAAATGGAGTCCTTTCCCAGGCGGCTTAGCACCCTCAGTGCGCTCATCCGGGCGGCTCTATCATCTAAGGTGAAAATCTCCAGCAGCTTTTGCGCCACCTTGTCTCCTTCCAGAGATTCCAGTACCTCTTCAATCAACTTGACGGTCTGAAAGGCAACCCCTTCCTTCATCTGAGACATCAAGACGTTAAGCGTGGATTCATCCGTGACCTCCCGGATGAAGTCCCGGGCGATCTTCTTAGCCTCCTGGGAACACTTTGCTTCCGGGGCCAGGCGAGCGTTGTATTGAGACAATATCTTGTGAGCCTCTTTCAGGTCCTGCCGACGGACGACCTCCAGGAAGCTGATCTTGAGAAGCCGGGAGCAAACCCGGAACGCACCGACCGGCAGCAGGGGATCTTTGATCTTCTCGTACAATTGGCTGTTAACATAGGAGAATTCATGCTCCATGTTCTGGCTTACGAAGTGACGCAGTGCCTTTTCTATGACCGATGCGACGAGGTCTCTGGTTTTGCCGTCCTTGTAGCGGATTCTAGAGAAGACTTTATCGAGGGCATACCTGATGATCTCGGTTTCCCGTGAGTTGATCACTCTATTCCACAGGAACATAAGCCTTTCGAAATCCACCTCTTCCATCCCCAGCTTGTCTAACATCTTCATCAACTCATCTAAGACTTCCTGACTCTTAAGCCATCTCTCCTCAAATAGGAAGTCCAGGTGCTCTTCTTGCACCACTCCGCGTTCTGAGAGCATCTTCTTCAGCCGCGGCAGGAGCTTACTTTTCTCTCGGTTCTGGAGAAGCTTGTCCACCATATCCACCACCTCATTCAGCGCCGAGCCTGCACCTTCGGCCTGGCGCTTCTTCAGGCCCTCACCCAAGCTGGCTGCCATGAGTTCCAAGAGATCTTCATCCGAGAGGCTCTTTATCTGCTTCTCTGCCTCCTGTTTTGCCCCGGTTGAACTCTCACTCTGATTTGATCCCGTCCCGTCCGAAGGTTTGTTTAAGAACATGTCGCGAAGTAGGCCGGGGTTATCCTTCATGATGCTGGAAATCTGACCTTTCAGATTCGCCCCTTCAACCACCTCGGTTTTCACCACCACCTCGTCATCGTCGACCAACTCGTACCTGAGCTGATCGATCTTTATGGACTGAATGCCATTTTTCTTGATGAAATCAGGAAGGCTGATCGACTGGTCCTTTTTGCCCAAGGGCTTCACGAAGAAGTTCAAGAAGGAGCTAAGTTCCTCCTTAGTCAGACTCTTGAAAAAGGTAAGACTGCTTACGCTCTCTTGGTCAAATTCCTCCAGCAGTCTCTTGACGGCATCCTCCCCTTCCACGCTTTTTCCGTTGACGATGATTTTGTCCTCCACCCGGCTGATTATCAGGTGATCAGTGGCTTTGAAGATCTCTTGCAGGGCAAGGAAGGGCTTCTCGATAGCCTGAGCCGCTGCAGGATGTCCGGGAGGGTACATCTCCAGCCTGCGGATGGCCGCGTGTATCTGTCTCAATACGATACCGTAATCCGGCTTTGCCACAGTTTCCATAACCTGAACCCACGAGATTGCAGAGTTAGGCGCAACTTGCCTCTGACCTTGTACAAAGGAAGAAAGCGTATAAGGCACCCCCTTCTCTTATAATCGACAGGATTCTCCTTAGTTTTAAAACAAAAGCCCACTCGCCGTTCACCGGGCTGGGACTCACCCGGTCGAAAGTCTCGCTTGAGGTTATCGAAGGAACTACGATGCTTATATCCGGAGTCCTTGTTTTTCGACCGGACGGGGCGACCATACAGATTCTTGCGGCGAATGGAAAGTTCCAGTTGACAAGAGATCGATGGTGCGTATATTAGTTTGAGGAAAAGACATGGTTAGGGGTGGTTGTCCTCGCCAGAGGTGAGGATGGCCTGAGATCACACCCTTAGAACCTGATCTGGATAATGCCAGCGTAGGGAAAAGGAAAACGCGGACCGTCGTTCAGTCAGATCAGCACGACGGTTTTTTGTCAGAAAGGAGAAAACGTGTCAAGTAACAAGCTGCCTGATGTCGGAAAGATCTCGCCGGAGATCTTTGATGAGATGATTTACCCCAATCTGGGTGCGACATCCGATTCAGTCCTGGTGGGACCCAAGCACGGCGTTGACATAGGCGTCGTGGACATAGGAGAAAACAAGGTGATGGTGACCACCACCGATCCGGTCTTTATCGTTCCCGAATATGGCTTCAAAAGAGCGGCCTGGTTTGCCATTCACATCTTAGCCTCGGATGCGGTGACCTCGGGACTGGCGCCCACCTATCTGTCGATCGATTTGAACCTGCCCCTGAGCATGACCAAAGAGCAGCTCAATACGGTCTGGCTGACCATAAGTGAGGAATGCAAGAAGATGGGGATGAGCGTAATCAGCGGCCACACCGCCCGCTATCACGGATGCAATTATCCCATGGTGGGAGGCGCCACGGTAATTTGCATAGGGGATAAGTCGAAATATGTGTCACCGGAGATGGCTCAAGTGGGTAACCAGATCATCATAACCAAGGGAGCCGCCATCGAGGCCACCGGCATCTTTGCGGTCGCCTTCCAAAGCAGGATAGAGGAATATTTCGGAAAGGACTTCAGCGACAGAGCGGAGAAGATATTCTGGCAGATGTCGGTGGTGGAAGACGCCTTGACGGCGGCGGAGGTGGGGACGAGAGAAAACGGGGTTACCGCCATGCACGACGCCACCGAGTGCGGGGTCTGGGGCGGGCTCTATGAGATCGCCAAAGCATCGAAGAAGGGAATGAGGATCAAAAAGGATGCCATAATCGTCCTGGATGAGGTGGACAAGATCTGCTCCAAATTCGGCATGGACCCTTATAGCTCCATCTCTGAAGGTACTCTGATCATAACCTGCAAAGAGGAAAAATCGGAAGAGGTGGTCAGAAAGCTAAAAAAGAAGAACATTGCATCTTCTGTTGTGGGTGAGGTAATTCCCGAAGAGAAGGGCATACTCCTGGTTGAAGGTGGTCGGGAGAGACACCTGGAGCACCCGAGAGTCGATCCTTTCTGGATTGCCTTCGATAAGGCGTTGAGAGGAGAATGAGGGAAACCTCTCACCTGACCCCTCTCCTTAGAAAGGAGCGGGGAACCATGGCACTTAATGTACTTCGTCGTGAGGGCCGAAGACCCAAAAAGAAAGCTTTGTCCACCCGCCCTCTGGTTGGCGGACAAAGCTTAGGGGAGTTGAAGTGAAGAAAGGGAATGACAGCCTTTTATAACTCAAAATCCGTGCCAAAGCGCAAACAACAGAGCCAACCATTTGGTGCTCCCCTAAGTCATTGAGAATGTTAAACTTCCTTATTGCGTGGGAAAAGGCAAAGATGGAGTTAAGGGGCCAACCGCAATTTACTGCGCCGGCAAAATCAGCATCCTACCCCGCTTTGTTTTGTAATTCGTTAGTTGCCACGGGATTAGATTCGGCGCAAGGGGCTACGATCGTAATTCCGGTCTGACACAGAGTTAACGTCTTACCTTGCGCCCGCTGCGATTCATGCCGGAGCAAGCCCCTGGGTCGGATTGCCGTAGCAGTAAAGGCAGTTATGGTAGCAGGCAAACCACTGCCCGATGTCGACGGATTTTGTACAGTGGCAATTCTCTCTCTGGCTTCTATCCTTAGCCAGCGAGCAGGGCTTCTTCAGAGGGTGAAGCTCCCTCAAAGCGGTTCCATCTATGCATCCCTTGGCGGTCAGATTCGGAAGCACGCACGTTGATAGCTCCATTCCTCTGCTTTCTGCCCGCGGCATCATCTCATTTTTGATGAAATCGACGATCTCCTCAATCGGATGCTCGATTATCCTCAATCCGTTTTGCGCCAGTCTCTTCTTCACCTTCTGGTACACCG
>CBDUQU010000063.1:0-16526 GCA_965369445.1 uncultured bacterium | reverse complement strand
TTTTTTCTAAAGGTGTTGGATCCAGTACTTGGAAATGAGGGAGAGATGACAGCAAAGGCAAGCGCGATGATTTTCTGCGTTTCCGGGACTGATTGTCTCAGACCGTTCTGCCCGCCGGACAGATGGGATGACAGGGATAATGACAGTACCTGGGACCCGGCAGAGGAATTTGTTGACAGCAGTGGAAACGGCGTATACGATCCGGGAGAGCCGTTCACTGATGACAACGGGAATGCGGTCTGGGACTCGGCTGAGTTTTACGACCCCCAGTTGACCGGCTATTGGGGGAGTACCGACATCGGTACAGAGATAACTCTTAAGCTAAGAAATTCTAATAAATCGCCCAGAATGTGCTATTATTACGCAGTGCGTTTCGGTCCGGTAGGCACTGACACCATATATACCGGTGCAGATGTTTACCAGGACTGGATATGTCCCGAATGCGAGCCCTTCGTGGTGAATATAGGAGATCAGCTCCACATGGAGCCGGGCAATATGGTGGGCCCAACAAAAGCGGGGCTCCAGTGTCTGATCGACATGGACCCAACAGCCCAATGGGACCCGGGCACGGGCACGGTCATAAATTCTGCCTACGGCACCAGCCCCCGCATAATTAAGGCCCCTGTCTTTGATCCCAGCTTGGGGGTGCAGGTTTGTCACGGAGTAGACTGTTTGACGGTGACCAAAATCATCGTGCTTTTCGTCGAGGAACATACCGGGGATGACGTGGTGGGGCGATTCATGAAATTGGCAACTGAAGGCGTACCTGACCCTGATTGCTCGGCAGGGAGCTTTATGTATACAGTTCGCCTGGTAGAATGAAAAGAGGGGTTTTTCTCAGAAAGGAGTGCGAAAGCTTGCTTTCGCGGTTTTAAAGCTTGAAGTCAACTCTTGGAGCTAACTTCGCACCAGCAAGCTGGTGCACTCCCGAAAATTTAAAAGATCAAACAGAGGAGAAAATGCCTGAGAAACTTTCGGTGGTGTTGGTTGATGCAGATAAGTCTGTGCGAAAAACGCTCAAGGATCTGCTTGACCGGCAAGGTAACGTTGAAGTCGCCGGTATGGCCAAAAGGCCGGATGAAGCTTTCCCGGTGATTAAGACGTCGAAACCGCACGTTCTGATCTTAGAGCTTCCCAAGGATTCCGGGAAGACTCTGAAGTGGGTTGAGCAGACAAAACTTCAGTTTCCGGGCACATCCATATTCGTAAGCTCGGCAGACAAGAGCCCGGATCTGGTCATCTCCGCCATGAGAGCGGGTGTTCAGGAGTTTTTGAGCCGGCCCATAGATTCAGACGAGTTGAAAAAAGCCATAGACAAAGTTCTCAAAACCAAGAAACAGATGAAAGCCCGGGCACCGGCCAGAGGCAGGGTGATCTCGGTGTTCAGCAAAAAGGGAGGCCTGGGAGTTACCACCCTGGCGGTTAACCTGGGGTTGGCCCTCTCCCGGGTGGCTGAGAATAAAGCTGCTCTGATCGATCTGGACCTGCAGCTCGGCGACGTCACCAGCTTCCTGAATCTCTCCGCAGAGTACAACATTCTAGACGTTCTCGATGAGGATGGCGGGGTCGATCCAGTCAAGCTCCAGAGTTGCATGACCCGCCACGAGTCGGGAGTCTTCGTGCTCTCGGAGCCGAAGAATCCGGTGGACTCGGATAATGTCAGCTCCTCCCAGATAAACCAGATTCTTCGCCATCTGAGATCGACCTTCTCCTACGTGGTGGTGGATACTCCGCATACCTTCGACTCCAAGAGCCTGGAGACCTTTGAGCTTTCAGATCACATAATCGTGGTGGTAGTGCCTACTGTCTCCTCCATTCGGGCAGCCAAGAGGACATTGGGCGTGTTTAAACAATTAGGCTTTCTTCGCGATAAGGTGAAAGTGGTGGCCAACCGCGTCGGCAAGAAGGACTCGGTAAAGGTGGATGACATCGAAAAGACCCTCAACTATCCGGTGAGCTGGGTCATTCCCAACAATTATCCGGTTGCCATCGACGCGGTCAACTCGGGAATTCCGCTGGTAAATCACAAGGGGGACTCCAACGTGGCCAAAAGCATCTTAGAACTGGCTAATGATATACCTGAGTGGAGCCGAAGCCTTTATGTAGAGTTGAAAGATTAGCTTCTTTTTTCAAGGGAGATCCGGATGAACCTCAGACAGCGGTTCGGTAATAACAAAAACAAGAATACAAAAACAGTCAAGCAGGATAATCCAGGCACGGTTCAACTGCGCAGAGACAGCTTCCAGGAACTGAAGACCAGGCTGCACCAGAAGTTGATCGACAGCCTGGATCTGTCGGTCTTAACCACGGTGGATCGCGGCAACCTACGGGATCAGATCAAGGAGGTGCTGGAAAAGCTCCTCTCCGAGGAGGAGCTCTTCCTAAGTCCGGAGAACAAGGAGCGTTTGCTCACCGAGATACAGAGCGAGACCTTGGGCTTAGGCCCGATCGAACGCTATATGCACGACCCGGACATATCCGACATTCTGGTGAATACCTATAACCAGGTCTATATCGAAAAACACGGCAAGTTAGAGCTGACCGACACCAAGTTCAAGGATGATAATCACCTTATGCTGATCATCGACCGGATCGTATCGGCAGTCGGGCGGAGGATAGACGAGTCTTCCCCCATGGTGGATGCCAGGCTTGCCGACGGGTCCAGGGTCAATGCCATAATTAACCCCCTGGCTTTGGACGGCCCCATTCTTTCCATCCGTCGGTTTCGGATCAACGTGTTGAGCGTGAAGGATCTCCTGACGAATGAATCCTTGAGTTCTCCCATGGTGGAGCTTTTAAAAGGGATGGTCAAGGCCCGGCTAAACGTGGTGATCTCCGGCGGAACCGGGGCAGGAAAGACCACCTTGTTGAACATCCTCTCCGCTTATATCCCGCCGGATGAAAGAATCGTGACCATCGAGGACTCGGCCGAGCTTCAACTGCAGCAGCCTCACGTGGTGAGGCTGGAAACCAGACCTCCCAATATCGAGGGAATGGGCACGGTAACCCAGAGAGACTTGGTCAGGAACAGCCTGAGAATGAGGCCCGATCGAATAATCATCGGGGAGGTTAGAGGCCCGGAGATATATGACATGCTCCAGGCGATGAACACCGGGCACGACGGCTCTCTGACCACCATTCATGCCAACAGCACGCGAGATACCCTGCTGAGACTGGAGACTCTAATGCTTCTGGCCGGGATAGACATACCGGAGAAAGCCACCCGGGAGCTAATCAGCTCCTCCATCGACCTGGTGGTACAGATTGCCCGGTTTAGTGACGGCACCCGCAAAGTCTCCAGCATCTCCGAGATCGTGGGAATGGAGCAGGAGACCATCACCATGCAGGAGATATTCTACTTTGAAAAGACCGGCGTAGAGAAAGATGGTAAGGTCTTAGGCGACTTTAAGCCCACCGGCATCCGCCCCAAGTTCATGGAGAGAATGATGCGGTCGGGCGTCCATCTGCCCTTAGAGCTCTTCAGCCCCTAAGAGGTGAAAATTCCATGCTCTTTCATATAGCTTTGGCGGTCTTCTCGGCAGCTTTTTTGAGCGCGGTGGCGATCTATCTGCTCTTAAGTGAAAAGCTGGGAAAACGGAATAGGGCCGTTAGAAAAAGACTGGCAGACTTAGCTTCCGAAACCCCGGTGGAGAAGGAGGTAGCCTATGCGATCCTGCGGGATGACAAGCTGAGCGAAATCCCCGCCATGAATCGATTCCTCTCCAAATTCAGATTCTCTCAAAACCTTCAGCGTCTCATAGATCAAGCCGGCATCCCCATGAAAGCAGGAGCCCTGGTTCTGGGAATGTTATCCTTAGGGGGGTTGATATTTATTCTGGTTCTGAATTTCTTAGACAACATCCTCTTGGCTTCGGCGGCTGGACTGGCTGCAATGAGCCTCCCCTACATTTACGTCCGGAGGAAGAAAAGAAAAAGACAGGAGGAGTTTGAGTCTCTGTTGCCTGAGGCAATAGACATGATAGGTAATGCCCTGAAGTCCGGATTTTCCTTGGAGTCGGCATTAAGCATGGTGTCCAGAGAGATCCCTGATCCGGTGGGAATAGAGTTCGCCATCGCCTTTGAAGAGCAGAATTTAGGCGTTGCCCTCACCCAAGCTCTCTCCAACATGAAAAAGAGAGTGGAGAGCGAAGATCTCGGTCTTTTTACCACGGCGCTGGTCATTCAGAAAAAGACGGGCGGCAACTTGGTGGAGATACTGGAGAAGATAGGCAGCACCATCCGGGAAAGGTTCCAGCTGAAAAGGCAGGTAAGGGTCTTCACCGCCCAGGGAAGGTTCTCCGGCTTCGTTTTAGTCCTGCTGCCCATAATCATGGTGGGTGCAATGCTGGCGCTCAATCCGGGATACCTAAAGACCCTGTGGGTGGAAAAGGTCGGCAATTATCTGTTGGGTGGGGCCATCATAATGCAGATCATAGGAATCTGGGTGATAAGGCGAATAGTCGACATTCGGATATAGAGTGATCTCATGACCATCTATCTGATCATAGGCTCCGTTTTTCTGGCGGTCTTCCTCTTTTTCTTTGGGATGTTGTATCTTCTCTCCCAGAGCAGGGATCCGGTTAGACTTCGTCTGAAAGAGCTGGAGGAAGAAGGGGGGAGAGAAGAGGAGGAGGGGAAGAGAGCCCTTTCCCTCAAGGGCGCAGTGGACCTGATCGGATTGGGCTTTGGCGAAGCCAAGGGTACCAGAATCTGGCTGGCACAGGCAGGATACCGGGGACCTCAAAGTGTTTTTAACTACCAGGGGTTCAGGCTCTTCGGAGCGATCTTCTTGGGAGCACTCAGCGTCTCACTGAGCCTGTATTTTCATGTTGAGTCGGCGCTGATTCCCTTTATTGCTTTCTTCGGACTCCTGGCCGGTGCATTCGCCCCCAGGTTCTGGGTATCTTACAAGGTCAGCCGAAGAAGGGATGAGATCAGACGCTCCGTTCCCAGCGTGCTCGACCTGATGGTGGTGTGCGTGGAGGCAGGCTTAAGCTTAAATGCAGCCATTCAGAGGATCACCGAGGAGACAAGGGACACGTACCGCGCCTTAAGCGAGGAGCTTCATCTGGTAAACCAGGAGATTCTAATCGGGAAAACCAGGGCAGATGCTTTCCGCAACTTGGCCCGGAGAACCGGCGTGGACGAGCTCAGGTCCTTAGCCGTGATGCTGATCCAAGCCGACAAACTGGGGACCAGTGTCGCCAGTTCGCTGAGAGTTCTTGCCGATTCACTGAGAATCAAGCGCCGGCAGCGGGCCGAGGAGGCAGCCCACAAGACACAGGTTAAGCTGGTTTTTCCTTTAGTGCTCTTGATTTTTCCGGAGCTTATGGTTATATTAGTGGGACCGGCAATGATAACCCTTTATAAAGCTCTGTCTGAAATGGCAAAATAGAGCAAGAGAAGGAGGTGAGTTAGAGGTGTCAACTCCAGTCATTCTGATAATAATAGCCGTGGTTCTGGGCATTTTGTACCTGCTCAAAAGAAGCGCGCGTTTAAAGAAGCAGACAAAGAAGGACCTGTAGACGCATTCTCGCGGTTACAGAATCACGTCCTTCGAACTGCCGCCCACCGAAATAAGCTTAGCCTGAGGGGAGTAAGCTTGTTCTGACTCTCTTTGACGTACTATTTCTATACTCCGGCTGACTCTCAAGGATTGCCCACTGCCCCCAGGAGCAAGAATCTCCGATGGAGCAGGATAATTCTCGCTTCCGGCAAAAGAAGAGTTGGTGAGTCTTTCGACTATTGAGGCGATTTGTTTCATCCTGAATCCTGCCTTGGAGCGAAGGGGAGATTCGTCTGTGGAGTCCTCGCTGTAATCCTTGTCCCCCACCTGGCATTAAACAGACGCCAAAACAGAGAAAGAGTCAGTGACCCCGGCTGTTCCGGACGGGTCAAAAGAGTTCGAAAATGGTCCACGAATCCACCTCACTCATCTCACGGCTGGCCCGGTTTCTTTAACTCAGTTTCGGAGCTGAACATAAGAACTGAAGTGGATAACAGTTTATCCATACAGAGGATCGAGGTACTCAGCGCCAGGTGTGATGCGCATCTTGGGCACGTCTTCGATGACCGGCCGCCGTCCACCCATAAGCGCTACTGCATCAATACCGCGGCCCTCAAATTTGTTAGGAAAAACAAGTGAGTCTTCTTTTCCACAGGATAGAATAAACTGCTAACTAAAACGTATCTGGAATAAACCAAAAAAGGAGTGAACCATGACGGGCAAGAAGCATTTCACCACCGAACAGGCCAAGGAGATCGGTGAGAAGCTCAGAATTGACTGGAGCAAGTTTGACCTGGAGCAGTTTCGCCACGGCATGGACGTGGAGCTGGAGCATGGGACAGTCGATCCTGATACAGACGTGACCAGTGATGATCCTCTGGTAACCGGCAAGATCGCCTTAGCCCACCTTAACGAGTTTCCCGACTACTACCACCGGCTGGATAAGATGGAAGAGGAGGCGGAGAAGTTCTGGGAAGAAAAGGGAAAATGACCAACAAGGTTGAACTTAGATAATCTCCATGAGACCAGTTATCGAGACTCCTTAAGGATACTGCCCACCCGGAGTTTAGGCAGCTTGTTCCGATCTTCATCAATTCACCCCCTCTTTAGTCCCCTCCCCAAAAGGGAGGGGATTTTCTTTCTCTCTCCTCTCCGAGTAGAGGACTGCGGGCGACTGCAAGCATGGCGTTATGACGCCCTCTTCCGAAACCGCATTCTAACCGATGCGCACAAACCCGCGATATGCTATATTTAGAGTGTCGGATGTTGTTGAGACACAATATATTGTGATTTTTTCGATTTTGAAGGCATTTTTTGCTTGACAAGCATGGGGTGAATCCTTACACTACCGCTGGGAAGGTTCTGATTTATGGAGGGGAGAAATTGGAATCTTCCCCCAACCAATTGTAGTCCATTAAATTACAATAGTTGGTCATTCGAAAAGATCTTTTTGAGGGGGAGTTTTTTCGCCAAAAAAGGAAGTGAGAAAGAGGGAATTTCTTGGAGGATAAGATGCAAACCCGAGGCAGCGAGAAGATTCGGACTATCGAATTGCTGGCTATCACTCCGAATGCTGAGGATATAATCGAGCGGGCGTGTCGAACCTGCTACCTGAGTTTCCACAGATACAAGCCACCCTCTTCCACTGAGGAGTTGATAAAGAAGGTGATTCAAAAGGGACACCATTCCGTTTTAGAGCATGCCACCGCCACCTTCCGGATCAAAGGCGGCTCGCGGGTTTTTACACACGAGTTGGTAAGGCACCGTCTAATGTCTCCCTCCCAGGAGAGCCAGAGATACGTGGAATACGGCAAGACCAAGCAGTTCGAGTTCGTCCTCCCCCCTACCGTGCAGAAGAGCGACTTCGCCGGCAAGTTCGAACAGTTGGCCGCCTCGGCATACGACCTCTATCAGGAGATGGTGAAAGCGGGCATCCCCAAAGAGGACGCGCGCTACATCCTGCCCAATGCCACCACCTCCGAGATCGTGATATCCGCCAACTTCCGCGAGCTGAGGCACATCTTCGCGATCAGATGCGTGGAGAGAGCACACTGGGAGATCCGCGAGATTTGCTTGGAGATGCTCAAGATCATGAAAAAGGAAGCTCCCATTGTTTTCTGGGATTTTCATATAGATGAGAAGAACAGGGTAGCTTACAGAAAGGATGAGGATTCACTGTCATCCTGACGGTTCGATTTGACTCAACGTCCCTGAGGGTTCGACTCTGCTCACCCTCCCTGAGCGAAGTCGAAGGGAGCGTAGCAAAGGATCTCTCGTGAGATTCTTCCCCCGCCGATGGCGGGGTCAGAATGACATGAACAGGGTTTTTCATTCACGGAGGGGAGATGAATAACTCGCGAAAGGTTTCAAAGAAGGTATCCAAACAAGTGAAGAAAATCGAGGCAGCGGGGAAACCCGAAGAGCCAACTGGTTGTTCGGGAATTCATCGCGCACCGGGGAGCACCCTGCATTCGAGGATAAGGGCGATATCCCCGAACCTGCTGAGGATTTTGAAATATCAGTCACGCGCCGCCCCAAGATCGACCGTCAGCAGTCCGTCCTTTGGAACCGGACATTAACGTAAACCCGTCATCAGGGAGGGTTTGTGAAATCACAGAAGCTAAAGAGGATTCTGTCCTCCAGAAATGCGAAGACTCGTGCGGCGATGGGAGCGATGATCGTCCTGGCGCTGCTTGTCTTTGCGTGCGATTCCGACACGAAAACCGAAGCTCCCGGCGATCAGAAGAAAGCAGAAAAAGTCACCGTCGACACAACGCCACCAGAGCTCAAGGATTTCGAGGTGGATAATTTTGGGGAATTGACAACGAAGTATCCTCTCGGATGGGCCTATTTCGTCGTCGACCCGGAGACGAAGGAAATCGTCTCCAAGGGTCGAACCGGCCTATCCGGTGATTTTGAAATCGACTGGAGCGAAGCACGGGTACATGAACTCACTGCGGAGAGGGTAATATATCAACTTCCGGACATCTCCTACAAGTCGGAAGAGAATCGCACCGGGAGTCAGATGGTGAATTTCCCCCGGGGCGTTGGCATATCGCCAAGAGTCGACTTCAGCCCGGAGGGGCTTGACATGTGGGTTCATATGCTGGTTGACCGCCAAAGGAAACCTGTGGCGGTTTTGGGTTTCAAGGAGGCACGAACAACGAGTGAGGAGTAGGTCGGGCTACCGCAGCGTGCCGGACAGAATAAAGAACGAGTTATGTAGGTCAAGCATGTCCATTAGGACTGCTTGACAAAAGGCGAATTGTCAACCACCCTTCGGAATGAATCCTCAGGACGAGCCCTCGGGGATGCTTGGCCGGTGAAGTTATTTAATGAGGAGGTGTTCGGTATGAAACTGAACGTAAAGGCTTTTGCGTTTACCTGTGCGATATTCGCCGGAGTCGGACTTTTTATAACCACATGGTGGATTATTGTGTTTGGCGGAGCCACGGGTGAGCCCACCTTCATCGGGCGGATCTATCTTGGCTATTGCATCAGCCCGTTAGGCAGTGTTATAGGATTGATTTGGGGATTTGTGGATGGGCTTATCAGCGGCGCGATTTTCGCGTGGTTATATAATCTGATTACCGCGCGAGTGTCAGGCGCAAAGCAAGTATCGTGAAGTAGGTCACCGCGTAGGGACAGGGTTTATTGAGCTTGCGAAATCCCGCCAGGGCGGGGTCCCTGTCCGAACTAAGAGGCGGACAGCCACGAGGGCTGTCCCTACGACCACGACAGCGCGAGGGGACAAGGAATTGTCACCCTGAGCAAAGCGAAGGGTCTCTTTAGATTCTTACGCCGCCAAAGGCGGCATCAGAATGACATGAAAGAAGAATTCTTTATTCACAGAGGGGTAGATGAACAACTCACGAAGGATTGAGGGCGAGGATCTAGAGAAGTACCGATTCGCCTTCGACATGCACAGGTGTACGTGGAACGACATGTGGGAGGTTTTTGGTTGGTTCCTTCTCGCTCACACCGTTTTTCTGGCGTTCCTTCTGCGTACGGTGGCAGAGAGGCAGAGTTATGCTTGTTTCAGCCTCGATTCGTTCGTCACCGGGTTTGTAGGCCTAGTGCTTTGCATCCCTTGGCTGGCAACCAACAGCCGCTGCAGGCAGTATGCCGACTTCAGATTTAAAGAAGCTAAGAGCTTGGAGCCATCGGGATGGGGTATGCTGAAAGAACGTGGAGAGGAATTCTCTAAGAGTGGGATTTCCGGTGTGGGACGAATCATGCCGACACGCTACGCGGGACGAGCAGTCATTGTAACTTTCTTAGTTGTGTACCTGGCAGCGGTGGCCTTTAGTGGGCCCTGGTGCCCTAAAGAGGGCGCGAGAGCCCAACAACAGCCCACGGAAGCTATCAGGGAACAGACCCCCCTTCAGGCGGATACCTTGCAGACGGAGGTTGCCGAGCCGACACCAAAGCTCGGCGCTCAGGGAGAGGGAGATGAATAACACACGAAGGATTGTGGAGCTTTTGACCAAATCACCTGACTTGATTAGCGCATTACGGCGGCGAAAGACAAACATGCTCTGGCAGCGGCTGCACCGCGAAGAGCTGGGAATTACGGACGCAAAACAAGGCAGAAAGTTAGGAAAGTGTAGTTAAATGAATAAATCCCAGTTTGGAATTTGTGATTCCAGTACACAACAAGTATGAGCAAACCATGCTTGGCCCAAAGCAATAGGGGGAGAATCAAATGAGTAATCGACTTTCCTTTGGAATTGGCTGTTTTCACTTCGGGATAAAGAAGACACCTCCGTTCGAATTCAAATGCGCTGAACACATTAGCGAAGTGCGGAAAGCTCTTGAGTTCATTTCCAATATTGACAACATCTCTGTTTGCTGCGACGAAGACTCGAAGAACTGGTCTACGGAAGTAACGGACCAATTACCACCTTTGAACGAAGGTGGAGGTTTCTTTCCTAACCCTCGATTCATGGTAATTGAGTTTGATGTGTACATTCCATTCAGGGTTCAAGAAGAATTGGTAAAGAAACTGGTTTCGGGTATTGCTCTAGAGACCGGAACAGAAAGATTCAGGATTTCAATGCGATATGGCTACTACGCACCAGTTACCATTGTCGAACCCCTTAACGTGGCGCAGGAGAACTCACCTTCACAAGCTATAGTTGTAGTGCGCGAGTTTCTCAGGAAAGAACTCCAGACCTCCAAGTCTCGTTATCTTCGGCTCGAGGTTTTGGGCCCAAGTCCTTTTCACGCAGACTGCTTCAGCGAATCACTGGGGGAAGGTGAGCACACCCTCCCCATTCATGTAAAGCAGCTTCCCAAGCTTGGCTATGACAGCTTGGTGTTCTACTACGATGAATCAGCGTTTGGCGAAGTGCAGGACGCCAAAGAGAATATCCTAGAAGAAGCAGAAGATGAGTTGGGGTTTTTCTATAAAATTAATCAGATTCGCGATGTGGAAATGAAAGCCTGGGGTGATATAGAGGATTCAATTCAGCAGCTGATTTCACTTCACAGGAAAAAAGGCATCAAAGGTTTCTTCGCTAGACTTGTAACTTGCTCGAGACTTGCAAGGGATATCTTCATTTCCCTCGCTGAATTTGATAGCCATCGCCTTTTTTCAGATAACTACCTGGGGGAGCATTGCCGAGACTTATATCCTGGTCAAAAAGGAGGATACTTCCGATCCTACATTGAAAGCAGTCTAAAGGAACGAGCGCCGTATCCCACTGAACAACTGAGCCAGCTAACCAATCTTCTTGAGAGTCGAAGAACCAAGCACGTTGAAGTGCTTGTGATCCTGCTCTCAGCGATGTTGGGTGCTTCTATTGGGGCCTTGCTTACGATTCTGGTATCCATGTGAGTCCCCGGGCTCTTTCAAACAACATGTGGGTCCTTGAGCATGTTTGCTGGACTGCTTGATAAAGGAAAAGCGTCAACCACTCTTCGGAATGATTGACCTGCAGAACCATTAAAGGGCTATCTGAGGTACGCTTATGAACATTCTCGGCATATCTGGCACTCCCAGAGAGAATGGAAATAGTGAGATTCTGCTGCAGTATGCTTTGCGGCCGTTTGAGGAGCAAGGTTGGCAGGTAAAGCACTTGCCCATACGGGAGATGAACATAGAGCACTGCCGCGGATGCGACAAATGCAGAGAGCTTAAGACCTGTGTGATCGACGATGATATGCCGCAGGTTTACGACGCTTTCCGGTGGTGCGATGCGGTGATCGTCTCCAGCCCGGTCTACTCGCGCACCGTGGCCGCCCGACTAATGGCGCTCTTGGAAAGGCATTATGCTGTCAACGAAGAAAGACCGCTGGAGGGGAAACCCGGCGGAGCTATTGCCGTAGGCGCCGGAACCAGCGGGGGGCAGAGCATTACCATTATGGCCATATACAACTGGATGCTTTCCCGCGGCATCGTCTGCGTCCCGGGTGAGATGAACGGCGTCACGGCAGTTGCCAGCGATCCGGGCGACATTCTAAAGCAGCCTGAGCGCCTGAAGCAGGCCGAGATATTAGGTGAAAATGTATTGAATGTGGCAAAAAAGTTGAAGGAGAGGGGTGTCGGGTAGCTCTCCCGCCAAAGGCGGGATCGCAACCCGACCTACGGCTATCGCTTTCTACAGGGAGTAACGTGAAGATAACAACTGTTTTGTTAGACGCTGGCGGCGTCATCCTGGATGAATCTGAGCACGAAGAAATGCGAGCCCGGATCGCAGTGGAGGTCTTGAGCACGATGATCCCCGAGTATTCTACCACAGACTACTATGCCGCCGCTGAGCAGGCCGTCAAGTGCTTTTGCCCGGGTGTATATCAGTATGTTTTTTGGAATGCCCTGAACAAAAATATGCCTCTGTTTGATAAACTGTATGCCGCATATCTGAGCGAGTGGAAAAACCGAAAACCACCGCTCAAACTGATTCCTGGGTTTGAAAGCGAGCTCAGAGCAATCAGCGGTGATTTTAACGTGGGGATTGCAGGACAATACGGCAAGGAGCTACTTGATCTGTTGGAACAGCGGTCTCTTTTGAACTGCTTCACCCATCGCTTGACCCAGGATGACTTCTCCACCACCAAGCCAGACATACGATTCTATGATCAGATACTCAAAGCTTCCGGCGTTGAGCCTCAACTGTGCATTATGGTGGGGGATAGAATAGACAAGGACGTGATTCCGGCAAAGCTTTTGGGAATGAAGACCATTCTGATTCGCGTGGGTCTTCACAAAAATCAGCAGCCGAGGATTCCGTTCGAGGTACCTGATATGGAACTGGATGGAGTGTCGGGTCTGGCAGGAGCAATCCAGAAACTGGCGGAGGAATAGACATGGCATTTAAAGTAGCCTTCGTTGCCCACGCCCCTGATGCAGATGCAGAGAAGCACAGGTGCGTGATCGATACAGGCAAATTCAAGCTCTTTGTGGTGGTGGCCAGGGACCAGGAGCAAGCAGTTGAAGTATGCGAGAAACTCGCAGAAGAAGAGGGCATTCACTCTATCTGCCTCTGCCCCGGGTTTACCCATAGAGACGTGGCCCAGATAGCGGAAGCGGTTGGGGACAAGGTTGGCGTCACCGTCGCCAGAGGAGACGGACCGAGTAACAGGATTGTCATGGAGGTGATGAATGAAGAAGGCTTGTTTTCGGTAGACAGAAAAGAGTAATATGTCAGCGGATTGAACGCCCAGACGCCCATACGGGCCCGTCTGGGGGCGTCCGTCCGGACGGGATGGTTGACCTACAAAATTTGAGATAGAATAATTGTGTGCAATTGTCACAAATAAAGGAGTATTGACATGCTTAAAGAGATTCTGCAGACAACATTTTTTGACAACAGCGTTTTAGATTATCTGATTTTCCTTGCAACTCTTCTCCTCGGCATTCTTGTCGTTCGAATAATCAAAAGTGTCATTTTGAGGCGTCTCAAAACCTGGTCAAAGAAAACTGCTACCACCATAGATGATTTTTTGATTCGTATCTTTGAAAAGACATTGCTCCCCTTAGTTTATTTCGGTGTCCTTTATTTGGCTACGCGCAGTTTAACTCTGAATCCCGCCTTGACTAAAATCATTGATGTTTCGGGAGTGATTCTCTTAACCATATTTGGTATTCGCTTTGTAGTGGCAATAGTCAGTTACGCACTCGAGGCTTATTGGTTAAAAGGGGAAAAGGATGAAACTAAACAGCGCAGTATCAAAGGGATACTCAGAGTAATAAAGGTAATTATCTGGGGCATTGGTATCACTTTTCTTTTAGATAATTTAGGCTTTAGGATCTCTGCGGTAGTCGCAGGTTTAGGCATTGGCGGCATAGCAGTTGCACTGGCGGCCCAGGCGATTTTGGGGGACCTTTTCTCCTACCTCTCCATCCTGTTTGATCGTCCGTTTGAGATTGGCGATTTTATCATCATTGGAGATTATTTAGGAACCATCGAACATATCGGCATCAAGACCACTCGAGTTCGCAGCCTTAGCGGAGAGCAACTGGTGTTTTCCAATACCGACCTTACCAATTCCCGTTTGCGCAACTATAAGAGAATGGGTAAGCGCCGGGTGCTTTTTAAACTGGGCGTTACCTATCAAACCAGCCTGCAACAGTTAAAAGAGATACCGCCGGTGATCAAAAATATTATAGAAAATATCGATGAGACAACTTTTGACCGGGCACACTTCTCCTCCTATGGAGATTTCAGTCTTGACTTTGAGACAGTCTATTATGTTATGAGCCGGGACTATAATAAGTATATGAATATTCAACAGGAGATTAACTTTGCAATTAAGGAGGAGTTCGAAAAACGCGGGATTGAATTTGCTTATCCCACCCAGACATTGTATTTGAGTAAGACATAGCCCGTAGGTCAAACATGTCCCTTCTCCCGCCAGCGGCGGGATCAGGATGAATCCTGAGGACTGCTTGACAAAAGAGTGTTAACCACCCTCAGAGCATGCCCTTCCAGATAAGCCCTCTGGGATGGTTGACCTACAAAACTGAAACACAGAATGTGTTATCAAAACTTGTGGTTTTAACGAATAATAGAATGGGAAAGAGTAACTGGTCGATATAAGAACATGGAGCGTCGGGCGAACGGCCTGGTGGCCTGCAGTCCGACTCACCTGGTGAGGAGGGAAAGGTGTCTGAAGTAAGAATTACGGATAAGGTCAAAGCAGAGCTCACGCCGAACTCGATGCAGGTTCTGCAGCGAAGGTATCTGAAGAAGGACGATAAGGGGAGCGTAATCGAAACTCCCGAGGAGCTCTTCTTCAGGGTGGCCAAGGTGGTGGCAGAGCCGGACAAGAAATACGGCGCTGCCGACTCGGAGGTGGAGAAGAGCGTCGAAGAGTTTTATCGGATGATGGCAAAACTGGAGTTCTTACCCAACTCTCCCACACTGATGAACGCCGGACGCCCGTTGGGTCAACTTTCCGCCTGCTTTGTCCTTCCCATCAAGGATTCTATGGAATCCATTTTCACCGTGGTAAAGGATACCGCGCTGATTCATAAAAGCGGCGGGGGAACCGGATTTTCTTTCTCCCGCTTAAGGCCCCGAAACTCGCCGGTGGCATCCACCAGCGGAGTGGCCTCCGGACCCATCTCTTTCATGAAGGTTATCAACTCCGCCACCGAGGCGGTCAAACAGGGAGGCACCCGCAGGGGCGCCAACATGGCGGTACTGCGGGTGGACCATCCCGACATCCTGGAGTTCATCACCTGCAAAGACGATTTGGCCGAGCTGACCAATTTCAATATCTCCGTGGCAATGACCGACAGCTTCATGCAGGCGGTGGAAAATGACGGACACTACGATCTGTTCGATCCCCGCACTCAGAAAACATCCATCAAAGATGGGAAGCCGGTTCGTTACAAAGCCAAAGAGATTTTCAACTCGATCGTGGAACATGCCTGGAGAACCGGAGAGCCGGGGGTGATGTTTTTGGACAAGATGAACCAGGGTAATCCCATCATCAAAGTGGGCATGATCGAATCCACCAATCCGTGCGGCGAGCAACCTCTTTTGCCCTACGAGTCGTGCAATCTCGGCTCTATAAACCTCTCCAGGATGGTTCGGACAGTGGTCGACTCCAGCGACCCCACCACCATGTACCGCTGCGAGATCGACTGGGATAAGCTGGAGAGCACCGTAGCCAAGGCGGTCCATTTTCTGGACAATGTGATAGATGCCAACAACTATCCGTTGCCGGAGATCGAAAAGAACACCAAAGACAATCGCAAGATCGGTTTGGGAGTGATGGGCTGGGCGGACATGTTGATTCAACTCAAAGTGCCGTACGACTCTCAGGAGGCAGTGAACTTAGCCGAACGGGTGATGGGCTTCATCCACGAGAAATCCCATCAGACCTCGTCTGAGTTGGCCCGGAAGAGAGGTACCTTCCCCAACTGGGAGAAAAGCATTTACCACCAAAAGCAAATCCGCCTGCGCAACTCCACCGTCACCACCATCGCGCCTGCCGGAACCATAAGCATAATTGCCGGCTGTTCCTCCGGTATTGAGCCGCTCTTCGCCATCTCGTACATCCGCACCGTGATGGACGACACCAGGATGGTGGAGATAAATCCATTCTTCGAGAAGGAGGCCAAAGAGAAGGGCTTCCACAGCGAGGTCTTGATGGAGAAGATTGCCAAGCGGGGTTCGGTCAGGGAGTTCGAAGAGATTCCCGACGAGACCAGAAGGATCTACGCCACCTCTCACGACACCGCCGGCCAGTGGCACATCCGCCATCAAGCCGCCTTCCAAAAGTACACCGACAACGCCGTATCCAAGACCATAAATCTGCCCAATGAGGCCAAAGTCGAGGACGTGGAGAATGCATACCGACTGGCCTACCAGTTAGGATGCAAAGGGGTAACCATCTACCGGGATGGATCCAGAGAGTCGCAGGTTCTTGCCACCAAGAAGGAGAAGAAAGAGGAAGGAAAGATCGTCCCCCAGGATAGACCTACTACCCTTTCCGGCATCACCGATAAGATAAAGACCGGCTATGGGAATCTGTACGTTACCATCAACACCTTAGATGATAAGCCGTT
>CBDUQU010000062.1:0-16753 GCA_965369445.1 uncultured bacterium | reverse complement strand
GAAATTGAGGACATCAGATACAAACTGCAGTCGAGGGCTTTTGAGAGGGGACTCAGCCTTTCAGACTGGGATCTTTTGTTTACCGACTTTCATCAGGTGTTGAACGCGGATTTGAATAGATGAGGTCGGTTGTAAACCAGAACCTAACTTAAGTTAGGTTCTGGCAACGCAAGGAAGTTGTAGGGGTCGGATTCATCCGACCCGAAAAGGCTCCAATGAAAAGTGGATATTTCTTGATTCTCCCCAATATCTATCTTCAAAAACCTTGTTCGATTGGGAAAGCAACCTTTCGACGATTCGGGTCAGATCAAGATGCACCAGAGGCGGGCAAGAATGACGAGGTACTCAAGAGCCTCCAACAGATGTTGATCAATAACGGGTTCTCGGGACTTTTTACATACTGGTACTTCGACTCAGTTGAACCATTTCAAGATGTCGTTCTCGATGTCCGGAAGATGATGACAGTGTTTAGGTACGTCGTTTTCGAAAAGCATCCCGAATACAGCCTTGAGTTGCTGACCTACTATCTGTTGCGACCTCAGAAGTTCGCTGATGAACTGAGGGAGATGGAGTACTCGTTGGAGGGTGTCCAAGACGGGAACCGACAAGTTCATTTCTGGGCACCTGGATTCAAAGAAGTGATTAGGAGGGCGAATTATCCTCAGATTCCCGCTCTGGATGACAATCACTACTTGATTCAGCTGTACAATGCCAATGACCTGGAAGACAAGTACCTGATAGCAATGGAAAGATTGGAAAGAACCTTCAAGGAAAATCACGACACGGTAGAAGATATACAAAACCTAATAACCGCGTTTGAGCACGTCTTTAAACCGGAAAAAGTCAATAAGGCTGACTTGTTCGCAAAGCAGATAATCGGAGCTTTTGGACTGGAGGGAACAACGCTGGCTGGTACAGTAACTGAATGGTGCGAGGAATTCTATAGGGTCAGAGGCGAGATATTGCATGGAAACGCCTTCAGGCATTATACTTCAGCACGTGGTTTTCACGACTGGGAACAATGTTTTAAGTGGAAGCATCGGAATGGCAAGAGAAGATACAGGCCTCACGCTAATATAGCGTCAGAGATTTTTCGACTACTTGTTGAAAGGTTTCTAGGAGGCAGGGAAAGGCTAGAGATTAAGCAACTCGAACAGATGCTTACTGAATCTGAAATAGAACCTTTGATCACCCCTAACGAGGTGTATTACAGCAAACTGAAACAACTGGTGGACAAAGGTCACCCGTTCGGCAACGGTCACGTCGATCTTGTGTCCAAGATAAAACATCGCGACGGGACTGAAGAGAAGACAGTCCTGCTTGGACTTCTGCCGTACTTTTTGACTGTCACGGGAAAGAGACACTCTGACTTGCGCGGAGAATGCCAGACGATCGTAAGCTCAATCGCCACAGGGGACATAGCCACGATAGGCTTGAGAGCAATAAAGCTGTCCCACAAGATTAAGCAGAGCCTTGCAGATCATATGGTGGGGAATGACGAAACCGTGAAGGATTTCTGTTTGGTGCAGTTCTTGGAAAAAGTGCACTTCGCATTAACGCACATTGCGTTGGCTGAAAAGGGCGCAAAACAATCGGCTAAGTGATGATGTCATCCTCTTGACTGCTCTGACAGGATGGTTACCCACTTCGGCTAAAGTGCTTGTTTGACGGCTCGAGGTTGAGGAATCAAGCCCCTACGGATGGTAAGCAGAAAAGGAACTTCATATGGACTACAAAGGCAGGATCACCGGCAAGAAGATAACCGAGCTTTACTTTCGGACGTTCTATGAGGAGGACCTGCATCTGGGAGATATTCTTCTGACGGAAGACGAGGACAGGGGACTTTCCTACCTCTTGAGGGTGGTTGACATAAGCTACGGAGTGGAGGCGTCCGATCCCAACTGGGCGGAGCGAACTGCCGGGAACATGATGCTGCTGGACAGACAGAAGGAGCCCTTCCAGTTTCAGGAGAAGGAGAGGAGGCTATATAAGGTGGGACGATGCGTCCCTCTGGGATACATCAAAGGAGACCTCTTCCGCAAACCCAAGACCATCCCCTCCCATTTTTCCAGGGTTAGGAGTCCTCAGAAAAAAGACTTTGAATTCCTGAGGAGTTTCATGGGTGATCTCGACGTTGGATTTCTGCGGTCGGGTGAAGACGTATTGGATTTCCGGGCGGGTATATCGGGAGAGCTCTTTCCTTACCACATCGGCATATTTGCCACCACCGGCATGGGCAAAAGCAATCTGATGAAGGTCCTGGCGGGCTGTGTGCTTGAATCCGGAAAATACGGAATGCTCATCTTAGACCCCCACGGAGAATACTACGACGGCGGGGGAGATCCGAACCATAAGGGATTGGCGGATCATCCGCTGGCCGGAAAACGGCTGAGAGTCTACAGCTCGCGAAACCTCAAGGGTCCCTACAATCGGCTCAAGATAAGCCCGCGGGAGATCGATATTAAGGATTTCCGGCACATCTACGATTTCACCCAGCCACAGGTGGAGATGCTTTACGCGGCCAGATTCCTGTTCGGGGGAAACTGGATGGAGGAGATGGCACATATCAGGACAGAGGATCTGTTGCTCAAATTCTCCGCCGGAAAGGGATTCTTCGAATCCACTGCCGGGGTCATCCAGAGAAGGGTGGAACAGATCCTGAGGCTTCCCTTCATCCACAAGGACCCGGAGTTGTCCATTACCCGAAACGTGATCAACGATCTGGATTCCGGCAAGCTGGTTTTGGTGGATACCTCCAACATGTCCGAGCAGGAGGAGCTTCTGATATCCGCGGTTTTGGCGCGGGCAGTCTTTTACCACCACAACAAGGCCTATCAGGATCCGGAGAAATTCAAGTCGCTTCTGCCCACCATCATCGTGATGGAGGAGGCACAGAGGGTGCTCTCTCAAAAGGGGAGATCGGACATAAACATCTTTGCGCAAATATCGCGCGAGGGACGGAAGTTCAAAACCGGACTGTGTGCCATCACCCAGCAGCCGAAGCTGATCGACGAGGAGCTTCTGTCTCAATTCAACACCCTGTTTATTCTGGGGTTGGCTGACGAGAGGGACAGGAACATCGTCAAATCGTCAGCCAAGCAGGACATATCCGATTTGGGCACGGAGATACAGATGCTGGAAGCGGGCGAGGCTCTGATCACCTCTCCCCAGTCACCCTTTGCCATCCCGGCCAAGATTCATCTTTATGAGGAGTGGCTGAAAGAGAGAGGCAAAGCAGAAAAGGGATTTGAAAAAGCGAAGATAGACCGAGAGTTCTTTTGATGAGATAGGACCCGGAGCTCAACGTTGGTAGCCTCTCCGCCGTGGTGGGGCGCAACCTAAAGGTTGCGGCTACCGGACAGCAAGGCCAGGTGCGTTACTGCCAGAACCTAACTTAGTTTCTGGTTACGGCTATGATACACGATAGTTGATTTCCCCATGCGTTTCATTCACATATCAGACAGCCACCTGGGAGCAAGCGGATATTCCCGCAGATTGTCAGCCTCCGGATATAATCAAAGGGAAGAGGACGTCTGCAGTTCGTTTCAGGCGGCTGTGGATCAGATCATCGAACTGAAGCCGGATTTCGTTCTCCACTCCGGCGATCTCTTCCACACGGTAAGGCCCACCAACCGAATCATCAACTTCGCCATAAGACAAATCCTGCGAGTGGTCAATCTGGAGATTCCTATGGTGATCATCTCCGGGAATCACGACACGCCCAAGCAGAGAACCGTCGGGTCGATCTTTTCTTTTTTCGAGGTCTTATCGCCTCTTCTTCACCTGGTACACAGGAATCAGTATGAGTTGATAAAACTGAAACATGTTGCCATCCACGCCATTCCTCATTGTCTCAATCAAGAGGATTTCTCCCAAGAGCTGGCAAAGGTGGAGATCGTCGGCAGACCGCCGACGGCCGAAGGCGGATATCATTCAAGCGTTAACATTTTGATGCTGCACGGAGTAGTGGCGGGAATCCGGGAGTTTTCCATGGGTGAACTGGCCGAACAGGAGATTCCCTCCTCGTATTTGCAAAGAGGATTCGATTACGTAGCCCTGGGACATTATCATCGCTTTTGCCAGGTGGAATCGGGCGGGTATTATGCAGGTTCAACCGAGAGGCTCTCCATGTCAGAACTGGGACAGGAGAAAGGATTTGTGGAAGTCGACCTGCAGACGAAGAATGTAAAGTTCCACCGCGTTCCGACCAGAGATATGATCGAGCTTCCCCCACTCAACGCGCGGGAGTTGGATCAAGAACAGGTCTTACTTGAAATCGAAAAGAGAGTCGGGGCGCAGGACGTTGAAGAGAAGATAGTCAGGCTGAAAGTGACCAGCATCCCGGAGCACGTATACAACTCTCTCGATTTTCGCAAGATTGCTGAGCTGAAATCAGGGGCATTCCATTTTGACCTCAAATTCGACAGAAAAGAAGAAGAGGCAAGAGATCAATCCACAAGAACCTCCATTGGCAAATTGAACATGGAATTCCAACAGTTCCTGAAACAGGCACCGGTGGAGAATCTGAAGAAAGACAGATTGCTGGAGCTGGGTTTGAGATACTTGTCGGCAGAGGGCGGTAGCCAGTAGGCAGTAAGCAGACAGAACCCTGATCATTATTATGAACGATGAACCACTAACCGGTCTGGCAGATGCACCTAAGAAGTATTAGCCTAACGAACTACAGGAGATTTAAGTCTGCGGAGCTTGAGTTTCCTGACGGGATAGTGGGGATCATCGGAAACAATGGCGCCGGCAAATCCACGCTGATGGAAGCCGTTGCCTGGGCGCTGTTCGGCACGGATGCTTCCCGAACCAGCAAGGATCAGATTAAGTCAATCTCCGCGTCAAAAGCGGATGTGTGCCAGGTGATTCTGGATTTCGAGTTGCATGGAGACAATTTTCAGGTGGTGCGGGAGCTTAAAGGTGCAACCCATTCGGTGGATGCTTCGGTGATCATCAACAAAAAGGTGGCGGCCAGAGGAAATAATCCGGTAAATGAACTTATCCAGAGAACGCTGGACATGGATTACAGGGCTTTCATGACCTCCTTCTACGCAAAGCAGAGAGAGCTTAACGCGCTCTCCGATTTTCAGCCACATAAGAGAAAAGAGCTTCTGGCCCGCATGTTGGGAATCGAAACCGTGGACGTGGCTTTGAAAAGTTTGAGACTGGACAAGAGAGACCTGGAGGTGAAGCTCGAATTGGACCGCTCGCGCCTGAAAGATAAGGTGAAGCTGGAAGCAGAGAGAAAAGAGAAATCGCAAAACCTCAGCCGGTTGAAAGACACGCATGCAGCCACGAAGGAGAAGTTCGAGTCGGAGACGTCGGGGTTGAAGGAGACGGAGAAATCGTGGAAAGAGCTCAAGGCAAAACAGGAAGAACACATCCGCCTCAATCAGAAAAATGGTGTAGTCCAGACAGAAAAACGCAGTCTGGAAGCTCAGTTGAAATCGCAGGAAGAAGAGAGGATGAAGCTGATCGCGCTCGATTCCGAGAGCAAGAGACTGCAAGAGCTGCTTGCCCCGTATGAGGAAACGAAAAAGAAGGTTGCTGCCTTAGACGAGGTGAGGGTAAAGGCAGAGCGACAGAAGCTTGCGCAGAATCAGATCAAAGAGGGGGAAGCGTCATTAGCTGTGGATCAAAAAAGATCAGCGTTTCTGAACAAGGAACTTGAACCTAAGAGCGAGATTGAGAAAGACCTCAAAGGAGTCAATGAAAAACTGGTATCGGTGGAGAAGGAGCTGGAAGAGAAAAGGAATCTTTACATGAGGACGGAGGCAGCATCGAAGTCGATCCGGGATGAGAAAGCCAAATTGGACTCTCAACTGAAGCATATAGAGGAACTTGGCCCTGATTCGGTGTGCGATCGCTGTTTGAGGCCGCTGGGGCCGGATTATCACGACATCCGGCAGCATCTACTAGACGAACAGGGCAAGATAGAGGAGAAATTGAAGAGCGCAGAAAGCGAAAAAGCGAAGGTGAGAGAAGAAGGCCGGAAGGTTAAGAAGACCAAGGTTGAGTTGGAGGAGCAGAAGGAACGGCTGCAAAATTCCAGGGAGAAGCTCTCTGGATTGGAAGGGGAGAGGCGAAATCTAGAAGACGGTTTAAAGGAGAAAGAGAAAAACCTCTCTTCGTTGGGCGAGACTCTTAAGAATCTGGGGGAGGTTCACTACGACCAGACTCACCATAACAGCTTGAAAGAGGAATTTGAGAAACTGGAACAAACAAAGCAGAAGTCAGCGGCGTTGGTTGCTGAGTTAAAAAGACTACCTCAGGTGGAGAGGAGTACAAACGAACTGAGGAGTAAGATAGAACTCCTCAAGGGGGAGGAGGACAGGCTAAAAGAGGCAGTTTCGAACCTGCAATTCTCCGAAGAGGAATACAGAAAGGCAGAGAGGAACCTGGAGGAGAAGAGAAAGAACGTCCACTCGACGGAGCTTGCCTTAAAGGATATCAGCCATCAGGTTGAAATGGTCGGAAAGGAAATCGATCAGATTGAGGGGGAGATCAGCAAAGCCGCACGGTTGGCGCAAAGTATCAAGGAGTGGGAAGAACAGCAGCGGTACCTAGAGAGGCTGGACCTGTTGTTCTCGGATTTCAGGGTATCCCTGATAGGGCGCATCAGGCCGACGCTTTCCCGGTACGCAAAAGCCCTCTTTCTGGATCTGTGTGATAACAGATATGAGGATTTCGAGCTGGATGAGGATTACGAGATTTTAATTCAAGATCAGGGAGAGAAGTTCCCCTTAAGCCGCTTTTCGGGCGGCGAGACTGACTTGGCCAACCTGTGCCTTCGAATAGCTATCTCGCTTCTGATTTCCGAATCGAGCCAGGTGGAGTTCTCCTTCATCATCTTAGACGAGATCTTCGGAAGTCAGGACCTGCTCCGAAAGGAGAGCATCCTGACTGCGCTGGCAAGGCTAAAGAACAGGTTCAGACAGATGTTCTTGATCACGCACATAGACGACATCAAAGACTCAGTGGAGAATTTGGTCTACGTTACGGAAAACGAGGATGGCAGCAGTGATTTGCTGTTGCAGTGATCTCCTTTCCCCGAAAACCACATCGATTCCATCTTCATGAGTCTGCAAAGAGGTTGAAGCAAGAAGGTTTGTTGGCTAAGTTGAAACTCCAGGAAAGAGATTCACGGTGAGAAGAAATTTCCTGAGTTCAAGGTGGATACTATACATCGCTTTCGTCCTCGCTGTAGTTCTCCTAATCCTTGTATTTCATCCTTCGTTCAGAGGAATAGGGGTCGAGGAGGTGAGAGATGGAGATACCATAGTCTTAGAAAACGGAGAAGTGGTTCGCTACATCGGCATAGATACGCCGGAGCGAGACGATCCTTTCTATGGGGAGGCTACCGAGGCAAATCAGGAGATGCTGAAGCGGGGCAGAATCACGTTGGAATACGACCAGGACAGGCGAGATCGCTATGGAAGACTACTTGCTTATGTCTGGGTGGACACTCTTTTGCTCAACGCCGAGCTGATAAGGAAAGGATTAGCCTCAGTATACCTGTTCTCTCCCAACCTGAAATACCGAGAGCGCTTTATCTCCGTGCAGAGAGAGGCCCGGCAGAAAAGGATGGGTATCTGGTCGATACCGGTGGAACCTGAGGCTTACTACGTCGCTTCGAGAAGATCACAACGATTCGTGTTTCACCGGCCGGACTGCCGGTCTGCAAAGAGGATTAAGAGAGAGAATCTAATGAGGTTTGAGAGCAGAGACGAAGCCTTAGACTCAGGTTACAGCCCCTGTCGAAACTGCAAGCCTTGATGGCAGAACAAGACTTGGTCTGACGGACAGGGAAGTGTTTTTCTTGAAACCACACAAAAGCTCGCTCTCCACCCACAAACGTTCCTGCCTATTTTTCATACAATCTCTCCGCTTGATCGCAAGAGGCGTCAACTCCTGTCGATCATCTCGATAGACAAGTGGGATTCTTTTGGGGGTTGAATCGCTCGGGCAACAAGGAGGGGCTATGCCGTCACTGTTGGTGATCGAAGACAAAGACAGCATGAGGGAAATGCTCTCCAAAACTCTGGAGGCAGAGGGGTACGAGGTGGAAACGGCAAAAGATGGGGAGGGGGGAGTAGAGAAAGCCAAAGAGAAGAAATACGACGTTGTGCTCACGGATCTGAAGCTGCCCAGGATGGATGGAATCGAGGTCCTGACGACCCTGAAGGAGCTGGACCAAGACGTAGCGGTCATCCTGATGACCGCTTACGGCACCATCGAGAAGGCGGTGGAGGCCATGAGGGAGGGGGCTTTCGATTTTCTTACCAAACCTTTCGATACCGATCACCTGTCTGTCTTAATCAAGCGGGCTATGGAAAACCGCAGGCTGGTGGCTGAGAACGTTCTCCTGCGGGAGGAGCTGGGACACCATCTGGGATTTGCCCAGATCATAGGAAAGTGCGAAAAGATGCAGGACGTCTCCAGGCTGATTCAAAAGGTGGCTCCATCCGATACCACGGCACTGCTTTTAGGAGAGTCGGGAACGGGAAAGGAGCTTTTCGCCCGCGCCATACACAACCTGAGCGCCAGGAGAAAGGGGCCTTATGTGGCCATCAATTGTGCCGCCATACCCAGAGAGCTTTTAGAGAACGAGCTTTTTGGATCGGAAAGGGGCGCGTATACCGGAGCGGTGGCCCGCAAGATGGGAAAATTCGAGATAGCGCAAGGTGGCACCATCTTCTTAGATGAGGTAGGGGACTTGGACATTGCCCTGCAGGCAAAACTGCTCCGCGTGCTTCAGGACAGGACCTTTGAGCGTCTGGGAGGAACGAAGACCATAACCGTGGACATCAGATTGATCGCAGCCTCAAACTCGGACCTCAAAAAAGCGACGGAGAAGAAGCAGTTCCGCGAAGACCTGTTCTATCGGCTCTCTGTTTTTCCCATAACGATCCCGCCTCTGAGAGATAGAAGGGAGGACATCCCGGAGTTGGCCGAGTATTTTGTTAAGAAGTACTGTGCCGAGATGAAAAAGCCAAAGATAAGAATCTCCAGGGAGGCTATGTCTCTTTTGGACAAATACCATTGGCCAGGCAACGTGAGGGAGCTGGAGAACACCATTGAGAGAGCGATAATTCTTTGCGAAGGGAAAAAGATTCTCCCTGAACATCTGGCAATAAGGATTCCCTCTCCCCATGAGATAAGACTGCGAGAAGGGGCGGGACTGAAAGAGGTGGGCCAGCATGCACAGGCAGAAGCGGAGAGGGCGCTCATAATCAGGGTGCTCGCTCAGGTTCGGGGAAACAAACGGAAGGCATCCCAGGCGTTGAAGATCGATTATACCACCTTGTTCGAGAAGATAAAGAGATACAGCATCGATGCGTGAAAAGATGTTCATGCAGTGATCCGAGGCTAGTGTAAAAAGCCGCCCCGAAAAGGGGCGGCTTTTTCTTATCTTTCTGTCAAGCGATCCTTCGGCTTGAAATCCGCACAAGGCTCCTCTCCGTAGTAATACAGAAACCTGTACAGGCGCCCCAGGTCGCGCAGGTCTATCTCCTCATCGCAGTTGACATCGGCGATCTCAAGAGGGTTGGGAGAGGGGGCCGTGCCGGACAAGAATTTGACAAGATAATTTATGTCCCCGTAGTCGATGTATCCGTCTCTATTCATATCGCCACACACCATATCCGGATGCGTGTACTCGAAAGCCCCCATGTCGATGCGCTGGCCTCTATCGAAGGGCACAGGAACGTTCGGATCTCCTGCATCTATGCAGGGCGAATTGAGGCAGAGATGAAAGTTCCCGTGGGGGGGATTTCCGAAGCCCGGATCAACCGAGACGTTCCCGCTGTTAGCTATGAGATCTTCGCTCAACCCATAATAATCCAAAGCCTCGTCTCCGCGGCCGTTGCCCCAGACGTTATTATAGGATAAGTAGGCAACCCCCTGAAGGGTAAACAGGCCATAGCCTTGGTTGTTGGTGATTATATTATTCTCGAAGTACCAGGCCCCGCCAAAAAATCTGATGGCATCACCGCGGTTACCGCTGATGGTGTTGTTGACTACACGGAAGTCTCCGGTAACCCCGCTGCCGTATAGGACGACCACCGCCGATCCGGAATCGCTGTGAATCGTGTTGCGGACTATCCTGGCTGAGTTTGGCTCGAGAAGATGGATAGCTGATCCCCCGCCGCTTGAGTAGTTCCCGCTGATAACGTTATACTGAATGTCCGGATCGGATCTGTAGCAATAAATGCCCGCCCCGTGACCGTCATAGTTGGAGTTTTCGGTTATGTGATTCCAGAGGATAGTGGGTTCCGACTCGTAACAGAAAATCCCTGCCCCGTGACCGGAGTGATTCTGGTTGCCGATGACAACGTTATTGAAAATGGTGGGGCTGGAGTTAAAAGAGTATATACCTCCTCCGTGAGAGCCGTTACGGCCCCTGCCGTTCTGAATAGTGAAACCACATAATGTGACATTTTCGCTTCGACCGATGGTAACCACCCAGCCTTCTTCTTTTCCCTCGATGATGGTGGACCCAACGGTCGATTCATCCTGGTCGAATATGAAGCGGCTTGCCACCACCAGTCCGTCTTTTTGGTACAGACTTATGTTCTCCCTGTACAGTCCTCTGTCCACCAACACGGTATCTCCAGCCCTGGCGCAGTCTATTGCTCTCTGAATGGTCCGGAAGGGCGAGCCCCACCCGCCGTTACCCGATTGGTCGCTTCCGTGAGGGGAGACGTGCCAGGCCGGGCCCTGGTGGGACGATTTTTGGCGAATGGCCAGCGCCAGTTTCTTCTCATGGGTGATCAGATCCCCGTCAGAAGTCCTTCCCCTGGCGACGATAGTTATGTCAGGACACAGCTGGGGAACGGATTCGGGCGGAAAGGAAATCAACAGAGTTGAACTCCCGGGGAGTTTATCGATCTGCGTCGGATAGAGGCGCAGGTCCAAAAGGGGAGAGGAGCTTAAGACACCGAGAATAACCGGTCCCTCGAATCCTCCCAGGGAGGTGAGGATCAGCTTGAAATTCTGATAATCTCCTTCGCTTTCCGATCCGGATGCACCGGAGCCCCATTCGGTATATCCGGCTAAAACCTCAGGGACGGCTGTTATGGCGAAATCGGGCTTCATCGAGGTGGTGGAACCGGAGCTTCTTCCCGTTGCCCAGCCTCTGGCGCCAATGTACGTGGTGAAATCGTCCCTGTACTCGCCCTGGTAGTCTGCAAGCAAACCTTCTGTTGAGGCATCCGCATCCTGCTTAAGAGCGACATTCCCTTCACTAATCGGATTATCCGTGGCCACCGGGGCGCTTGATCGCTCGTCCCGGACGCCCGTTCGCTCCGACGAGATCACCCCGCTGACGGCCGATACAACCACCAGCGCCAAGGCGCAAGCTAAACTTAAGACCAGCTTCTTCCTCCTGCCATAAACCCCCGATACCTTCTCACAGATGAAGTTGTTCTTCCGGGCCGGGAGTTTGGTCAGAGTATCCCGGATGTTTTGCTTGACTCTGTCCGTCAGCCGCTCCGCCTCTTCGGCGCTTCGACTTCTGATGCAGAGTTCTATGTTACTAAGTGGGTGCGTTCCCAGGCCATCCACACTGAGATTGACCTTCGGAGCCCGGAACTTCCTTATTCTCCATCTCTCTGCCCAGCCGAAGCTGACCGTCTCAAAAGAGACAAGATACTCCCCATTCTTGAGCAACCTTTTCACTCTTAACCGCATAGCCACCTCCATTCAAGAAAGATAAACACCGTTTCTACCTGGTTAAAAACCGTTTTTTGAGAACTTCTCCTTCAAATCGCCAAAAGAGCCTCTGTCTTCATCCTGGCGGTGTCCGATGTATCCAAAGGTTTAACTATCGTCGCTATCTTCTTGGCTGTTAATATCATAAGAGAATGAGAGTGAGGCGTGCATATCATTATCCCACGAAACAACCACTCATCCATATCTTGCCTGTGCGCGGGTTCCCTGAATCCGGACCCGACCAGAACTGCGACACCGATAGCCGGAGAAGCGCACTCCTTCATCTTATTATCTTTTCCGTTTAGAAAAGAGAGAACTGAATCTAAATCATCAATAGAAATTTCGGCTGAGTAAAACGAGCCTCTGTCCTCCAATTTAAGCGGTGCCTTCGGCCGTGTCAAGGGTTTTTTGCAGTAAATATCGGGTCGCTGAGGATTGGACGTTCGATCTACCGGATCGTCAAAAGGGCTTGACCCTTGGATCAGGTGCGGAGAGTACTGGAAAGCGCCAACAGGTGTCGTGGCGAAGAAACTGTTGCGGATATTATCCTACAAAGAGAATCACGTTTGAACGGAGGTCTTAAAAGAGGGAAGCGAAAACAGAAACAGATCGGGCCAACACCGGGAAGCAAACCAGCACCTAACTTCAGTTAGGTGCTGGTCTTTCTTGGATAAAAACAAGAAGTCGTGGCTTGCGCTAATGCGAGCAGGGTTCAGTTCCACCCTGATAAAGGTAGTTTACCAGGTAGACTAAGTCGCCCAGATTAATCTCGTCGTCGCAGTTCACGTCACCCAAGAGCAGGGGAGAGGGAGCCGGTCCTTCCTTATATAGATAGTTCACCAGGAAGATTACATCCGAGACATTGATCAGTTCGTCGCCGGTCACGTCTCCGGTGAGATGGAAGCTGTACTGGATGGCCGCCAATATGTCGGGAACCCCCCAGCCATAGTTATTATCGGGAAATAAGGCATGATCGCCGCTCATCATTAGCGCTTCCCTCACCTGCATGGGCGTCCATCCGGGGTGGGCCGAGAGAATTACTGCCGCCGCACCGCCGATAAGAGGAGTGGAGAGGGACGTTCCGCTGGCGTAAGTGTATGTGCTGGGACTACTGGCGCTGGCACAGCGGGTCGAAACCCCCTGGGCACAGACTTCCGGCTTGATCCGTCCATCAAAGCTGGGTCCCCTGGAACTGAAATAGGCGATCTCTCCGTCTGAGTAAACCGCTCCACAGGCGACGATGCTGTCCGCGTCTGCGGGAGCATGCAGAGTTCCGCTTCCGGGTCCGGCATTGGCCATAGCGTTGCAGACCACGATGCCGAGCTGCGCGGCGATGTCTGCCGCAATAGTGGTCACCGCGGTGTTGCCATCCATATCGGAGTAGGAGTACCAGTCGATATAGGCCAACGAGCTGGAGATGACGCCCGCGCCGATGCTGTCTGCCCACTCCATTCCAGCCACCCAGTTGTCTTCCTCGATGGGCTCCTCCATGGAGACGTCTTCGGTCTTAGCGATAATGAAGTCGGCACCGTATGCCGGACCATAAAGATATCCAGATGCAGATCCCCCCAGAGCCGACCAGGTCAGCGTCCCATGGTTATGCGACGAGGAAGGATCACCGGGTTCATTCTGCGTGTTGCCGTCGTCGTTGACGAAATCCCACTCAGCCAAAACCCGGCCTTCCGAATAAGCCGGCTGAAAGGCCTGGTGGTCTTTTCGGAAGCCGGTATCCAGCATACAGACCAAGACCCCTTGCCCGTAATATCCCAGGTTGTGAACCGCAGGAATGTTCAACTGCTGAAGCTGGCCATAGGAGGCGCCGTAGTTCAGATCGAGCAGACCTTTCCCCTGAAGAGGTTCCTGTGGGGGAGGCTCGATTCTGACAGGTTTCCTCTTCCCGGTTAGTACCGGTTTTATGGAACGAACGAAGCTCAGCTTGGATATCTCATCCAACTCGCTGACCGGTATCTCGAAGCTGGCGGCGTTGAGCCATCTGCTCCTGTGCCTGAACTGAGCCTCAAAATCCGTTATCCGGTCGATGTAAGCCTGGTTCACCGGAAGATCACAGAAATCGACCAACGACTGCTTCATGGTCTTAGCCCTTCGCCGGGCGGCCCTGGTGGTTAAGGCATTTTCAGCTTGGGTTACAGCCGACCGGTAGCTCTCCACATCCACGAACCCTTTATCCGTGAAGAAGACCCATACCTTCACTTTTTCCTGCGGTTCGAGTTTTGTTAAATGCTGTGAGAATCTCTCCGAGACGACAGGATCGTCTTTGGTAAGATATAATTCGGGCTGCTGTGGAACCTGTCCGGTAATTCGGGCGCTCATCACGCCAACCAGGCAGAGAGCCACAAATAGTAAAGCGGACCATTTGAGATAAGAGAACTTAAACATAAGCATTGCTCCTTTATTTACAGGTGTCGGCAAAACAGCCTACGAGTTCAGACCGCATCATGAGACCCGACCCGGGCCGGAATCTCAGAAGATTGCGCAAGTGAACTTCTAATCTCCTCCTTTCTTAATTTACGTAAGAATCAAGATATGTCAACTGCTTTTACTTGCGTTCTGTCGAAGACTGAACGGTCCTCCCCGGGGTTCATCGGCAGAATCTCCATTGTCATATATCGGGCAGACCCTCCTTTTTCTTCTTCTACCATAATCAAAGAGGAATGGATGCTTTGGTCCGGCGCTGATTAGCGAAAGGTTGAGTATTGATCCGGTTTTCCTCTATCTCCTTCTATGTGAAGGGAACTCATCTCAGGAAGACCAACCTTTTCATTCCTGGTGAAGGAGGAAAGGCATTATCTAAGACCGAGCTCTTTACCTCACCACTTGAACCTGGCCTCTAAGAGATTCGGCAGACTTCTCTCTCTTCATCTTGTTTGGAGCAGGAGATTGTAACGCAGGCCGATATTGTCGTCCCACTCTGACGGGAAGCGCCTTGAGATCGCCGACAGATTTTTTCGATTTGAGGCAAGGGGATTAAGGTTCCGCTGCTCCCTGCCGATTGTACTTTATGAAGCACGTCACAAGGGGGTTAAAGCGTAAAGAAAGGGGTGCTGTCGTTTTCCACCGCTAAATTTTTTTTGAGGAACTTAAGGTTTGCGGAATTTCAGCCGAAAAGACAAGTAGTGTTGTTTCGGCATTGTCAAGTTTGTTAGTGAAAACTAAAAAAAGAGACGCATATGTTCTTTGGAAAAAAAGGAAGAAGCGTAGCGGGCCTGGACATCGGCGCATCCTCCATCAAGCTGGTAAAGCTTGAGGAGAGATCCGGAAGTTTCGCCCTGACCTCTCTGGGGATGAGAGAACTACCACTGGAGGTTGTGGTGGATGAGGAGATCAAGGATAAGGACACGGTCATCTTCAATCTCCAGAGCCTGGTGGATCAGTGCGATCCGAAGTTGAAGGAGGTGGCCATATCCATCTCCGGGCACGGGGTGATCACCGATAAGATCACCATGGATCAGAAGAGTGGGGCCGAGGCGGAACAGGCCATTCTGTTCGAGGCGGAACAGAGAAGCCCCTTCGACGTGGAAGACGTAACCATGGACTATCACGTGGTCAACGTGAACGAAGAGATCAAAAAGATGGACGTGCTTTTGGTTGCCGCCAGAAACGAGTTTCTGAATTCGTATGTAGAGCTCGTCGTAGAAGCGGGCCTAAGGCCGGTGATCGTGGATACCGATGCCTTTGCCATCCTCAACGCCTACGACATAAACTACGAGATCGATCCGGAAAAGGTGACCGCGTTGATGGACATCGGATTCGATACCACCAGCATCACCTTCCTGAAAAACGGGCTGTTTCATTCCACCAGAGATTTGGCCAGCGGGGGAAGGCTGATCTACAACTCCATAATGAAGGAATTTCGCATCAATCAGGAATTGGCAATGAAGACCATGAAGGGGGAAATGGGAACCTCCATTGACCAGGATATGCTGAAGGCGACCGTAGTCACCGCTTCCGAGGAGCTGATCTCCGGTCTGGAGGTGGCCTTCTCCTATTTTAAATCCACCGCCAAGGTGCCGCAGGTGGATTGGATAGTCCTCTCCGGTGGTGGGGCGCTGATTCCTTTCCTGCCCGAGTTTGTACAATCAAAATTGAATGTTCCCATTGAGGTGGCCAATCCCTTGAGAAATATCGAGTACGATCCCGAGATCTTTAAAGGCGTCCAGCCGGACAGAATAGCGCCGCTTCTTGCTGTCTCGGTTGGGCTGGCCTCGAGAAAGGCAGAATAAACATGGCCAAGATTGAAATCAATTTGCTCCCCAGGGAGCTGAGAAAAAGGCGACCAGGCATCTCCTTCGACAAGAGCCTGACCCTTATCGCCGGCTTGGCGGTCGTCCTGGTGGTGGCGTTCGTGGGGGTCAACGTGTTTCAGAGCATGAAGCTCAAGGCTTTGAACAACAAGATAGCCCAGGCACAAAGAAGGGCCGACGAGCTGAGAAAGAACATAGAACTGGTGGATGCCTTAACCGACGTCAAGGACAAGGTCCTGCAGAGGATGTCTGCAATAGAGGCCCTGGACAGAAACAGAGCAGTGTGGGTCAGGGTGCTGGAAGATCTGACCAGAAGGGTCCCGGACTACCTGTGGCTTTCCCTTTTAGAGGAAGAGGAGCCGCAGAGCACTGCCGTGCCGGGTTCGGGAGTAGACAGCACCATCGTTTTGAGTCAGCCACCGTCTCCGGCCAAAAAGAGGGTAACCATGGAAGGGTACAGCTACTCCTTAAACAGCCTGGCTTCGTTTTTGATCGAGCTGATCGGCTCGCCCTATTTCAAGAACATGGAGCTGCAGTATGTGAAGAGGGCGGAGGTGGAGGAGCGCAAGACTTTCACCTTCCAGCTGGTGGGAGATCTTTACTACGTGCCGGACTTTGAAGGCCTGGACGCCGACACCGCGGTGCACGAACTGGCCTCATTTGATGAGACCAAGAATACTGAGATGAATTTGGCTGCCGGGAGGGAATAGATGGATTTAAAGGATCCGAAAACACAGAAGTTTCTTCTGGGAAGTCTGGTGATCTTTCTGGTG
>CBDUQU010000061.1:0-16821 GCA_965369445.1 uncultured bacterium | reverse complement strand
CCAGAAGAAGGTCAGTCACCATCTTTGCGTTGGGTAGCCTCATCTGGGCTCTGATCCTGTCGCGGCTCTTCTTCATCCAGGTACTAAAGGGGGAGGAATATAAAAAGATCGCCCAGGGGCAGCAACGGCTGCACATCAAGTTGGAAGCAAAAAGGGGAGCCATCTACGATCGAAACGGAAGGGCTCTGGTGATCAATCTGCCGGTGGAATCCTTCTTTGCCATCCCGGAGAGCGTGACAAACATAGATCAGGTAGCGAAAACATTTGGTTGTTCCAAGTCCCGTTCCAGCCGGATAAAAGAGAAGCTGAGAACAAAAAAGAACTTCGTGTGGCTTCAGAGAAAGGTTGAGAAAAAGGAAAGCCAGAGGGTCAAACAGAAGAAACTGGATGGGGTGTGGGCCAAATACGAAACCAAAAGGTATAATCTGTACGGAGACTTGGCCGAGGAGGTGCTGGGATTCACCGACGTTGACAACCGGGGGCTGGCCGGGGTCGAGTTTCGATATGATCAATACCTGCGGGGCAAAGATGGGGAGGGTATTTTTCAGCGGGACGGGCACAGGAACTCCTACCGGATCTCCGAATATCCATTGCAGAAACCGGAGGATGGCAAAGGTCTCGTTCTCACCATCGACATCGAGCTGCAGGGCATCGTGGAACAAGAGTTGGAGGAAGGGATAGAGCTGACTCAAGCGAGCGGGGGAAGCGCCATCTTTATGAATCCCGGAACCGGTGAAATTCTGGCAATGGCCTATTGCGGAAAGGATGATGGACTGCCGGTGAAGAATAGGACCATAAGCGACAACTTCGAGCCGGGCTCGACTTTTAAAATCATCACGGCCGCCGCCGCTTTAGAGGAAGAGGTCTTGAGCCCCGAGGATAGCATCTTTGCAGAGGAGGGTAGCTTTAGAATCGGCAGAAGGACCATTCACGACATCAAGGAGCGTGGATGGCTCACCTTCAAAGAAGGGGTGATGTACTCCTCGAATATCGCTCTGGCGAAGACGGCCATGATGGTGGGCAAGGACAAAATACACCAGTACGCTCTCGCTTTCGGAATGGGTCAGAAGACGGGAGTCGATCTCCCCGGCGAAGCAAGCGGGTTCGTCTCTTCTCCTAAGAGATGGTCCGATTTCGTCCTCTCCTGCGTCGCCTTCGGGCAAGGGATTTCGCTCACCGCCCTTCAGCTGGTCTGCGCTTACTGCGCCGTAGCCAACGACGGAGTGATGATGAAGCCGTTCGTGGTCAAAGCAATCTTAGATGAGAATGGGGACACGCTGGAAACGGTCCGGCCTACTACGGTCAGAAGGGTGGTTAGCGAAAAGACCGCCCGGCTTCTGGTCGATTTCCTGACCGGAGTGGTCTCCTGCGGAAGCGGACAAAGAGCGAAGATGGAGGGAATGACCATCGGTGGGAAAACCGGAACCGCCCAAAAGGCAAAACCCGGCGGCGGAGGATACGATAAGCATAACTTCATCGCCTCCTTCATAGGCTTCTTTCCCGCCGAGGATCCCAAGGTGGTGGGACTGATCACGCTGGATAGTCCCCAGAAGGAACACCTGGGTGGATTAACTGCCGCGCCGGTATTTAAGAACACCGCCCATCGAATCGTCTCTTTATCGAGGGAATCCCTGCTGATGTCCACGGCCAAGACCGTCTTGAGCACTGCCACGGAGACGACGCAGTCAAGCCTAGTCGAGAATGAGCTGTATCAATACAAGCCCGAATCCACCGACATCTTCTCAGATCCGGACACTACCGCAACAGACCGAAATCTGATTCCGGACGTGCGCGGGCTGACCGCCAGAGAGGCAGTGAGGGTGTTTGCTGCAAGAGACTTGGAGGTTACGCTCAAAGGGAGCGGCATAGTGGTCGATCAGGTTCCCGGGCCGAACGCTCCGGTGAGCCAGGACAGAAGATGTGTAATAGAATGCAAGCCCAGATGACGTTTTAAGATAATCGGGTGAGGCAATTCATGAGCAAGAGAAACGCACGGAATCTGAAAGAACTCTTAGACGTCCTTCCTTCCAAAAAAGTCTCCGGGGACCTTGACCTGGCCATAAAAAAGATCGAGTGTGATTCCCGCCAGGTGAAGTCGGGTGACCTGTTTGTGGCGATGGAGGGCTTCACAGAAGATGGTCACAAGTATATCCAGTCCGCCATAAAGAACGGCGCCGTGGCCGTGGTCGCCCAGACAAACGGTAACTACAAGCCCAAAGCCAAGGTGATAGTCCCCGACTCCAGAGAAGCTCTGGCGCTTTTGGCCGGCCGGTTCTATGGTTTCCCCTTCAGGAAGCTGAAGATGGTCGGCATAACCGGGACCAACGGAAAAACGACCACTTCCTACCTGATCAGGTCCATCCTGGAACATAACAAGAGCAAGGTCGGCTTGATCGGCACCATCGCCTACTGGTTGGGGGAGGAGGAATCAAAGGCGATAAACACAACTCCAGAGTCGCTGGAACTGCAGAGGATGTTCTCCCGGATGCTGAAACAAGGTGTCTCTACGGCGGTGATGGAGGTCTCCTCCCACGCCCTGGTCATGCATCGCGTCGACGGGATCGAGTTCGACGTGGCCATATTCACCAATTTGAACCATGAGCACCTCGATTTTCACAAGACCATGGATGCGTACCGGCAAGCCAAGGGACTGTTGTTCCGGAAGCTGAAAGCTAAAGGGAGCAGCGGCGTGATAAACATGGATGATCCCAACTGGAGATATTTCGGTCAACAGGCCGGCAGGGAGTGCTTGACCTATTCCTTAAACGATCCCAGCGCGGATTTCTTCACCACCAACTTCACCTGCACCCCGGAGAACACGCTCATCACCATGGCAACTCCAGTTGGAGAGATGAAATTAGATTTCAAGCTGATAGGCGAGTCAAATGTCTACAATGCCTTAGCCAGCGTGGCAGCCGGGTTCGCCCTGAAGATCGACCCGCAGACAATAAAGTCGGGCTTAGAGGCGATCACCGGAGTTGCCGGGCGCATGGAGCGAATCCAGGCCGGGCAGGATTTCAACATCTGGATCGATTATGCCCACACCCCCCACGCTTTTGAAAGACTCCTCAAGTCCGCGCGCCGGATAACCAAGAGAAGATTGCTCTTCCTTTTCGGATGCGGCGGGGATCGGGATCAGGAGAAAAGACCGTTGATGGGGAAGATAGCCGCCAAATACGCGGATCGCATCATCCTCACAGAAGACAACCCGCGCGGTGAAGATCCGGAAGCGATCGTGAAGCACATTATGAAGGGGATAGAAGAGAAGAACAAGGTTGAGATAATAATAGACAGAAAAGAGGGAATAAAACGTGCCCTGGAAATCGCGCAGCCCGGGGATACCCTGGTGTTAGCGGGAAAAGGGCACGAGGACTATCAAATAGTTGGAGATAAGAAAACCCACTTCTCGGATAAGGAAACGATGCTGGAGCTGTTGTCTGCAGACTCCGCAGCAGACACATCCGCGACTGTTGATTCTCCTGGGGAAGAGAAGTAGGCTGACCAGTGTACGCAGTGTGACAGAAACAACCAAAGTTCAAATCTTATGTTTCAGATAAGCTTAGATGAGTTGGCCAAGGTGACAGGCGGAGAGATTCTGCCAGGTCCCCTAGCCGGGGATCAGGTGATAAGAGGAATAAGTATCGATTCCCGGAGCACAGATAAGGGGAATCTCTTTGTTGCCATCTCCGGAGAGAGGTTCGACGGTCATCAATTTGTCAGACAGGCCGTGGACAAAGGCGCCCGGGCTGTGATCATGGCCAAAGACAAAAGGGAGGCAGCAGGACAGGAAGTACTCAAAAAAGCAGCTGTTTGGTTGGTGGAAGACACCAAGAAGGCACTAAGGGAAATGGCCGCATGGTACAGGGGGAAGTTCGACATACCCACGGTGGCGGTGACCGGAACAAACGGCAAGACCACCACCAAGGACATGATAGCGGAGGTGCTCTCCTCACGGTACCAGGTGCATAAGTCTCCCCATAGCTACAATAACCTTGTCGGCGTGCCGCTCACTATATTCCAACTCAACTCCCATTCCGAAGCTCTGGTGCTGGAGTTGGGCATGAGCAGTCAAAATGAGATTGGAATCTTGACCAAGATAGCAAATCCGGACGTAGGAGTGATTACCAATATCGGACCGGCTCATTTAGAATCGATGGGGAGCGTGGAAAGAATCGCCCGGGCCAAGTTTGAGCTTCCGGATAACATGGCTTCCCCAAAGACATTGATTCTGAATGCGGATGATCCCATTCTGGCGGACAGAATAAAGCAAAAGAGAAAGGATGAGCAAATAATAAGCTTCGGCATCGAAAACCAAGCAGATTTTGCCGCAGACAGAATCGAACTCAACGGAGACGGGAATATCACTTTCCGGGTGAACAAGGATTTGACCATCGGTTTGAGACTCTTGGGAAGGCACAATGTCTACAATGCTCTGGCCGCATTTGCGGTGGGCAGACTGAAAGAGGTGGACCCCCAAGAGATCAAGCGCAGCCTGGAGAAATACAACCCCTCGGACCTGAGGATGGAGCTTGTCCGAATCGGCAACATAAGGGTGATAAACGACAGTTACAATGCCAACCCCGTCTCAATGGAGAAGGCCCTGGAGACTCAGAAGAGCATCCAGACGACGGGAAGGAAGATTGCCGTTTTAGGCGACATGCTGGAGTTGGGAGAGAAAGGTCCGGATTATCACCTGGAGGTGGGAAGGAAAGCGGTCCAGTCGGGAGTTGATCTACTTGTGGTGGTCGGAGAGCTGGCTGGATTCATCGGGCGGGGGGCCAGAGAAGCCGGAATGAGCTCTGATCAGGTTCTAGCTTTTGACAATAACGAGAAGGTCAGCCTTTATCTGTTGGAAAACCTGCGAGATGGAGACCTGCTTTTGGTCAAGGGTTCCAGAAAGATGAAAACCGAAGAGGTGGTTTTGAGTCTTAAGACCCAGTACGCGCGACAGAACTGAACCGAGGAGTCGATTGTTGAGCGTCGGTGGTGAATTGCAGGGTTGACACTCACTAAAAGAGCGTAAGGAATCGGATGCTTTACCATCTGTTTTTACCATTAAGCGCGACTGTCATCCTTTTTAATCTTTTCAGGTACATTACCTTTAGAACCGCGGGTGCCACCCTCACCGCTCTTCTGATCAGCCTGATCTTAGGACCCATCGTCATCCGGAAACTGAAGGAGAGGCAGGTGGCAGAGAAGATAAGGGATGAGGGTCCTGCCAGCCACAAGGTCAAAGAGGGAACCCCCACCATGGGGGGCATAATCGTTCTGCTCTCGGTGGTCATTCCCACCCTCCTGTGGGCGAATCTGACCAATCCCTATATCCAACTGATACTCTTAGTCACCGTGTGGATGGGACTGATCGGGTTCATGGACGATTACCTCAAGGCCGTCAAGCACCAGCCCAAGGGGATGGTGGGAAAAAAGAAGCTGGCCGGGCAGGTGGCTCTGGGCCTGCTACTGGGAGTTCTTCTAAGGGTGTTCCCGCCTTCGGAGAATTTCGGCACCGCCTCGGACATCCTTTTCTTCAAGAACTATCTGGTGAATTTCGGAGTGTTCTATATCCCGCTGGTGATACTGGTGATCACCGGTGCCTCCAATGCGGTGAACTTAACCGACGGCCTGGATGGTCTGGCCATCGGGTTGATCGGTTTGTGTGCGTTTGCCTTCGCCGGATTATGCTATATGTCCGGCCGGGTCGATTTCACCGACTACCTCTCCATAATATATCTGGAGGGTTCAGGAGAACTGACCATCTTCTGCGGGGCTATAGTGGGGGCGGCTTTGGGATTCTTGTGGTTCAACGCCCATCCGGCGCAAGTGTTCATGGGCGATACCGGAGCCTTGGCCATGGGAGGGGCATTCGGCGCCCTATCCATACTGATAAAAAAGGAGATGCTGCTTTTAATCGTCGGCGGCGTCTTTGTGGTCGAAGCCCTCTCGGTGATCCTTCAGGTGTTCAGCTATCGGGCCTGGGGAAAAAGGGTTTTTAAGATGGCGCCCCTGCATCACCATTTTGAGCTCTCCGGATGGAAGGAGCCCCAGGTGGTAGTACGGTTCTGGATAGTAGGGGCAATCCTTGCACTTTTGACCTTGATCACTTTGAAGATAAGGTGAGGTTAGCTTAGAAGCGCAGGCTCATGCCTGCTCCAACCAATTTTGAGCAGAGTCGATGAGGAAAGATAGAATCATAGGAAAAAAGGTTTCCATTCTTGGGATGGCAAGATCCGGTGTGGCCTGTGCCAAGCTCCTGAGGAAAATCGGAGCGCAGGTTTTTGTGTCTGATTCCCAAGGGGAGAAACTCCTCTCCGAACGGACAAGTCAACTTAGAGAGCTGGGCATCGATTTTGAGACTGGTGGACACACCTCAAACGTTGTTCGCGGCAAGGACTTCATCGTGGTGAGTCCGGGTGTCCCCTTGGATATTCCCATATTAAAGCGGGCCCAGGATACGGGGATTCCGGCCTTCTCCGAGATCGAGGTGGCATTCTGGCTGACTGACTCAAAGATCATCGGAATCACCGGTTCCAACGGCAAAACCACCACGGTGACCCTGGTGGGAGAAATGTTGAAAGAGGACAAAAGGGAATATCAGGTTGGGGGAAACATCGGCATCCCCCTCTCAAGCATCGTTGAAGAGGTCTCCCCTGCCGGTCTTCTGGTCCTGGAACTTTCCAGTTTTCAACTGGAGCGCATCGAGGAGTTCAGACCCTACGTCTCCTCGGTTCTGAACGTCACGCCGGACCACCTGGATCGTCATCCAGACTTGGAATCATACCTGGAGGCAAAGCTGCGCATCCTGGAGAATCAAACCAAGGACGATTTTGCCGTGCTGAACGCAGACGATGAGAACAGCTTTAAACTAGCCCAACAGGGGAAGTGCGAGAAGGCTTTCTTCAGCACCCGTAAGGAATTGGAGCAAGGAACCTTCCTGCGTCAGGGACAACTACTTTCAAGATGGAAGGGTGAGGAGCAGAGGATCATCGACTCAAGCGAGATAGGGATCAAAGGACCGCACAATCTTTCCAACTCGTGCGCTGCCTGTGCCATCTGTGCCATCCTAAAAGTCGCGCCTGAATCCATGCAAAGAGCTTTAAGAGACTTCAAAGGGGTAGAACACAGGCTGGAGCGGGTGACGGGTGTATCCGGCGTGAACTTTGTGAATGACTCCAAGGCAACCAACGTTGAATCGGTATGGTACGCGCTGCAGAGCGTAAGCCCGCCCATCATCCTCATCGCTGGCGGCAGAGACAAGGGGGGAGATTTCTCCAGACTAAGAGATTTGGTGAAAGAAAATGTAAAGGCCCTGATCTTGATAGGCGAGGCAAAGGAAAAGATCAACAAGGCCTTGGGAGATCTGGTTCCCAGCGAATACTCGGATTCGCTGGAGGAGGCCGTTGGCTTGAGTCTAAAGCAGGCTTCTGGGGGAGATACCGTTTTGCTCTCTCCTGGCTGTGCCAGCTTTGACATGTTCAGAGACTACCAGCATCGGGGTGAGGTGTTTAAATCGAGCGTGAGAAATCTGGCAGAAAAGGACGACACCACCTCCAATGCTACAGGAGAAAGATGAGATGATTGACAGATCACGACCCGATTATCTTTTGTTCTTGACAACGTTGGGCCTGGTAGCCATCGGAGTGGTTATGATCTACTCGGCCTCAGCCATACTTGCCCTGGAGAAATTCGGCAGCACCACCTTCTTTGTCAAAAAGCAGGTCATCTGGGGAATCATCTCCCTGCTTGTGATCCTGGCTTTGACCAGAGTCGATTACCACCACTTAGAGAAGATCTCTCCCTTTCTCCTGCTTGGCTCGTTTCTCCTTCTGGTGGCGGTTCTGTTTGTCCCTGCCACCAGGGGAGCCAGCCGCTGGATAAGACTTGGGCCGCTAACCTTCCAGCCATCTGAGCTCTTCAGATACTCTCTGATCTTTTTCATGGCGTTCTCCTTGAGCAAAAGGAAGGGGCGGATCAAGGAACTCAAGTTTGTCCTTCTGCCGTATTTCCTGATTCTGATAATAGCCCTGGTTCTGATCATGAAACAGCCCCATCTTGGAGCCGTTCTTCTGATATCCACGGTTGTCTTCGCCATGCTGTTTGTGGGTGGAGCGAGGATCAGGCACCTGTTTTTAATCGTCACCCCCGTGATCTTAAGCGTGTTCATCCTGGTGTTCTTCTTGGGCTACAAAAAGGCGCGGGTGAATGACTACTTAAGTTCCCTGGAAAATCCCTTACAGGGTAGCTATCAGATGAAACAATCGGTTCTGGCCTTGGGATCGGGTGAGATGATGGGGGTAGGGCTGGGGGAGGGGAAGGCAAAGCTTTTCTTTTTGCCGGAACCGCACACGGATTTCATCTTCGCCACCACCGGCGAGGAATTGGGATTCATGGGGAGTGCCGCCATTCTGATGTTGTTCTTTCTTCTGGCTGCCCGTGGTATGTCCATCGCCCGGCGGGCCTCGGACGATTTCGGCTACCTTCTGGCTTTTGGGATAACTTTCAGCATATTCACGGGGTTTTTGATCAACGCGGGAGTGGTGGTGGGGCTTTTGCCCACTACCGGGCTTCCCATGCCCTTCTTAAGCTATGGAGGATCGTCCTTGATTTTCTCTGCTCTGGGGATCGGAATACTTTTAAATGTCTCCAGGCAGACCAAGTACGTTTCGTCCCAGCGGATATTAAGAAAGATGGGGATATGATAAAGGTGATGTTTGCAGGAGGAAAAACCGGAGGACACATCTTTCCGGCAATAGCCATGGCATTAGAGTTCAGAAAGAGATACCCACAAAGCCAGTTGGTGTTCGTGGGCGCCGAAGGCGGGATGGAAGAGAAGATCGTGCCGCATTACGGATTCAGATTGTCGCTCATCCAGACCAAGGGACTCTCCCGGAGATCCTATCTATCGAACCTGCTTCTGCCCGTTCACCTTTTCAAGGGTTTCTACCAAGCTCAGAAGATATTGAACCGGGAGAAACCCAGCCTGGTGGTGGGCACCGGCGGATACGTGAGCTTCCCGGCGGTTATGCTGGCATGCTTGAAGAACATACCAACCATGATACAGGAGCAGAACAGCTATCCGGGCATCTCCACCCGGATCCTGGCGCGTTTCGCGGACAAGGTGTGTCTCTCTTATGCAGAGTCCCTGAGATGTTTCCCCGGCGGGAGGAAGTTCAGCCTGATCGGCAACCCGATAAGAGAGAATCTGATCCGTAAAGAGAAAAGTGCTGCTCTGGCGGAATTTGGATTGGTAGCAGACAAGAAAACCATATTTGTTTTCGGGGGAAGCCAGGGCTCTCACGTTCTGAATCAGACGTTTCTGCACTGCCTGGATCTATTGAAGCCGGATTGGCAGATACTCTGGCAGACGGGAGGAAGGGACTTCCAGGAGATTTCCCGAAAGGTGAAGGAGAGGGAGGTTGCCGCCGCAGTCCATCCGTTTATCCAGGACATGGGATCGGCTTACGCAGCATCGGATCTGGTGATCTCCCGGGCCGGAGCATTGACCTTAGCCGAGATCACCGCCTGCAGCAAGCCTTCCATACTGATCCCTTTTCCCTTCGCCACGGCCGATCATCAGAGACATAATGCGGAGGCCTTACGCAGAAAAGGCGCTGCTAAGATGATCTTAGAGAAGAATCTGACCGCAGAGAGGCTGGCTGCCGAGATCAACTCCCTTCTCTCGGACGAAACCGAACTGAAGCGGATGGCGGAGAGAAGCGCCAAGATGGGCAAACCTCAAGCGGCCTCAATGCTGGTGGAGGAGATGGAGAAACTCTTAAAGAAGAATGGAAAAACTAATTTGAAAATACCAAAGGTTGAGATATAAGCAATGTCAGACAAAAATCCCTTCTGTATATTTGCTATTGGAGGTTGACAAAATGGGCAAAATAAAACCGACTCAAAGAATATATGATGTGATCAAAGATATAAAAGATGAAAAATACAGGCTTCCTTCAATTCAACGTTCATTTGTGTGGGAGCAAAACAGGATATGCAAATTAATGGATTCTTTAATGAGCGATTATCCTATAGGATCCTTCCTCGTTTGGAAGCCACCAGAGAATTTGAAAGTGAAAGTTAGAAAATTCACTCAAGACTACAAAACTGGTGATCGCCTTATCTCAGGAGACGAACCTATTCAATCGTCGCCTTATCTTGTTTTAGATGGTCAGCAAAGGTTGCAATCTCTATACTTAGGATTTTGGGGAAGTTATGATGGCGAGTACCTATATTTCAAGCTCGATAGCAATCCTGATGTTGAAGAAAATGACTTGAGATATCTCTTTCAATTTATGTCTTCTGAACAGACCAAGAAAGACTCTCATTGGGTAAGACCAATAGAAATAGTAAACCTTAATATTGAAGAAATATCAGAATTTGTAGATAAAACATTTGATGGCGACACAGATGAAGTGAAGAAAATAGTGAAGAAAAACTTGGTTAGATTTATCCGTGTATTCAACATGGAAGAGAAAATGCCTCTTCAGGATGTAAAAGAAGATTTGTCATACAACGATATCCTTGAGGTTTTCGTGAGAGTAAACTCAGGTGGGATGGTATTAACAAAGTCAGATTTGGTCTTTTCTACAATTGTTTTAAATATCCCTAAGATGGAAGGAAAATTTATTGAACTTGTAGATGAATTAAATGGAACGGGTGAGTTTGATTTTGATATCGACTTTATAATTAAAGCATCTTTTGTTCTTTTTGACAAAGGAGCAAAATATGATGTGGACAAACTCAAAGACAAGAAATATATCAATAAACTCGAAAGTCAATTTGACGGGCTAGCCCATTCCTTATTTTCCACAAAAGAATTTTTAAAAACAAATGCAAAAATCCTTTCTAAGAGGTTTCTAAAATCAGACTTGGCGTTAATTCCTATAATAGATTTTATTTTCCAGCAACCACATCAACAGTTGCCTGAAGGACAATCAAATCAACTTCACCAATATTTGTATATGTCTTTTTTCATGCGTTTCTACTCTTACGGCCCTGATGGGAAATTGGATGTAATTCATAAGAAAATATGCGGGGATAGTTTCACATTACTTGAAATTGGTAACTACATGGCAGAGAGAACAGGCGTAAATTATGAGTTCTCAAGAAACATGTTATATGACTTAGATGTAGTACTCAATATAATTGAGGATGGAGTTTCTGAGATTCCCGGAAAAAGAGGTTGGAGCTTAGAAAGAGATCACATCTTTCCACAAAGCTATTTAGTACAAAAAGAATTCCCCAATGACCTCATAAACAGTGTAGGAAATCTTCGGCTGATTAATAAGACAAGAAACATCTTGAAAAGCGACAAACTCCCTGATGAGAATATCGTGTTCTTTGGTTCAAACAAATCAGAACTCAAGGAGCTATTTCTCAAAGCAAGAGAGGATCTGACTGAGGAGAATTTCAAAGATTTTGTTGAAAAGAGAGAAGAACTGATCTTCAACAAAGTCAAACATTTCTTGGGGTTTTAGCACATAAACAGAAAAGTTGAAGCATGAAATTCAGTAAGATAAAGAATATTCATTTTGTTGGTATTGGTGGAGCGGGGATGTCCGGCATTGCCGAGATACTCTTCAATTTAGGATATCACGTCACCGGCTCGGATGCGAGACAATCGGAGACCACCCGGAGACTGGGTGACCTGGGGATAAAGATCCAGCATCAGCACGCCGGAGAGAACGTCAAGGAAACCGACGTGGTGGTCATCTCCTCTGCGGTGAAGGAGGACAACCCGGAGGTGATCTCGGCAAAGAACCGGAGAATTCCGGTGATAAGACGCGCGGAGATGCTGGGCGAGCTGATGCGGATGAAATATGGAATCGGCATCGCCGGAACGCATGGTAAAACGACCACCACCTCGATGGTGGGTGAAATCCTGTCTGAGGGGGGATTGGACCCCACCATCGTGGTGGGAGGAAAGGTGGTCAATTTGAGTTCCCATGCCCGTCTGGGTAACGGCGAATTGATGGTGACCGAGGCGGACGAATATGACCGGTCCTTTTTGTGGCTTACCCCGACCATCGCAGTAGTGACCACACTCGAACCGGAGCACTTGGACTACTACAAAGACTTCGAGGAGATAAAGTCCGCCTTTTCGGAGTTCCTCCAGAAGGTCCCATTTTACGGCAGGGTGATCCTGTGCTGGGACGAGAAGAACTTGAGAGATTTGATCCCCCGAATAGAAAGACCCATAACCACCTACGGACTTTCCGCCGGTGCGGATCTGAAGGCTTCCTCTCTTGAGTTCGACGGCTATCACAGCAGCTTCAAGGTGCAGGTCAAAGGAGAGGCTGTCGGAAAGATAACTCTGTCAGTTCCCGGAAGCCACAACGTGAAGAACTCCTTAGCGGCCATCGGTGTGGCCCTGGAGCTGGACCTACCCTGGGACAAGATTCGGAAAGGACTGGAGAAGTTCAGGGGAGTACACAGGCGATTCGAGATAAAAGGAGAAGCCAGGGGTGTGATGGTGGTGGACGATTATGCCCACCATCCCACTGAGATAAAGGCAACCCTCAAAGGGGCCAGATCCGGCTGGAAGAGAAGAATCATCGCCGTATTTCAGCCTCACCTCTACTCCCGCACCAGGGATTTCCACGAGGAATTCGGCCAGGTGCTGCTTGAATCCGACGTGCTGGTGGTAACCGACATTTATCCTGCCCGGGAGAAACCGATGCCCGGCATAACCGGCGACTTGGTCTGCGAATCCGCAAAAAGACTCGGGCACAAGGACGCTTTTTTCGTTCCCCAGTTGCAGGATACAGTTTCTTTCTTGAGAAAGATGGTAAGAAAAAACGACATGGTGATCACTATGGGAGCCGGGGACGTGTATAAGATCGGAGAAGAACTCCTAAAGTTGCTGGAGGGATAGAACTTTGAAGAAGAGTAAGGCTTTTCTTTCTTTGACGGCGGTAATATTGATATTCAGCGGAGTGTACATATACGCCTGCCACTCTTCTCACTTCCGTGTATCGGAGATCAAAGTAAGAGGAAACAACAGAGTTTCCGCAGATGAAATAACTGAGAAACTCAAAGCGTGTTTGGACGAAAACATTTTCCGTCTGGACTTGGACGAGGTTGAGAACGGACTGAAAGAAGACATAAGGCTCAAAGAGGTGCGACTCGAGAGAAGACTGCCTGGCCGCATTCTCGTCGAGGTGGAAGAGAAAACGCCTCTGCTGTGGGTAAACCTTTCTGGCCCAAGTTCCGACCCCAAGAATCTCGGATTCTATGGCCTGTCGATTGACCAGGAAATCATTCCTCTCAACCAGAAGGACCTGACGAACGACCTCCCCATCGTCAGCGGGATAGAGATAAAGAAGGGAGAACCGGGGTCAGATCGAATGCCGGAACCCTACCGGAGATGGGCCAACCACAAAGTGGAAAAAGCATTGGAGTTCTATAAGTGTGTGACCAGAATCGACCCCGCCTCATCGGAGATCCTTGCAGAGATCAACTTAGATGACGAGCTCAATGTCACCCTTCACCTTCTTCCCGGAATTAAGGTGATGATGGGGCATGGTGATTTTGAGAGAAAATGGAGAAGGGTGAAAACAGTTCTGGCAGGTGAAGAGAAGGCCAGGGAACTGGCGTGCTTAGACCTCAGGTTCAACCATCAGGTGGTGCTGGCCCGATCCACCGGGAGATCTAACTCCGGGAGGCGCTGAACCATTGAGGTCACGTCGCTGGCAGAGCAAACCTTAACCTCTGGAATCAAGAGGTGAACATGGCGGAAGAAAACAGAATCGTGGGCTTAGACATCGGAACCACCAAGATAGCGGCCATCATCTCCGAGACCGACGAGACGGGTAAACCCAAGATAGTGGGAATCGGCACCAGGCCGTCGGAGGGCTTGAAAAGAGGACTGGTGATCAACCTGGAGAAGACCGTGGAGTCGATTGCCTCCGCGGTGGAGGATGCGGAGATGATGGCGGGGGTGAAGGTCGACTCAGTCTATGTGGGCATTGCCGGAGATCACATCCGCAGCATCAACAGCCGGGGAGTGATTGCGGTCTCCCGCTCCGACCACGAGATTACCCCCACCGACGTGGAGAAGGTGATCGAGGCCGCCAAGACCGTTGCCCTGCCCATGGATCGGGAGATCATCCATGTTCTGCCCCAGGAGTTCACGGTGGACGACCAGTCCGGAATCAAAGCTCCCATCGGAATGGTGGGGGTAAGGCTTGAAACCGAGGTTCACATCGTCACCGGCGCCGTCACCGCCGCCCAGAACATTTACCGGGGCGTGAAGAAGGCTGGACTGGAGGTAGAGGATCTGGTGCTTCAGCCCCTCGCCTCCAGCTACGCCCTTCTCTCTCCGGACGAAGAGGAACTGGGAGTGGCCCTGATAGACTTAGGCGGCGGACCCACCGATTTCGCCATCTTTTTCGATGGATCCATCAGACACACGGGAGTGGTAGGGCTGGGAGGAAAAAACGTCACCAACGACATCGCCATAGGACTGCGGACCCCGGTGGATCAGGCGGAGGAGATCAAGAAGACGTATGGCTCCGCCCTCTCCAGCTTAGTCGATTCGGACGAGATGATCCAGGTGCCCGCGCTGGGGGGAGGTGAACCCAAGGAGATTTCCCGTAACGTGCTGGCCTCCATAATCGAGCCCCGGATGGAGGAGATCTTAAGCCTGACTTTGCAGGAGCTAAAGAAGAGCAACCATTTCGATCTTCTGGCCACCGGCATCGTTTTGACCGGTGGCGGATCGCTGATGGAGGGAGTGGTTGAGCTGTCGGAAAAGATATTCGACGTCCCGGTCAGAACCGGAAAGCCGACCGGGGTAAGTGGCCTGGCGGAGCAAGTCACTAACCCGATCTACTCCACTGGCGTCGGCCTGGTTCTGTACGGATGGGAACAGTTTAAGGAGGGAAGCTCGGGCGGCCGCCTGAAGGCCAAAGGATTGTTCAGAAAAGTCAAGAATATGTTAACCCAATATCTATAATAATTCACAAACAGAGGGAGGAAACAGCCATGTTCTTTGAGTTGGATACCAATGCCGAGAACTTCGCCAAGATGAAGGTGGCGGGCGTGGGCGGAGCCGGCGGAAATGCCGTCAACCGGATGATCGACGCCGGATTGTCGGGGGTGGATTTCATCTCCGTAAATACCGACCTTCAGGATCTGGAGAACTGCAAGGCCACTCACCGGCTGCAGATCGGCTCTCGCATCACCAAGGGATTGGGAGCAGGAGCCAGCCCGGAGATCGGCAGAAAGGCCATCGAGGAAGACCGGGACGTGGTGGCGGAATCGCTTTTAGGGGCGGACATGATCTTCGTGACCGCCGGAATGGGGGGAGGCACCGGCACCGGCGCATGTCCGGTGGTGGCGGAGATCGCCAAGGAACAGGGAGCTTTGACCATCGGAGTGGTCAGCAAGCCTTTCGAGTTCGAGGGAAAGAAAAGGATGAACCGCGCCCTGACCGGAATCGCAGAACTGAAAGATAAGGTGGACACGCTGATCATCATTCCCAATCAGAAGCTTCTGGCCCTGGCCACCCCGGACACCAAATTCACCGACTCCTTCAAGATGGCGGACGAGGTCCTGCTTCAGGCCACCAAGGGCATCTCCGATTTGATCTCGGTTCCCGGCCTGATCAATTTGGATTTCGCGGACGTCAGGACGGTGATGTCGGAGATGGGGGATGCGCTGATGGGCGTGGGTTACGGGTCGGGCGAAAGCCGGGCCAAGGAGGCCGCCACCCAGGCCATCTCCAGTCCCCTTCTGGACAACGTCTCCATAAACGGAGCCAAGGCGGTCTTAATCAACATCACCGGAAACAGCAACATGAGCCTCTTAGACGTAAACGAGGCCGCCACCCTGATAGCCGAAGCAGCAGGTACGGATGCCAACATCATCTTCGGAGCGGTCATAGATGAGACCCTGCAGGATGAGATCAGGGTGACCGTTATCGCCACCGGATTCGGCAACGGCGCAGACGGGATCGAGACGGAATCGGCCTCGGATCTGTTCCCTACCCGTAAGGTGGTCTTCGAGAAAGGTCCGCAGAAGTCCGAGGAAACGTTCGACGAGCCCCAGAGGGTTCTACAAAGAAGCAAGGTGAAGTCCTTTCAGACTGACGACTGGGAGGTTCCCACCTTCTTGAGAAAGCAAAACGGGGGATAAGAGTGCAAATGACGTTGTTGAAATCAAATTGCTGCTATACGAGAGACGCTATGACCTAACCAATAATCTTCCTCAGTTCCTTCATTACCTCCTCTTAGGATGATTCCTCTGGGATGATTCCTTTGCGACAGGCCCCGCCCCCAAAAGGGCGGGGCTCCTTTTTGTCCCGGTTAGCTAACGGTCGGGGCTGAATGCCCTTCAGGGTAAATCCCTTTCCTTCGACCCTGCACTTCGTCCTGAGACTCAGTGTCGAAGGAAGGTCTCACTTCGTGCCGCACTTCGTCCCGAGACTCAGTGTCGAGGGAAGCGCACTCAGTGCGAGGCAGGACCGAAGGGCAGGATGAACCCTGACCTATGACGACAGCGCAATGCTTCTGTGATGGAAGTGGAATTCTCCTCTCCCCGTTGGGGAGAGGATTAAGGTGAGGGGGAATTTGCGCTTCTTGCCTCTTCTTCCCCCTCATCCTAACCTTCTCCCCCAAGGGAGAAGGAACTATTCTTTTGGATGCGACCCCTACAGAAGACCGGGACGGCGAGGATAGCGCGGCTGTGGGGTAAATTCTGCTTGCCAAGGGACGAAAAAGAGGTATATTGCAGGTATAAAGGAGATACTTCATTAACGCTATCGGTGAACTATCCTCAGTGCCGTTCAGGCCTGTGACCTTGAATCGGAGGTAGGCGGAATGA
>CBDUQU010000060.1:0-17228 GCA_965369445.1 uncultured bacterium | reverse complement strand
GGGGAAAGGAAACAGACCTATGGGAGCAACCAGAATGGCGAAAGAGGGAGAATATTTATACAGATAATGCCCGTCATCGAAGTTGTAGAGATCTTCCTGGTGAAGGACTCTGGTGGCCGTGCGGTGGACTACCCTGAAGTCGTTCATACCCTTTCGGAGGGTATTCCGGAAAAAGCCAAACATGACAATCACAAGCACCACATATAAGGCTATCCGAAGATAGTCCTTTTTCTTCATTTCGGGTATCCGCATTGACTCTCGAGTTCACCCTGTCTTTAGCGAGGTGTATTGCTTCGGATTGCGCCCCGCCAGAGGCGCGGCGCGATCCTTGATTAGTTGCTATCACTTATAGAGGCGGGAATTCATCCCGCCGATCCGGTTCGGGGTGCAATCCCGAACACCTCGTTAAGCGTAGCGGAAACCTTCAGGTTTCCATCAGGCTCTGTCGGGCAGCCCTTCGGATTCATCCTGCCCCCCATGGCGGGAGAACGGGCAGCCCGACCTACGGTTTCGCAATCTCCTTTTTATGTTTGAAGGTCCAGCGGTCGTTGAGAAAGAAGTTCAATACGGCACCGCACAGAATGCCAAAGACATTGGAAGCCAAATAATAGACATCGAACAGTTCGGTCAAAATCCACAAAATGGCGATGTTGGCCAGCATGGCGGCGCTGGCAGTTGCGTGGTATTGGAGCATTCTCTTGAGATATTCCTTTTTCCCCTCCTTGCCCCGGTCGCGCCAGGTCCAGAGATCATTGAACACATAGTTATTTATAAGCGATATCTCAATTGCTATCAGACTGGAGAAAAGATAAAAAAGCCCCACAGTCTCGGTGAAGAACCAGAGGAAAAACATATTGACCACAAATCCCCAAGTTCCCACCAAGCCGAATTTTACAATGCGCCTTACTTCCTTCTGGTGAATTATGGAATAAATTCTGGTGTTCAAGTTTAGATCACTGTCGTGACCTCACCCTCCATCTTTCCCTCTGGCCCGCCAAGGGTGGGGGAGAGGGGAAAGGAGGCGGGATCAAAGTTCGACTTTAGTTGGATATTATCCCTAATATCTGTTTTCGATCTCAGAAAGCACAGACTTGGTTTGCTTTTTGGTCAGATTGAACATCTTCATGGTATCTTCGATTTGTGTCTGGATGATCTTGCAGTAATTCAAATAATCTCTAACTGCCTTAATGCAATTCTTGTCATCCGCTGGAACAGAAACTAAGTCTCTAACCCCCTTTTCTATTGCTAACACCACAAAATTCGCCTTCGGGGTGGTCCGACAATCGATTGTTTCCCCATCTATTCTTAAGCTGGCTTTGCCAAAGAATTCTTCAATGGCTAATTTGCCTTTTGGCTCGATTTTGGGCAGGCCAATGGTGAAAGTCTCCCAGGTGGGTTCAGCGAAATCTGTTGGGAACTCTCTCTTCTCCTGAGTCAGAAAAACCTCATCTAAAATGTGATCTGCATAAGTAGAAGGATTAAACTCTTCTTTTTTATTTGTGTTCTTTTTCCCGAACGTTTTAGCCTTCTCCAACCTGTTCGTGACTAATTCGCAAACAGCATCATAGACCTGTTGTCTTTCTTTTTTGGTTAATTTCAAAATGTCGAAAAAGATCCCATCTAATTCCCGTCGATCCTCTTGGCGGATTTCTTCTAATACTGATAAGATTCGTCTTTGTGATATTTTGCTAAAAGTCTTTCTGATGGTTTTTCTCACAGATGCAGGAATCTTACGAAAATCAATCACCCGGAAAGAAGATAGCTCATACACAGGTATTTTCAATGCACCTTCGCCTAAGCTTTGGAAACCACCTAAGTGTCTGAACAAAATGGCTATTGTTGAATTCAGAAAGGCGGCAGTTTCTTGCACGTGTTTCTTTATGGTTATCCCGTAGAATTTGTCGCTATCGAAAATTGCATCTGTCAGCAAAAAGGTAATATGTGTATCAAAGAAGAATTCAGTCCATAAGATATTTGCAGTTTGTCGCTTACCAAGATCATACCATCTCGGTCGAGGACTACAAGTAGGCCTTTTATGGATTTCTTTTTCTTCTCCCCAATGAATGTATTTGAGAGCATTTGTCCTCCGCAGTTCTTGTTTTTCTTTATGCACTAGGAAGATCTTGTATTTGATCTCTTTGGCTGAGATTAAAAGCTCTCTACTTTCCCGTGGAGATTTAATGACTGGTTTCAAAAACTCTTTTTCTATTTTATGTGCTTTGATTTCTTCATCAGTGAGGTAGAAAAAGTTGTTCGCTCCCGTTGTGAAACCTCGGCGGACTTCAGCAATCTGCTTCAGAGGAACAGATAAGTCTTTCCCTTTCTCCAGAATTTTGAAGAAGATATCAGGTGCTCTCAGATATTTTCCGCCCCATTTTGATCCTACGTAAACATTATCTTCAATTCCCTCTTGGTACAATTCTTTTTGCTTTTTGGGCAGAATTCGGATATGGGAATCTTCACGTAACTTTTTGGCTCTGGTAATCTTGGAAATTAGCTTTTCACACGCCCAAAATCTATCCTTATCTCCGTCCTTCGGGATAAGATTTTCCATTTTCTCCTTGAAGACAACAAACTTGACCAGGTTGTTATCTCTTTTCCTTTTGTCCGAGCATCGCTCAACAATTGTGATAGCTGTGTTTATGTCTGCCTTAGCAAAAGACCTTTCCACCTTGCTTTCGATGATGGCGATGATCTTGAAGTTGTCCAAAAAGAATTTTTGCAATCCTGCTCCATATCTGACATCCAGCCAGGAATTGGAGGTAACGAACCCCAAACGCCCACCTTCTTTTAGAAACCTTGCGCCATGAATGAAGAAATAGACGTAAATATCCGCTTGACTGTTTATGAAGATACCTCCTTGATTGGTGACCCGAAAGTTTCCCCATTCTTTCTCAACCACTCTTCTTATGTGTTCCTTATCTTCGATCTTTTCCTGTCTTATATATGGGGGATTGCCCACCACGACATCTATATCCGGGACTTTCACCTTTACCAACTTCGGAGAGACTCTCTTATATTCGTGTTTGATCCTTCGATGGTAAGGAACCTCAAAATAAGATTCTTGTGGTATAATATCAAAAGCATCCCTGTTTTCTATGTAGGGGAAATTTTCCGTCTTGGACAAACCTGGCAGGACCAAATTGATTTGGGCTAAATGGGCAGGAAAAGAAGCTTTGTCAACGCCCCAAAGTTGTTCTAAAAGTTCTTTATGAGTCTTTTTCCTCTTCAGATACTTTAATCGAGCGTGGGCTCTGACCAGAAAAGTTCCAGCGCCACAGCCCAAATCTAAAATCACATCATTGGGCTTCTGAATGCAGAAGCTGTTAATCAGGTCAACGGTTGAAGGAGGTGTGAAATATTGCCCCATCTCATGTTTTTCTCTTGGAGGAATCAAATCCTCATAAACCTGTCCCAAGATTTCATAATTAACCCCTTTGAAATCATATTTGTCAAAATCTTCTAAGAACTTAACCATCTGTTCCAAACAACTGTCTGGAATTTTCAGGTCATCGAAAATATCTATCTTGTAAATGGTATCATAGTTAATTCTAAGAACCGCTTTGAAGTGTTTCTTTAGAATCTGGTTTAGGTCTGAACTTTGTTTGATCCTTTGAGTCTGAATAGGGCGTAACTTTTCATGTTCTGTGCGAAGAACGTTATAGAAAAGAATCTTATTGGCTAAAATATAAGCCGCAATACGAGCGATTCTCTCATATAGAAGATGGTCTGTATCCTGTGCCTTTGTCTTTAGCTCAGGATGCCACCCTTGAGCGAAGATCCAAAATTTCAACCGTCGATAGTAGTCTTTGTCCTCTAAGCATTTTTGCTTCAGAGCTATCGTGAAGACCCTGGTATTGATATCTATGTTGGCTTCCAGCTTTCTTATAAAGAATTGATCCAAAGGAAGACCAACAAACATCTTTTTACTTTTAAATTCATCCTGATCTAAAGCGATTAAGAATTCCTCTAAGAATTTTTTAATCTTTTCCCAGTTTTCTTTTCTGTCCACCTCGCTTATATCTTTCACCCAGATAATATTCTTATACCATTGCTCAACTCTCTCATATAGAGCCACGTTTGGTCGGAAAGTTCTCCAAAGGATGAAATCCCGCATATTCCACGTAGCGAAGTATTTTGCTCCCAGCCTAAACGCTTTGAGGCTGGCATCGTTTACAAGAGAAATATTGGATGCATCCCAGTTGGGTCTTTTAATCTCAAAAAGCAATGAAGCTGCTCGGGTACTTTTGTCTATCCAGATAACCCCATCCGGGAACCTGGTTGTTTCGTCGGTCATCTTGAGGCTGGTGCCCATGCGGGCTTCTTCAAAGCCCAAGACCTTCTCCCTGATGATTTGATTCATCAGTTCAACGACCTTCGCGTTGAATTCTGGTTCGGTAAGGGGCATATGGGTGCCACCTAAGCTTTGTTAATCTGGAATTTGGTATGAACGACTATGGTTGCCGATTATCTGAAACAACTCAAAATTGTCCGCAGCACTTTCTCTCCAGCACATATTTCCCGCTGTTCTTTTCTATCTTGGTGGGGTATTTGCCGGAAAAGCAAGCGGTGCAGAAATCTTTTCCGTTAAGAGAGTACATGGAGAGCATCCCCGGCAAGGATAGATAACCCAGACTATCAACGTCTAAGTATTCTCTGATCTCTTCCACCGATTTGGAGGAGGCGATCAATTCCTCCTTGGTGGGCATATCCACCCCATAGAAGCAGGGGGAGATTATTGGTGGCGAGCTTGCCCGGAAATGAACTTCCTTTGCCCCGGCATTCCTAAGCATGTGGATGAGCTTTCTGCTGGTGGTTCCCCGGACAATGGAATCATCCACCACCACCACCCTTTGATTCTTCAAAACCCCTCTCACCGGATTGAACTTGATACGCGCATCCAAGTCCCTTATGGTCTGCTCCGGCTCGATGAAGGTCCTTCCGATGTAATGATTGCGAATTAGACCCACCTCATACTTTATCCCGGATTCCTCACAATAACCCAGCGTGGCCGTATTCGACGAATCGGGAACCGAAATCACGATGTCGGCTGATACAGGTTTTTCTTTCGCCAACTGTCTGCCCAATCTTCTGCGGATTTTGTCTACATTGTCGCCGAAGATGATGCTGTCCGGCCGGGCGAAGTAGATGAACTCAAAAATACAGAATGCGAGCTTGACCGGCTTGAAAGGGAAGTAGGATTTAATACCTTCGCGGTTGATTATCACGATCTCACCCGGATCGATGTCCCTTTCGTATTTTGCTCCGATGATATCGAACGCACAGGTCTCCGATGCCACCACCCAGGCTTTTTTGAGTCTGCCCAAAGCCAGTGGGCGGAATCCATGAGGATCTCTGGCGGCCACAATGGAATCACCAGTATTGAAGACTACCGAATACGCTCCCTTAACTTTCGAAAGGGCGTCCTGGATCATCTCCTCCACAGTTGTTTTCTTGGAACGAGCCACCAGATGCAAGATTATCTCGCTGTCACTGGAGGTTTGAAAGATGGAACCATTCCTCTCCATAGAAGTGCGCAGGCTGTAGGAATTGGTTAAGTTTCCATTGTGAGCTAAGGCTAAGTTGCCCTTCTTGTAGGTGATCAAAAGGGGTTGAATGTTAATCGAAGAGGAAGCGCCGGTGGTAGAGTAGCGGTTATGTCCGATGGCAAAGTTTCCTTTTAATCCATTGAGGATCTCTTTTTGGGAGAAGACCTCATTTACCTCCCCCGGACCTCTATGCTGATAGATTTTCCCATTGTTGGAGGAGACGATTCCCGCCCCCTCCTGGCCCCGGTGCTGCAAAGCATAGAGCCCCAGATAGGTCAACTCGGCTGCCTTTCTCGCCCCAAAGATGCCAAAGACGCCGCATTCTTCGTGAATTAGATTTTTTAGCATGTCACCTCTCCGCAGAACATAAGGTATACGAAAGAAATGCTAATTTACTAAACCAGTATTGCGGTGTCAAGAAATTTCACCCGTAGAAACCGCAAAACTCGATTCGGAGGGCTGATCTGCCTACGACACTACTGAGTACCAACAGAATCGGACGAAGCGGAGGAGCACGAAGTGCTCGAAAACCTCATCCGGGAGAGAATATAAAGATTTGAGGCGGCCGGAAAGGCTTGACTTGGGCGATGCGGAAGATTAGCTTAGGAGACGAAGGGATTAAACAGATGAGAAGATCGGTTCGGAGACAACTGCTTTTCATTTTTGCACTCTTCATCTTCGCTTTCGCCGTCAGATTTATCTATCTGCAACAGATCAAAAGCTCCCCCATGTTTGATACTCTTATCATGGATTCGGAGTACCATGACCAATGGGCGCGCATGATACTGCAAGGGGAGGATTTCAGCGAGGGCGCCTTTTTCCGTGCACCGCTGTATGCTTACTTCTTAGCCTTTGTCTACAAGATATTCGGTGCCGGTCACTTCCAGGTTAGATTGATTCAGTTGCTGTTGGGAGCTGTCAGTTGCGTTTTGGTGTATCTACTGGGCAGGAGGGTTTTCAACAGGAGGATTGCCATAATTGCTGCGCTTTTAGCTTCGCTTAACGGGGTTATGATCTACTTCGACGGTGAACTTCTCATTCCGGTTTTGCTGGTCTTTCTGGACTTACTTCTGCTGTTAGCTCTTTTCTGGGCTAAGGAAAAACCCTCTTACGGCAGGTGGCTTGTTTGTGGAACAATCCTGGGTTTGTCCGCCCTGGCCCGGCCCAACATTCTTCTGGTGGGAGCTGCCATTTTCCTTTGGGTTATTTTGCGCTCCGGAGGCAAGGCTGGTGGAAAATCAAAATCGCTGGGGTACGCCTGCATCTTCGCTTTTGGGGCGGTCCTGGTCATCTCTCCGGTAACTTTGAGAAACTACGCCAAAGCCAACGACCTGGTGCTCATTGCCTGGCAGGGAGGGATGAATTTCTACATAGGAAACAACTCCCAGTCGGACGGAACCTCGGCCACCATTCCCGGAGCCAGAACCACCTGGTGGGGCTCGTACGGAGACGCGAAGATCATAGCTGAAGAAACGATGGGAAGGAGTCTGAAACCTTCCGAGCAATCGCGCTTCTGGTATGTGGAGGGACTCAAGTTTATCCTCAACGAGCCGGTCAATTACCTGAGATTGATGCTGAAGAAGTCCATTCTCTTCTGGAACGGAAACGAGCTGGGGAATAATCGTGACCTGTATTTCTTTACCAGAACTTCGTTGGTATTGAAGCTTCTGCTGTGGAGATTCATCGTATACTTTCCGTTCGGGCTGATTGCTCCCCTGGCACTGGTGGGGATTATACTGGCACACCGGGCAAAAAAAGATATCTTGCTCTTAGAGATTTTTCTCTTCGTTTACATGCTCAGCATAATTCTGTTCTTCGTCAATGCCCGCTACCGGGTTCCTATCCTCCCGGTTCTGATCTTGTTTTCCGCTTTTGCGCTGGACTGGTTCATTTCCAGGATAAGGGAGAGAAAGTATCTCCAGGTCGGGAAATACGTTTTCGTGCTTTTGGTTTTCCTGATACCGATCAATCTCAGCATGCCCAAATACCGCACTGCAAATCTGGCGCACGCCCATTACACAATGGGAGTGCTGCACACCAAAAAGGGGGATGAGGTGAAGGCAATCAAGGAATTTCAGAAGGCCCTGGAATACAACCCCTACCTGTCTGAAGCTTACGTGAATCTTGGGGCTCTATTCGGAGACCAAGGAAGACACCGGCTGGCCCTGGAGCACTTCCAGAAGGCATTGGAGAATGGTGCCGACAGCGCATTTATCCTCTCGAACATGGGCTATGCCTATTTCAGCTTGGGAGTGTTGGACCAGGCCGAGAAAGACTACAAGCTTTCGCTCTTATTGAGGGGTGATCCCGAGGTTCATTATCTCCTAGGGGATTTATATTCTCGTAGAGGCATGCTAAAGGATGCTACCGTTGAATTCGAGAAAACGATCAAATTAGATCCTCAGCATGTCCTGGCCTTGTATCGACTGGCAGAGATTTATCGACAGATGGGTAGAAAGGAGGAGGCCATAATCCGCTTGGAGAAATTCGTCAGATCAGGAAAAGGATATCCGGCTGAGAGGGACATGATTGAAAGACTTCTAAAAGAGTTGAGGGGGGAATAGAATCTTCGACCAGTAGCGATTGCGACTTCGAAGCTGGTTGAATTGATTCTCTCGAACTGGATGTTGGCAGCAGATAAGAAAATAGCCCCAGGATGGAATTCCTGGGGCTATCCTGTTGAGAGTCGGCTCTCTTATTTGACTCCGATGTAGTAGTTGAGTCCGGCATACAGGTTGATGTAGTTGGTATTCTCCCCCTCGGTGAAGATCATGTGGTACCTGGTTCCGACATCGAAAGCCAGGTTCTGAAAAAGCAAGGCGGGCATACCTTGCCCGCCTGATCTCGAATTCGGTTAGCAGTCTGCCTATGGATGAAGGATCAAATTGAGATTCTTACTTCTTTTCTTCTTCTTCCTTTTCCTTTTTGCTTTTCTTGGCGCTCTGGATTTTTTCGATTATGCCGGGAACCGCCTCAAACAGACCTTCCAGCTTGCCCGGTTTTGCCCCGTGTATGGTGACCTCATCTCCTTTGATCACGATGAAGGCGGCCGGCTCGACCTTCAACCCGCCGCCGCCGCCGCCACCAGAGCCTCCTTGCTTCTCCTTCATCTCGCCTTCACCGCCGCCTGCTCCGAATCCTACCATTATCCTGCAGACCGGAATGATGGTGTTGCTGCCAACATTGATGGGATCACCCAGAATAGTCTCCGTTCTGGTAATTGACTTGATCTCGTCCATCAAGGTCTTGATAATCGCCTCGGCTGTGCTTGCCATCTTTAATTTCACCTCCTTTTGAGTTCAATTAGAGCTTTCACTATTTGTATTTTCGGCAGGGCCAAGAACATCTTTGATGCAGGAGCAACGACATTCAGCGGTCTAAGGCTGAAGACCGTCTCCGCGCTGCCACTGGGAAGCTGATTGACGAAATCGTGGCGAACCTCGATTCGGGCACTGGGGAAGAAATGACACGCAGAATATTTCACGGCGCAAAGCTGCCCGTACAGAATGCCGGTCAGTGCCGGATCAGGCGTGGCCACGTCTAACTCGAGGCAAAGCTTATCCCACCGGATGGTTCTGAGGATCTCTACGAGAAAGCGAAATGCTACCCGAATAACTCGCAGCACCAACTCCTTCCTCGACCACACATCGAGCAGACCCAGCTTGGATTTTTTCTTTTTGCCTTTTGCAACTTTCCCCATCGCCTTTGGCCTTTTCTCTTTCGTCTTCTTAACCTCCTCTTCAGACTTCTTGAACTTCCTTGTAATGACTGACCGATCAAATAGACTCAACCTGAAAGCCCTCTCCTTAAGATTCCCCTCCAGATTGATTACCAGCCATCTCAGAGCCACCGCTCTCTTGCGATCATTAAAGCTCAATCGCAGGCGGACAGGGGCAACAAGACAAATCAGAGCCAGAACGGCAACAATACCCACTGCAACTGCGAAAAAGGTGCCCATAAGATTCGATGCTGTGTTGCTTCAGACGAAATCGTGACTCAAGCCCATCCGTCAGACTAAGGCAGAAGCTACCCTCCCATTATGATACGGAAGACCGGGGTGCCGGTTCGCTATTTCTTCCGGAGAGCTATATAGGTACAGATTCCGATACCCCCGAACAGCACCAGGAACGTAACAACCATCATGACAATCGCTGAGAAGGGCATTAGTCTCTCCTTTTCACTATCATTAGAATGATTCCGAGCACTGGCAAGAGCAGGACCATCATCCAGCCGCCCAAGAACTCAGCCAGCCTGGGATAGCCGCCATATGGGCTTCCAATCCTTTCTAAGAGCTCGGCAAGAATCAGGACTCCCAGGATGACCGGTATCAAGAATCTGATGAAGATGTCCCACCACACTCCGATCCTGAATTCCGAGAGCCCGTTTACGTATTTCTTTATCTTCCCGCTGCCGAAGACCCAGCCTATCAGGATGCACTCTCCCAGGCAGACTAAGGAGAGCCCGAATTTATTCATAAAATTATCCAGGATGTCCAACCAGAGGAGTCCGGCCCCGGTGGTAAATATGATGCCTATTATTAGGGCAACAGAGCAGACCGCTGTGTTGGAGATTCGATGCGAAACCTTCCATTTGTCTCTCACGCCCGCCGCCACCGCCTCGGCTAAGGAGAAGGCGGAATCGATCCCTAAGGTAAGCAACATAAGGAAAAACAGCACCCCGAACAAGGGCTGCCAAAAGGGGAGGTTGCTGATGATATGGGGATAGGTCACAAAAGCCAATCCCGGACCGGAGGCCACCACTTCGGCTACAGGTTTGCCGACTTTCACAGCGTAATATCCCAGGGCGCCGAAGACGGCAAATCCAGCCAAAAATGAGGTGGCACAGTTGGCCAAGCTGATCAAGAAGGCATTGTTTACGATGTCGGTCTTTCTGGGGAGAAAACTGGAGTAGGCTATCATAATCCCGAAGCCAACGCTTAATGAGAAAAAAACCTGCGTATAGGCGGCCAGCCACACCTCATGCGAAAGCAGTTTATGGAAATCAGGGGTAAGATAAAACGTAAGTCCTTCGACTGCTCCCGGAAGCGTTACGCCCCTGATCACGAAGACCAGAAGCAAAAACCAGGGGATAAGAACCGTGGCATATACCACCTTGCCCACGGTCTTGACACCTTTCCAGATGGAGAAGAAAATAGCTATCCAACTCAAAAACAAACCCAGCAGGATATATCCCTTTATCCCTCCAATCTCAAATGGACTCTCTGTTAATCCCAAATTTGTCTGGTAAAAGAAACCACTGGGATCGTCTTCCCAGGCAAGGGTGAGAGAATGATAGACGTAGCTGAAGCAGTAACTCATGATCACCGCATAGTAACAAACTATAAAGAATCCCACCAAGATTGCCACCCAGCCGAACCACTCGAATTTTCTGTTTACCTTGCGGAAGGCCTCGGAAGCAGAGCCCTCCATTTTATGCCCCAGACCGAATTCCAAAATCATGAGCGGAATCCCGGCGGTGAACAGGGCAACCAGCCAGGCCACCAGGAAGGCGCCCCCGCCGTTCTCATAACATATATAAGGAAAACGCCAGATGTTTCCCAGACCGATAGCCGAGCCGATAGCCGCCAGGATAAAAGAGAACCTGCTGTCCCACTGATCTCTTTTCTCCATGAGTTCCTCCCGAAGAGAGCGAGGGTTAAGAATCGAAAGTCACGAATTTTCCAGAAAATATATTTAAAAACAGACCAAAAGCAAGAAATAAAATCCCCCTGTGGGCTTTTATTCACCCACAAGATTGTCTTCTGTATTCATCGACAGTGTTTTCAGGTTGACACCGGTGCGTTTCATGGGCGTACCTTGCTCCGGTGCAAATAATGGTCAGGAGTAAGGGTACCCCTGACCAACAGGCTATCCCTCGCAACCGTGCTCTCCGCTTGACATCAGTCCGTTGTCGGGGTACCTTACCTCGATGCAAATCATGGTCAGAGGTGAGGATACCCCTGACCAACAATTGAGGAAAGCGACTTTTTTGTTGCCATGTTTTGCGGTTCTTTGTATACTTGTCTCAGTTTCAAGAGGAGGGATGATTATGCCATTCTGGACCAAGTTCTGGGTGATCGTTCCACCCATCGTGCTCTTAGCCATCACCATCATCTTCTATATCGTTTCCGGCAAAAAGAGGGAGGGATAGATGGATCCGATATTGATAGGATTCTTAGTCTATCTGGTTTTGTTGATGGTCAAAGGGTCGCTGACCTTTAGATTCAATAAGACCATCGCTGACTATGTCCTGGCGGGCAGAAGATTGGGGCCGTGGCTGGTCTCCTTCAGCGAAAGAGCCTCCGGAGAGAGCGCCTGGCTTTTAATCGGCTTGCCCGGGTTAGCCTTAGTATCGGGATTCAATGCCATCTGGCCTGCCATCGGGTGTGTGGCCGGAATACTTTTCTCCTGGACGTTCATCTCTCACCGGCTGAGAACGCAGACAGAGAAACACGGCGCTTTAACCCTCCCTGATCTTTTTGAGAGCAGATTCTCCGATAACACTCATCTTCTGCGCATCGTTTCAACCATAATCATCATCTTTTTCTTTACCATATATGTCTCTGCGCAATTTCTGGCCGCGGGAAAGGTGCTTAACACCATATTCGGAATCACCCAGTTTCAGGGGATGATGATCGGAGCTTTCATCATCGTGATCTACACCATCATGGGTGGATTCTTCGCCGTGGCCTGGACCGATCTTCTGCAGGGGGCCATCATGGTCTTCACTCTGGTGCTGCTTCCCATAGTAGGGTTGATCGAGCTGGGCGGCGTGGGCAAACTATCTTCGGCCATCAAAGACATCGATCCCGGTCTTCTTCTGTTGGGAGGCGGAAAAACAGGCTGGGCCATGATCGCTTCGATTCTCGGTGGATTAGGTATCGGACTCGGTTACATGGGACAGCCCCATCTGGTGACCAGGTTCATGGCAATCAAGGATCCGCGCAAGCTGCGTCAGGGAACCATGATCGCCATATGCTGGGCGGTTTTGGCTTTCTGGGGAGCGGTGTTCGTGGGAATAGTCGGGCTGGGGCTTTTTGGAAACGTCTTTGCCGACCCGGAGCAGATTATGCCTTACATGACCAAGGCTCTGGTACCGGCATGGCTGGCAGGAATCTTGATCTCCGGGGCCATCGCCGCCATGATGTCCACCGCCGATTCGCAGCTTTTGGTGAGCACGTCGGCTATCTCCAGAGACATATATCACCAGATGATGAGGAAGGACGCGCCGGATAAGAGATTGGTGCTGATCAGCCGGGTGGCGACTTTGGTCATCGGAGTGATCGCCTTCATGCTGGCGTTGAGCGCCCAATCGCTAGTCTACTGGCTGGTTCTCTACGCTTGGGCTGGACTGGGGGCAAGCTTTGGCCCCGCGCTGCTGACAACACTGTGGTGGAAAAAAGTGACCAAGTGGGGAGTCCTCTCTGGGATGATCGTTGGCACCATCACCGTGCTGATCTGGTACAACGTGCCGGCGCTCAAAGAAACATTGTATGAACTGATCCCCGGCTTCTTCTTCTCTCTCTTCTCGATTATAATCGTGAGCCTGTTGACTCAGAAGCCTGATCGTGTGAGATAGAGGTAGGTCGGGCTGTCCCCCGCACGGGGGGCTGCTCGACAAAAGAATGCCGGTGTCGGGTAGCTCTCCCGCCAGAGGCGGGATCGCAACCCGACCTACGAACTTAAGAACCAACTCGCACATGTGTTTTATACCGCAAGAAAGCGGCATTAGGGTGTGATGTAGAAACAATATAAGCTGTAGTTCGCTATCTAAGATGAACAAATGAATAAATCTAGAGAAGAAATAGCGAAACTCATTAAACAGCTGTATGACAGACAAAGGGACATTCAATCCCTGACCGCATACCAGCTGGAATCAGTTGTTACTGAAATTGCAGCGCAAAACAACAGAATATTGGACATTCAACATGCAGTCTCACCTTTTGTCGATATGGTGGTGTCAATTCGCGACAAATTCGATGCGGTATCGAAAATCGCCATTGAGGTGAAAAAAGCCCAAAGAGCTATTGACACATCTGCCTTCGAACAACTTCTTAAATATGTCGAAAGTTCAGATCTCACAAAAACTCTACTTGTGACTGATTCATACTTCACTGAATCAGTCCGAAAACTGGCCAAGCAATGGCAATCTCAAATTGAGTTGATAGACCAGAACGGCTTGAGAGGATGGATTGAAAACTATCAGAAAATCCAAGAGCAATTTGCAGCCGATATAGCTTCGCAAATATCCAATCTGGATTTGCACGAACTATGCACCATCACTGAGGAAGAAGTAAATAAATCAGACGAGATTGAACCCTCATCATTAATACTCCCACCTGAACATCAGGAACGGATATTTCGTGTTGAAAAGTTGCCTTTAACCCTATTGCGCACTGTTCTTCACGACCCAAGACATTTACATGGCCTTACACCACGGCAATTCGAAGAATTCATAGCTGAGGTTGTTGATCAGCTTGGTTTTACCAGTGTTATTCTTACTCCCCGCTCAGGTGACGGTGGTCGTGATGTAATAGCCTCCAATGAAATAAATGGAATCCCTATGACTTTTTATTTTGAGTGCAAAAAATACGCAGAAAGCAACAAAGTTCAACTAGATACCCTTCGTGCATTATTGGGGACTGTTGCGCACGATGCCAGTAAAGCGAATATTGGTGTCCTCGTGACTACATCTCGATTTACCAAAGGCTGTAAAGATTTGATTATGAGTGAATGTCGCCTTGATGGCAAAGATTATGATGGCATCCTTGGCTGGGTAGGTGAGTTGAAAACAAAGATCAACTAATGGCGAACAAGCGGTTGAAGAAGGATGAGTAAATCCGCTGTTCCCTTGTTCGTCACGGACACCTTGTCCGTGACGTTGAGAAAGACGGTAACGGACGAGGCATCCGTTACCAACAAGGGGTGTCCTTCAGTCCGGCCAGAGGCCGACTTCAGGACAAGCCCTCGCCCTCGGCCTTTTGTGTTGCGGGGTAAGGGCTTGCCCTGAGGGCGTAAGCCGAAGGGTACCCCGCAACAACATCGAGAAGAATTCAAATGAACACTTCATATCAATCCGTACTAAACGTCATCTACCGAAACCCAACCGAATATGTTTCGTGGCCAAGAAGGTCACTACTGCTTTTACCAGGAGCGACGAGAGAGACGAAATATCATCAATATCCTGATGGTACAAAAGAGCAACTTCGTAATGCCGGAATAACTCCAGATACACGAAGTAATGGTCCCGCCATTTGCTCGTTCCTTCTCGCGGGAGGCGTTCGTCCAGTTCGACAAACCGGAAAGGGATGGAATGTTCATCACATCTATGACGGCAAATTCCCTTTTGGGAATAAGTCAACGACCACTCATGCCGTCAAAGACGGAAAATATTTCACACAAGCCGCTGGCCTGGTGGCTCTCCATCCAATTGCGGACGCGGCCGCAGATGAATTTGCAGAGTTCGCATGGTGGCTCCGAAAAGAGGCATTTGACAGGTTCGGGTTTGATCCGGACGGTGTCTTTGGGAAATAGGTGTTGGCTAAGCATTTAAGTGTTAGTCCAGGGTGCCGTTCAGTCCGGCCAAAGGCCGACTTCAGGACAAGCCCTCACCCTCGACCTTTCGTGTCGCTGCGCGAGGGAGACCCCACACAACGGTTGTTGATCAACTCGCCGTTACGCAATCATTCCCGAAGACTGTCCACAAAAAAAGCTTGCTAAGTTAGGTGGTAAGCATTATATTTGCCGATGGAAGGGGGCTCTTTTTATTTGAAGACCATGGCAAAAAGAGTGATCGCCATAGACGGGCCGGCGGGGTCCGGGAAGAGTACTACGGCTAAGTTAGTGGCCAAGAGGTTAGGTTTTCTGTATCTCGATACCGGAGCCATGTACCGCGCCATCACTCTAAAGGCCCTTGAGAATGGCGTGGAGGTCAACGACGGAGTGAAGTTAGAGACGCTGACCAGAGACTCACGGCTCTCGTTTGAGAACAAAGACGGCGAGAGCAGAATATGGCTGGATGGAAAAGATGTGTCCGAAGAAATAAGAGAGCCCCGGGTGAACAGAAACGTATCCTACGTGTCCATGCATAAGAAGGTGAGAAAGGTGTTGGTGGAGAAGCAGAAGCAGATAGGCGAAGAGAATGATCTGGTAGCAGAGGGAAGGGATACCACCACGGTGGTCTTTCCCCTCGCCTTCAAAGTCTATCTGGATGCAGATATAAAGGAGAGAGCTAAAAGACGCCTTCTGGAGCTTGAGGAAAAGGGGATTCAGACCACGCTTGAGGAACAGATGGAGGAGATCTCCAGAAGGGACAAGTTAGATTCGGAAAGAAAGGCCAGCCCGCTTCTGCGGCACAAGGACGCGGTGGTGGTAGACACCACCAATCTGACCATCGAGCAGCAGGTGGATCGGGTGGTTCAGCTTTTCAAACAAGCTACCGGACATTCAGGTTGATTCGATGTGAAAACCCACTACTACTTGGCTTGTATAAGCATCAGACTTATTCTTAAGATCTTCTGGCGCTACAAGAGAATCGGCGCAGAACACGTGCCCAAAAGCGGCGGCGTGATCATTGCCTCGAACCACGTGGCCTACGTTGACCCGCCGTTTCTGGGAGCTGTCGCTCCGCGAGAGCTTTTCTATCTGGCAAAAGCAGAGCTTTTTTCCAACGCGCTTTTCGGCTGGCTGCTTGACAAGTGCAATACCATCCCCATCGCGCGTGGAGCCTTCGATAGAAGGGCCATCCGCCGGGCAGTGGAACTCTTGAAAGAAGGGAAGGCGCTTCTACTCTTTCCCGAAGGGACCAGGAGCAGAAGCGGGAGATTCTTAGAGCCCAAGCTGGGCGTGGGAAAGATAGCACTGGAAGCGGGAGTGCCTATAGTCCCGGCCTATATTCACAATTCGGGAGCGCTGCTTTCTTCCCTCTTAGGCAGAAAAAGAGTGATCATCGGATTTGGCAGACCCATCGGGACGCGTTTGCTGGAGAGTTTGCCTAAAGACAGGGAGGGATACAAAAGCATCGGCCAGGAGATAATGCAGAGGATCGGGATGCTGAAAGAAAAGATAGAAATGCAAAGATTTTGATTTGTTTCTTGGGGAAAAATGCGTAGATTACGTGTGTCAGGCACGGAAATGAAAGTGCACGTGGTAAAAGAGGCCGGTTTCTGTTTCGGAGTGAAAAGAGCCATACGGCTTGCCTCTAATGCGGCGAAGAGCAAAGCAGGAAAAGCGTACACTCTGGGGCCGTTGATTCACAATCCACAGGTGGTGGAAGACTTAGAGAAAAAGGGAGTGCGCGCGGTAAAAGACATACGAAAGAACCGAAAGGGGACACTGATAATACGTTCGCACGGCGTTCACCCTCAGATACTCAAGCGCATAAGGACCAAAGGAATCAAGGTGGTGGATGCCACCTGTCCCTTTGTGAAAAAGGCTCAGAGAATGGCAGGACTGCTTCATGATCAGGGATATCAGGTGGCGGTAGTGGGCGAGGCTCACCACCCGGAGGTTCAGGGGATCGTAGGATATGCCGGCGACTCGGCGATGGTGATAAACCATAATCGGATGAAAAGGAGCTTCCCCCGTTTCCGGAAGCTGGGTGTGATCGCCCAGACCACCCTGAACATTGATGCGTTCAAACAGGTAATAGGAAGGCTGATTGAGTGCACGGAGGAGTTGA
>CBDUQU010000059.1:0-17690 GCA_965369445.1 uncultured bacterium | reverse complement strand
CTTCGGGGTCGGTCGTGCTGGTCGAAAAGTCGTAGTCAATTCCGGTCTCTCCCTCGGTTGGACCTGATGGCATATCCGGCACGGCCGGGAAGTCGGTCGCCTTGATTACACATGCCGACCAGCCCCGGAAGGCGGGTTCGAGCCATTGATTGATGATCGTTCCCCTGTAATTGAATTGATAGATGTGGCCAAGGGTTCCTTCTATGCTCTCTGCCGTCCAGAAATATTGCCCGTCGAACCACAGACCGCGACAATCAGGTGTCGGCGGGGCAAAGGCATTCTCGGGGATCTCGGTCACGCTGGGCCAGGTGGAGACGTCCCAGCATTTGACCAGGTTCTCGTCAGTCAGCGTCCAGTAGTAGAAGCCATCCCAGGCGCCGCCGTGCACCGATTCATCAAAGGAGGCCGTGCCGTCCTTGTTTCCATGGATATCGTAGCGATTGAGGTCCCACTCATTGAGATAGAAATAGGTGCCGTCGAAGGCCAGGTCGTAGAAGTAGTAGAGGCTCCAATCGTCGATCACCAAATCCAGTGCTCCGGTCGAAAGATTCACCTTGTAGGCGCGGGGAGCGAACGCCTCGGCAGCATAGACCTCGTTATTCACCACCTCAAGATCTGCGAAGAAATAGAAGGAGTACTCGAAGTAGTCGATGATCGTGCCGTTCATCCGCAGGACGTAAATGCGGGAGAGCCAGTCCTGGTGGGCAGTGTAGACGATAACATCTTCAGAGAACCACGAGTCCGGCGAGGTAAGAGTCGATGGTAAAGATGCAATATTATCAGCCACACCTGCTCCCAAGACCGGGGGGGGAATGGTCACGAGCAGGCAGAAGAGGGTTGCTGCAATCTTTCCTCTCACCTGGACCCCTTCCTGACTGCAGACGGGCCGCTACATGAACCTTTCAAACCTGTCCTTTTTGGCCTTACATACGGGACACACTTCCGGCGGCCCATCTCTGGCGCATAAGTATCCGCAGACTCTACATCTCCAGACGGGCTTGGAAGGGGAGACGATGCCCCGGATTGGCTGCCCTTCCCCAGCTTTCATCTGCGCCCTCTCCTCTCGCGGGGGGCGACGCTCCGGTATGGAGCCGACTTCCTGCCTTCCATCCAGGACTGCCTGAGACACGTAAAGCGCGCAATAGCAAGCGCCGTGTTCGTCGACGTCCGCGTCCCTATAATCGCAAGGACAGATTAGATCCAGATCTTCAGACTTTTCTCCGAAGGCAAGCCGGCAAGGGCAGGCCCAGTATCCGTACCTCTTCTGGTTTACCAGGATGCCCTTTAGCAGTTCCTTGGTGAACTCCACGTCCGGATTAAGATGATAACCTCCGTCTTCTGCCTCCTGGTATAGCCTCTGGTACAGCTCGTCTATCTCTCTCTGACCCATCTCTTCGTCATCGGTCATTTCTCTATCGCCTCTTTGATTTCGTCTTCCTTAAACCCTACGATGCAATTTTCGTCATCTATCACCAGAGTAGGGAAGGAGCACTTCGGATTCCACTTCTTCAATTCATCAACCGCCTCGGTCTTCTCGTTCTCTTTCAACTGGTCGACGTCCACGTACGAGTACTCTACGCCAAGATCGTTGAGGAGCCTCTTGGTTTTCTTGCACCATCCGCAGGTGCTCAATGCGAACAGGACGATTTTCCCCTGGTCTTCTCCAGAGACCTGTTTCAGCTTCATATAGCGATCCTCCATGACCAAATGTTTTGTGACATGTCGTTCATATCAAAGTACGTAGTTAGTGACGCTCATTCTTGCCCCGAATAGGCCCCGGATCAGCAGTCAGGAGGAGACCCGGCCTTGAAAAGATAGCCGATCAGGTAAACCACATCTCCGAGGGCGTTAAGACACACGATTCCGAGGGTCTTGGAAAAGCGCATATCTCTCTTCGTTTAAGAACGAGGTATCAAACCTATTTATAATCTAACCTATTTTGCGTTTTTTGCAAGCACTCTTTGATCTCTTAACACTACGAATGAACTGCGGCTATGGTTTCCATCTGGAGAGCCCATCGGCGTGGAGGGCCATCCGCGCAGTTAAACCCCCATTCCACGGTCGATGTTGTCGTCCGCTAGGTTACGTCGGGGAATTGTTTTCCCCACGCCTAGAAAGTGAGCATCGGGATTACGGAGACCCGTCCGGGACAAAATCCCGATGCAACGAAGACTCCCTTCTTTCTTAAGGAGGAGATTAAGGGGAGGTTGAACCGGGGTAAGCTGGGGGAAATCGATTTTTTGCGTTGTGTCAGGACCTCTGTCCTGACACCTTTTGGAGCGTCAAGAGTGGAGCTCCTGACGCAACTGCTCAGATCCCCATGAAACGAACATCGCCACCCGGGGTCATCCGCACAGCACAGCACCTCCGTTGACGTTTAGTATCTCTCCGGTTATAAACGTGGAAAGATCAGATGCCAAGAATAGCACGCTCCCTGCCATCTCTTCTGCAGTAGCTGCTCTTCCCAGGGGGATTTTCTCTAATATGGTTTCTCCTTCGTCCCCCACCAGGGATTCGTGGCTCATGTCTGTATCTGCCCAACCCGGCGCGACGCAATTGACCCTTATGTTATGGGGCGCCAATTCCACAGCCAGAGACTTAGTCAGGCTTATTACTGCTCCCTTGGAGGCGGCGTAATGCGAATGAAAAGGTTCGCCCCGCTGTGCGGCAGTGGATGAGATATTGATAATGTTACCCGATTTTTGCTTTATCATATGCCGCGCCGCTGCGGTGGCGCCATAGAAGACACCGTGTAGGTTTACCTCTATAGTCTCTCTTAATTGCTCCTCGGTCATCTCATGGATGGCGGCGTACTTCCAGACACCTGCATTATTCACCAATATGTCAATTTTACCGAATTGATTCACTGCATGATCCATTATCCCGTCCACTTCTTTTTTCTTCGAGACGTCTGCCTGAAATGCTCTTGCGGTGATCCCGAATTTCTCAGAACTGGATACGACCTCAAGGGCCGCTTTCTCATTGGTGGCGTAGTTCACCAGCAGATTACACCCTGCTTCGGCAAACAAAAGCGCGGTGGCCCTTCCAATGCCTCTGGATGCTCCGGTGATCACAGCAACTTTATCCTTTAGGCTTATCATGGTTTCTCCTCTTCTGTAATTTATCGATAAAGGAAGGTTTGTAAACAGGAAATAGCCTCGTTCCCGGGGAATCCGGGAAGGTAGGGTGTCGTTGATCGGCGAGTAAAAAAAAGCGGGAAACGGGGCTCGAACCCGCGACATTCACCTTGGCAAGGTGATGCTCTACCAACTGAGCTATTCCCGCTTACTTATCTCTAAGCTAATATACGTTGGCTCACGTCCTTGTCAACATTTTTTTGGGTCAACTCCTTGAATTCCTGACGATATCTCTCTATTCGGTCGGCGTAGACTGGGGCTTGACCCGGGCCGTTGTAGAGTCTGGCAAAGGTCAAGAAGTCCTTACGCCGCAAGGCCTGTGTCATCTTCGAATTGGCGCAGTTGATGAAATCGAACAACCCAATAATCTGACTTCTCTCATCGGAGCTGAAGGAGTCGAACATCTTTTTCACGGATTCATATCCGATCCTCTGGTGGTTGAATCCCATTATCTGGGGCATTCCCATGCTGATGGAATACACGGCGAAGCGCTGGTGCTTTGAGCGGGCGAATTCAAAGGCCTTCCATTCGCCTGCCTGCCCTTCCCGGTGAAAAGTGACCCATTTGGTTTTAAGGTTTTCTCGAAACTGGTGCCCCCGCCACGATCTGCGTCGGTTGAACTTGAAATGAGTGAGGAAGTCTGACGGATGAGACATTCCCCAGAATTTCCAGAATATATGATTCTCAAAACGGATGATCATTCTCCCCGGACGGGTCGTCTGACCGTCGCGCGCAAAACCCCTTCCCGTCGATTCTACGCATAATATCGCCACAGCCACCGCAGGGTCGATCTTGAGGATTGTGCTCATCTCCGCTAAGAGTCCACCAAACTTGTTCCAGATTCTTCTGATGAGTCTCTTCCGGTGGCTGGGTTTCCCGGGTACACTTAGGTTTTGTGCCGGTGCAAGGGCGACTTTCTGAAGATATTTTCGATTCTTCAGGAATTCTTGTTGGGATGCTTGTTTCACAGGATTTGCCCCTCCAGAAAAGCGCTCTTAGTTCTCTCTCTCCTCATCTCTTCTGCCGCTATAGTAGTTTGCGGTTGAGCACGGTAAGGAGAGACTGCAGAAATCTCAAGCCTGCTCAGCCCACAAACGTCGTTTATTTCTCAAGAATTCCGGCAAATAGTGCGGGAACGAATCAATTCTTTGGTCTGCCCCAAAATACAAGCAAAAAAATAGCGGCGCAGGGACTCGAACCCCGGACACGAGGATTATGATTCCTCTGCTCTAACCAGCTGAGCTACGCCGCCATTCTGCTCCCGATCTATAACAAAAAGCCGCTTCGCTGTCAAGTTAAACATCGACAAATCGGGACGTAATCTATATTCGAAAAAGTCAGGATGGTCGTTTGGCTTTTCTATAAGAAGTCGATCGAGGATCGACACTGAATGCGCGCAGGCCAAAACATCGGGCTACCGGTCTAACCAGCGACAGGGAGGGGAGAGGCCGAAAACTTCAGGACGCTCTGCTGCCGGACATTGCCGTCTTTGTCCTTCCACTCGACCCTGGTCAGGGCAGCTGAGCCCTTAGCTCAGTATACTTTTTCTCGAGCTCAGTGATTTCTTTGCGGAGTCTCTTTAATTCAGCGTCTTCGTCACCAGTAATATGCTTGCGCTTGACGCGTCCCCTCGATGGAGCCGAGATCCCGAGTCGACCTACTATCTCGGTTACCCTCTCTACGCGCTTGCCAATCTCCTGCCCCATTTGGGTTATTTGCCTATGGACGTCTTCCATTCTATGACCTCCTAATTTCCAACTGAGCTACGGCTCGGTTTCCCTCTTATTCTATAGCAAAAACGTTGAGCTTTGTCAAGTGAAATACTGGCAACTTGGAACGCAGTCTATATTCGAAAAAAGCGGGATGGTCGTTTGGCCGTTTCAAAGGAAGCCGTTTGAGAATCGACGCCTAATATGCGCAGGCAAAAGCCTGCACATATCATCTGTTTAACCCGAGAGGCTCTCTCGTTATGTAGTAATGAGCCGGGACTGTTTTCCGCCGGGAAGTCAGAGACTAACCTCTTCGCCCAGATCAGGCACCAGCACGTTTCGGATCCCCAGGTCTCTGATACCCTCAGCTAAGGCTTCCGACTGTTCCTCCTCCCCGTGCACCACAAAGACGCCCTCAAGCGACTCTTTCGTATTATTCACGTACTGCAGGAGTTCGTCTCTGTCTGCATGAGCAGAGAATTCGTCGAAGATTTCGACTTTCGCTTTCAAGTTGTACTGCTCACCGAATATCTTCACCTTCTCTTTTCCCTGTACGATCCTTCTTCCCAGAGTATTCATCGCCATGAATCCCACCACCAGAATGGTGTTCTTCGGGTTTTCGATGTTGTTTTTCAGGTGGTGCAGAATTCTGCCGGCTTCGCACATACCGGAGGCGGAAATTATGATGCAGGGTTCGTTGCGCCTGTTCAATCTCTTTGACTCCTCCACGTCCCTTATGTACTTGACGCTCTCGGACCCAAAAGGATTCTCGTCTGAAGCTATCATCCGGTTGGTCTCCCTGTCGAAGCATTCCGGATGAAGCCTGAATATGTCGGTTACGTTCACCGCAAGGGGGCTGTCCACGAAAATCTTAACCTTGGGAATTCTGCCCTGGCTTTGCAGCTTGTGAAGTGTGTAGACCACCTCCTGCGTGCGTCCCAGTGAGAAAGCGGGGATAATGATTTTGCCTCCGGACTGAACGGTTTCGTTCACCACCCGGGCCAATTTCTCCTCGGTTCCGGACAAATCCTGGTGCAGCCGGTTGCCATAGGTGCTTTCGATAATCATGAACTGGATATCCTTTACCATCCCCGGATCTCTCAATATGGGCAGATTCTTTCTTCCCAGGTCGACAATATAAGCCAGCCTTACGTTTTTCCCGTTTTTCCTTATATCGAAAATCGATAGGGCGGAGCCAAGGATGTGCCCGGCGTCATAAAAGGTGAGTTTTACATCCGCAGAGACATAGAATGTCTTATGATAGCCTATTGCCCGGAACAGGGAGAGAGTCCGCTCCACGTCGTCGGCTTCATAAAGAGGCTCAACGGGAGGGAGTCCCTTGCGTTCTTTTCTTCTGTTTAGGTACTCGGCATCCTTCTCCTGGATATAGGCGCTGTCTTTCAGCATGGTCAGACAAAGGTCGCGGGTGGCAAAGGTGGAATAGATGCTGTTTTTGTATCCCTGTTTCACCAGATTAGGGAGGTTGCCGGAATGATCGATGTGAGCGTGCGAGAGTACCACCCTCTCAATGCTCTGCGGATCGAAAGGAAGATTGCGGTTCCGGCGGTTGGATTCCTCTCTTCGCCCCTGAAAAAGTCCGCAGTCCAAGAGAATCCGCGTTCCGTTTAGCTCAATTACGTGCATCGATCCGGTGACCGATTTGGCTGCGCCCAGAAATCGTAGTTTCACTAATCCTCCTTTGTCATGATAACAGAAGATATGTTAGCGTACGTTCTTAGTCAAGAAAAAACCGTAGCTTCAGAGCCGATAATTTCCGCCTGAGGGAAAGACCTGCTTCATCCAGGCCATTTTGCACCAGGGGCTAACGACTGTAGTTCCGATCTTTCGGTTTACCCGGGGAGCGAAGATGAGAAACCCCAGGATAATCACTATGGTTCTTAACCAAAGGGGAAAGTGCGCCCAGTGGTTGGATCCCCACAATCTCTTTTCGGGAAAGAAGGAACTGATCCAGAGTAGGGTGAACAGAAGCAGCACGATTGCGATTGCTGCATTTTCCCCCGGCGTTGCTTTTGTTTCGGGTTCCTGTGATCTGCTTGTGGCGGAGCGTTTCCTTCTGGACTTCATGGCAAGAACCCTCTGTCCTTGGGCGAGCGGACTTGTGTTAAAAACCTCTTGCGGCGCAGTTCCCAAGTAGACAATAGCCATCCCGTTACATGGTGTAACCGCTGCCGGGAACATTGGAGCGGAGGAACATAAAAGAGATATATCCCAGCACACCGAAGAACATGCCGACGGCAGCCAAAACCTTTGTCAACCGGGTTCCGGACTTTCCTCTGGTCCGCTCAAGGATAACGCCTCCCAGTCCTATGGATGCTATGATCAAAAACAGGCTTCCCATATACAGCCGGGGGACAAAGGTGAAAGCGCAGGAGCTGATTCCCAGAAGTATGCTCAAGGTTGAAAGGGCAAAGTAGAGTCTCCTGCGAGCGAGCACGGGAAAAGGGAGCGCCGATACCAAAGAATGGCCGCACACCGCGCAGAAAGTGCTCTGGTCGTCCAATGTGGTGCTGCAGAATGGACATGTCCGCATCGAGATCTCCGGGATTGCTCAAGGTTGTGCGTCACCAAGTATGCATTTCAATTGCTTTTATTTTCTTGCCAACTTGGCTTGGCGCATTTATATTATGTGGATTTGGACTGGGATGTCAACTACTATCTCTGATCTCTGAACGTCATATCTTGAGAAAGTCCCTGGCCTGTGAAGACTTTAGATGACATACTGGCTCTCGCCAAGAAGATCGGTCCCAAAAAAGTCGCGGTGGCCCAGGCTGAACATGAGGAGGTTCTTCTGGCCCTGGAGCAGGCCGGCAAGCAGGGGATGGTGGAGGCAATCCTGGTGGGGAGGCGGGAGAGGATAGAAAAGCTGGCTTCGAAGAATAAGATTGACATCGGCGAATTCAAAATCCACCAGGAGAAGAACGGATTCTCCGCTACGCTGAGATGCTGCGAGTTGGTCAATAGGGGAGAGGCGCACTTTTTGATGAAGGGATTGGTGGAAACTGCGCACTTCATGAGAGCGATTCTGGATAAGGAGAAAGGTCTGAGGACGGGTAGGCTTCTAAGCCACGTGGCCGTCTTTGAGATCCCCTCGTACCCGAAACTGCTGATGGTCACCGACGCTGCCATAAACATCGCACCCACGCTTATGGAGAAAGCGCAGATAATTCAGAATGCGGTCGGCGTAGCCCATTTCTTGGGGATAAAGTTGCCCAACGTGGCCTGCTTGGCTGCAGTGGAGAAGGTGTATCCCGACAAGATGCCGGCCACCCTGGATTGCGCCTCGCTCTCCATGATGGCGAAGCGCGGCCAGATAAAAGGAGCGGTGGTGGACGGCCCGTTTGGCTTGGACAACGCGGTCTCGGAGGAATCCGCCAGGGTGAAGGGCGTCAAGAGCGAGATGGCGGGAAAGGTGGACGTGCTTCTGTGTCCTAACGTCGAGGCCGGAAACGCTATCTACAAAACCTTAACCGAATTCGCCAAGGCCAAGTGCGCTGCCATCGTGGTGGGAGCTAAAGCTCCGGTGGTTTTGACCTCCCGGGCTGATTCCCCCCAGAGCAAGTTTGTCTCCATTGCACTGGGTGTGGTGAACTGTCGAAGATGAAGAACTTATGTGTAAGGTAGTGTAAAACATTAAAGAATCTGAATACGGAGTCAGGCAAGTATGAATCAATCAACATTGTTCGGAGAAGACAAGAAAAAGTTTGTTAACTTAAAAGAAGCTAGCAATTGGGCTTCACAATATTTAAACCGTAAAGTTACAATTTCAAATATTTCATATTTACTTCAATATGGAAGAATAAAAAAGTACGAGAGTAACGGTAATTCCTTAATAAATATTGAAGAGCTAAAAGAATACTATGATTCTTATGACAAAGAAAAGCAATGGAAAAAGAAATTAGGTGAAGACTTAAATTGGCATTTGTCTTTTGTAGAGTACAAAGAATCAGAAAGGACAAAACATGTTCATAGGTTACATCCGTACAAAGGGAAATTTATCCCTCAATTAGTAGAATATTTTCTTGATTCTCGCACCGATGAATTCAAAAAGCAAACATATTTTCGAAAAGGTGACTTAGTATTGGATCCATTTTGTGGAAGTGGGACAACATTAGTCCAATCAAATGAATTGGGAATGCATTCTGTAAGAAATTACTAAATAATAACTATTATAATGTATTATCTTAAATTATGGTGAGAATATGAAAAAGTATGAAGTATTGCTTGCTCGATCATATGTTGTTACGATTTTTTCAGAAAATGAACAGCAAGCCTGCAAATATATTGAATTTTATCTTGGTGATTCTCCTGATTTGTCGGAGCCAAAGGATCGAAAGGACCAAAGATTCAAAATTGAAAGAATTGAGATGACCTTTAATGAAGCATATGAACCAAAAGAAATAATTTGAGGTAAATAAAGTGAGGAACTTTTGGGTTGTACCTGGTTCAGAAAAAAATTGGAGACAATCTCTTGTCTCAAAAGGTATATGGGGAATTGAAGATACTAATTACAAAAAGCTTTTTTGGCTGGCAATTGAACCCAATGACGTGATACTGTTTTATATAACTGGTAAAGTTAAAGGATTAGTTGGATATGGAGTTATAAGAAACAAATTTTATCAAGATGCCCCATTATGGGAAGATGAAATACGAGAAGGCTGTGTAAAGTGGCCTCTTAGGTTTGAATTTGATATAGATTTTATCTTACCTCAAAATATGTGGCTAGATAAAAAGATTCCAATATCTGACAAGGCAGGATTTAGACAACCTCTGATACTAAAAAAGTGGGAAGAGGTAAAACCCTTAATTAAAGATTTAAATCCTGATGTCGCAATAGAAGCGTTGGAGAAAATCTCTGTACATACTATTCCTACTAAAGAAGAGAAGATTACCCCAACACATGAAAATATAAAAAAATTATTGCTGGAAATTGGAAAATTGCAGGCATATGTTGCTAACGTTGAATTTCCAATGGGATCGCAGCGATTAGATGTTGTATGGAGAAGACTTCCCGAGTCAGTTCCAACATATGTTTTTGAAGTTCAGGTAGGTGGCGATATTTATCACGCATTGGGGAAATTAAAACATGCTTACGATATCTGGAACAGTCGGATTTTCCTTGTAGCTTCAGCAAATGCCTTGGGTACTGTTAATGATTTGTTATCCGGCACATTTCATGAAATTCAACCCATACTCAAATTCATTGAAATAGAAAAGATCCAGAGTTTGCATCAAGCTAAACGCAATATTTATGATATTGAGAGAGAATTAGGAATAATACCATGACTATGATAATAAATTGATCCTTAATAATAGTAACAGCCAAATCAAATATAACCAACTTCAAAGATTTAAAAAGGACATTGTTAGAATAGATAGCAATTTTTCTCGCGAAAAACCCAAATGCAAAGGTAGAATCATATATTGCTATCCCTTACAATCCATATGAACCAAAACCTTATGAAAGATGGACACTGAAAGGTATGTTAGATTTGGATAATGAGTTAAAAGTAGCAGAAGAATTGTGGGACTTTCTTGGGAATGATGGGGCCTACTCAGAGTTGTTGAATTGTTTTGAACGAGCAGGTATCGAACTAAGACCTGAAATTGATGCGTATTTTTTAAAATTTGAATAAAACACATAACAGTTGACTGCAGTTGACCGAACTGCCTTTTTTCTATTGAAGTTCGGTGACAAAGTATGAAGTCTTGTTTATTGTATCAGCTTTAGTGTAAACGGTTCGGCAACTGAGCCATGTCGTTAGCCAGAACCTAACTTAAGTTAGGTTCTGGAGTGAGTTGGATTTTTCGAGAATAGAAGTTTCTGCCGGCAACAAGGTCAAATTCAGGAGGTTTTATGCCCATAGACAAAGTCGAAAAGATATGGATGAATGGAAAACTGATTAACTGGGATGATGCCAAGATCCACGTCCTCTCTCACGTGGTTCACTACGGCTCCAGCCTTTTCGAGGGAGCGCGTTGTTACAAGACCAGGAAGGGCCCCGCCATCTTTAGATTAAAGGCACACACCGATCGCCTCTTTAACTCGTGCAAGATATACCGCATGGAAATCCCGTACACCAAGGAGGAGATCAACCAGGCCATCATCGACCTGATAAAGACAAACGGCTTGGATGGGTGCTATATCAGGCCGGTGGTGTACCGCGGATATGAACAACTTGGGGTGGACCCCACTGGCTGTCCGGTGGACGTTTGCATTGCGGTATGGCGATGGGGTGCCTACCTGGGCCCGGAAGCCCTGGAAAATGGGGTTCCGGTGTGCATCTCCTCCTGGAACCGGATGGCTCCTAATACCATGCCGGTTATGGCTAAAAGCGGCGCCAACTACATGAACGCCCAATTGATAAAACTGGAGGCAAAGGAGCACGGATATGTGGAAGGAATCGCCTTGGATGTGTTTGGGTTTGTAAGTGAAGGAAGTGGCGAAAATGTGTTCATAGTAAAAGATAGTACCCTGATCACTCCGCCCTTCGGCTCTTCCATTTTACCGGGTATAACCAGAAACACAGTGATTCTTCTGGCGCTCGACATGGGAATAAAGGTGATTGAGCAAACCATTCCCCGGGAGGCGCTGTATATCGCAGATGAGGTATTCTTCACCGGAAGCGCAGCGGAGATCACCCCCATCAACTCGATAGACAAGGTGAAGGTGGGAGACGGCAAGCGCGGCCCCATCACCAAGAAACTGCAGGAGAAATTCTTTGCCATCGTCGGCGGAGAAGAGGAGGATAAACACAACTGGCTTACATACGTCAAATGAGAGGAGGGTGACCCCATAGGCAGGGTGGACTTCTTAGATGAAGGTCCTGTGTCGCAGAATTACAACCCGATAAGAAACCTTATGGCTGTGTGAAATCAACATCTCAAACTTAACCCACAAGGAGATTCAAATGCTTATCAGGCTTTCAAACGGCAAAGAGATTCCCGTGGAGATGCACAAGATAAAGATCGTGCAGAAGAGCAATCTTATCTCAGTTGACGAGAGGCTCAAAGCCATAGAAGAGGGTGGCTACAACACGTTCTCGCTCAGGAGCAGAGACATATTTATTGACATGCTGACCGACAGCGGGACCAATGCCATGAGCGACAACCAACTGGGAGCCATGATGCTCTCTGATAATGCTTATGCCGGCTGTGAAACCTTCTACAAATTAACCTCTGCCATATGGGACGTTTTGGGGCTTAAGTACGTTTTGCCCACTCACCAGGGAAGAGCCTCGGAGCATCTGATAGCCAAGGTCTTCGTCAAGCCGGGCGACGTTATCCCGATGAACTATCATTTCACCACCACCAAGGCACACTTCGAGTTAGCGGGAGGGAAAATTCTGGAGATTTTCGCCGATGAAGCCCTCAACACGCAAAGCACCAGTCTTTTTAAAGGCAACATAGACATCCAGAAGCTGAATGACGTCATAAAAAAGTATGGGAGGGATAAGATACCCTTTGTGCGGATGGAGGCCACCACAAATCTTTTAGGCGGGCAACCTTTCTCCATGGAAAACTTAAAAGAGGTCAGACGGATCTGCACCCAGCACGATATTCCTTTGCTCATGGACGCAACCTTAATCTCCGAGAATTCCTATTTCGTGAAACTTAGAGAAAAAGGATATGAAAACCGCACCGTCGGAGAGATAATCAGGGAGACGGTTGATCTTTTTGACATAATGTACATGAGTGCAAGGAAAAACAGTTGCGCCAGAGGAGGGTTGATCGCCACCAATAACAAGGAATTTTATGAGTTGATAAAACCCTGGCTTCCGCTTTACGAGGGCTTTCTCACTTATGGCGGCATCTCGTTTGAACAGATGGAGGCGATGGCGGTGGGGCTTCGGGAGATGACAGACATAAGCGTTGCCGGCGCCGTACCGGAACAGGTGAAGTTTTTCGTGAGAAGGTGCGTCGAAGAGAACATTCCCGTGGTCACCCCAGCGGGCGGTTTGGCCTGCCACGTGGATGCCAAAAGGTTTTTGCCGGGTATGCCCCAATCCCAGTATCCTGCCGGAGCACTGGCGGCGGCCATCTATATCGCATCCGGTGTGAGGTGCATGGAAAGAGGCACCATTTCAACGGACCGGGATCAGGAGGGAAACGAAGTATACTCCGATCTAGAGCTGGGCCGGCTGGCGGTTCCCAGAAGGGTGTATACCATGTCTCACCTTGAATATGTGGTCGACAGGTTAAAGTGGTTATACCAGCACCGGGACAAAATCAAGGGATTGAAATTTGTGGAGGAGCCTCCGGTCTTAAGATTCTTCTTTGGGAAATTGGAGCCTCTGGATAATTGGGGAGCAAAATTGGCTGAGGCCTTCAAGAAGGACTTTGGCTCTGCTTGCTAAGCCTGCAACCATAGGGTGGGGGTGTAACCCCCACCCTGATGTGAGAGATGGGAATGAAGGGGGACGAGGTAAAGGAAATCCGTTTTCTTCAGAGAGGAAAAATGTCAGAGGAGAAAATCACCAGCTTTGATCAGTTGATTTCAATAGTCAGGAGCAAGGAGAGAAAGAAATTAGCCATTGCTTCGGCCGAAGGGGAGGAGATAATCGAAGCGGTCAAGCAGGCTACCGAGGAGAAGATCGTCTCCGCTATTCTCATCGGCGATCAGGCTAAGATTACAAAGCTGTGTAGCAAGAGAAATTTGGGTTCAGATCAGGTGGAGATCATTGATGCGCCGGACCCCAAACTTGCTGCAAAAGTGGCGGTGGAAACGGTCAAGCAGGGAAAAGCAGAGATGCTGATGAAGGGCAAGGTAGACACCTCCACCTTGCTCAGGGCGGTTCTGGATAAAGAGAGCGGACTTCGCACCGGCGCTTTCCTGAGCCACGTAGCTGTGATGGAAGTGAGTTCTTATCCTAAGCTGATGCTGGTCAGCGACGGCGGGATGAACATAAGGCCCGACATCAAACAGAAAGCGGAAATCATACAGAATGCGGTGGAGGTGGCGAAAAAGCTTGGAGTGGAGAGACCGAAGGTCTCGTGTCTGGCAGCCGTGGAGCTGGTCAATCCGGACATGCAGGAGACCGTGGACGCGGCCGGTCTGGTGAAGATGGCAGAGAGAGGCAACATAAAAGACGCGATAATCGATGGGCCGATAGCGTTCGATGCGGCGGTCAGCCTCGAAGCCGCGCGGACCAAAGGGATAATCTCGCCGGTGGCCGGAGATACGGACATATTCTTAGTTCCGGATATAGCCTCAGGAAACATCTTCGTCAAGTCCTTAATTTATCTGGCAGGCGCGAAGGTGGGTGGACTCGTGGTAGGTGCGGGCGCGCCAATAGTCCTCCTTTCCCGGTCGGATTCCGCTCAGACTAAGCTTTACTCCATGGCTCTGGGAGCAATGATCAGTTAGGCAATAATCGACTGCGGGATAGTTGTTTGAGTATACTCGGAAGAGGACACTGATATGAGAGTATCTCTTGGCGCTGACCATCGGGGTTTTGAATTAAAGGAGAAGATAAAGAAGTACCTAACCGGATTGGGACACGATGCGACCGACTTCGGCACGGACTCAACCGAATCGGTGGACTATCCTGATTTTGGCTTTAAGGCGGCAGAATCGGTGGCAAGAGGAGAGTCCGATTTCGGCGTTACATTCTGCTGGACGGGCAACGGGATGAACATCGCCGCCAACAAGGTTAGAGGGATAAGGTCGGCTTTGTGTTTGAACGATGAGATGGCGATGCTGGCCAGGGCGCACAACGACGCCAACGTGCTGGCCTTAGCCGCCAAATTCATACCTGAGGAGCTGGCCAGGAAGATCTTGGACGCATGGCTGGCCACTGATTTTGAAGGGGGAAGGCACGCACGAAGATTGGAAAAGATCAAAGACTATCAAACGTAAAAAATCAGTTTCAAGCACGCGAATCAAGCGACGCGGGGCTATCAGGATTGAGACAAAAATCAGTTGCGGCGGAATTCATGGATAACCAGCACCTAACTTAAGTTAGGTGCTGGTTATCATCAAACATGACCATGAAAGCAGTAGTTCTCACAATTCTGTTGGCTTTAATCCTCTTGAGCGTAGCGGCAGTTTTGCTGATGCTGGCTGCCGTTATCAGCCGGGTGCTGAGAGGAAAATCCAGCCGGAGGAGATCATCCAAATTAGACGAACGTGCTCAAGGGCAGATTGAACCGTCTGGAATGCTGGCAGAGTATCATGGTGGCCTTGATAAGATCGCTGATGCGAGAATAAAGGGGCTGTTTGAGAAAGGATTGTCCTTGAGGCAGAATAGAAGTTTCCTCCAAGCGGTGAATGCGTTCAAGAAATGCTTGAACGCAAATCTGACCTCTGAACAGGAAGCAGGTCTCCTGGTAGCCATAGGAAATTGCTACTTTGCTGCAAACAAATATGCACAGGCACAAGAGCATTATGGAAAGGCGATTGGTCTTGCCACGCAGTCGGGAAACGAAAAGGGCAGGCTTGCCAGCCTGGTTAATTTGGGCCTGCTTTGCGCTGTCGAGCGAAAATGGGACGAGGGCATAAAAAGCTTTGGTGAAGCAATAGCCTTGAATCGGAAGTTGGGATACGCCAAGGGTGAGGCCATCGATCTTAACACGCTGGCGCTTCTGTATGAAAATAAGGGAGAATCGGAGTATGCTCTGACCCACTATAAGGCGTCGCTTCTGATATTTAAAAAGCTGGACGATGGTGAAAAGGTCGAACTTGTCGAAAATAACATTAGGAGAGTGATAAGTTTGGTTGAGAAGACCAGCGCCTAACTTCAGTTAGGTGCTGGCTACAGTGCGTCGAACTGAGGGCGGGATGAACAAAGGATATCGTTCAAAACAATATCGCAGGAAAGTCGAAAGGGATGAAGACCTTACCATCAGTCACACAAGCTATGCCCTGTATTACCACCTGGTTTGGGCCGTAAAGAATAGATTCCGCTTGATTACAGAGTCGATAAAGAGTGATTTGGAAAAGAACTTGAAGAAGAAATGTGAACAACTTGAAGTCCACCTGTTGGCGGTTGGCATTAATCCCGAGCACGTACACTGCATCATTAGCTTGAGGCCGACGCATTACATTCCGGAAGTGGCAAAAGAATTAAAGGGCTTTTCCTCTCATGAGGTCAACAAAAGTGAAGAGGAGTTCATCAAATGGGCTCGTGGATACAGCATTCGGACGGTAAGTGAAAAGAATCTGACTGCCGCGATAAAATACGTCGAAAATCAGGGAAAACATCACGGGGTGAACATGTCGAGGTAAACCAGAACCTAACTTGAATCGGGATAAACCAGAACTTGAATCGGGATAAACCAGAACCTAACTTAAGTTAGGTTCTGGTTCTCAACTCTTTCAATAATCTGGCGAAAATCATAACGCACGAGGAGCAAGACAAATGAGCAAGCTAAAAGAGATCGATCCGGAAATTTACGAGGTCATCTATGGCGAAACCAAAAGGCAGGCCGACGGCCTGGAGCTTATCGCCTCGGAGAATTTCGTCTCGGAGGCGGTGATGGAAGCCGTGGGTTCGGTGATGACCAACAAGTATTCCGAAGGCTATCCGGGGAAAAGATATTACGGCGGCTGTGAGTTTATGGATATCGCCGAGAACTTAGCCCGAAATCGCGCCAAGGAGCTTTTCGGCTGCGAGCACGCCAACGTTCAGCCGCACTCCGGCTCGCAGGCAAACATGGGAGTCTATTTCTCGGTTCTCAAACCGGGAGACACCATCCTGGGCATGAATCTCTCTCACGGGGGACACCTGACCCACGGTCACCCGGTCAACTTCTCAGGCAAATTCTTCAATGTCGTCGCATACGGGGTAAGCAAAGACACAGAAGTAATAAACTACGACGAGCTTCGAAAGATTGCCGTGGAAGCCAGGCCCAGGCTGATAATAGCTGGTGCGTCCGCATATTCGCGCGAGCTTGATTTCAAAAAGTTCAGAGAAGTTGCTGACGAAGTAGACGCGCTCCTGATGGTGGACATTGCTCACATCGCGGGTCTGATCGTGGTAGGGATTCACCAATCGCCGGTTCCTCATGCTGACTTCGTAACCACCACCACACATAAGACCCTGAGGGGCCCCCGCGGTGGAATGATCATGTGCAAGAAGAAGTATGCCAAGGACTTAGATCGTGAGGTGATGCCGGGAATCCAGGGGGGACCCTTGATGCACGTGATAGCCGCCAAAGCTGTTGCGTTCAAAGAGGCGATGGAACCGTCCTTCAAAGAATATCAACATCAGATTGTAAGAAACGCCAGGGCGCTGGCAGCCGGGATGGCGGACCGGGGTTATCACGTGGTCTCAGGGGGTACCGATACCCATCTGATGCTGATCAGCTTGATCGAGAGGAATCTCACCGGAAAGGCTGTGGAGGAGGCTTTAGAAAAGGCAGGGGTTACAGTCAACAAAAATACGGTTCCCTTCGATCCCCAGAAGCCGTTTGTCACCTCCGGCATTCGCATGGGCACGCCAGCTCTGACCACCAGAGGGATGAAAGAGCCGGAGATGAAAGAAATCGCGGCCTTAGTCGACAAGGTCATCTCTAACCTGGGAGACGAAACGGTTTATGCCCAGGTGAAACAGGAAATCTTGACCTTGTGTCAGAGATTCCCGCTTTATAAAGAAAGGTTAGAGAAGGAATAATGGGGCCGGCGGGTGACTTGATTATGGAAATCTGAAGGTCTCCGCTACACTTTTCCTTCTGCAAGAACAAATTAACAGAAAGGGCAAGAGGTTTAACTCCTCCCCCGCGATATATCTGTTCTATCCGCTTGCTCCGTTGACAGTTCGCCCCTTCCTCACTTCCCCGTCGGGTTAGGAACACCAACAGCGGGCAGGTTCCGCTGAAGCGTCCA
>CBDUQU010000058.1:0-17761 GCA_965369445.1 uncultured bacterium | reverse complement strand
AATTTTCGTACAATATGTTCCAGCTCTTCTTCCGAACCGAAAATGCGTCGCGTCTCCAGTAATTTCCTGCCAGCCTCATCAGATATCTGTTTAAGATCTAGCTGGTTTGTCTTTTTTGTGTAGCGGTCAAGTTCTGGCACATGTTCGCGGGTTGTTATCACGCAGAGCCCTTTATTGTATTTTGCCAGTTCTGTGACGAGTGTTGTTAGGGCAGGGTCCTTTATTTTTCCTTTTTCAACCTTTCCGGCAGTTTGCAGAGGCTCAAGCCCATCCAGTATCAGCAGGGTTTTGTGAATATTAATGAGCTTAGCCAGCCGTTTCCCTTTATCCCACGGCGACCCCTGCTTTGGATCTGCGTCCCCGAACCATTTCAAAGCATTGCTGATAAACATATCAGCAGAAGTCACCTGTTCTTTTGTTCCCTGGGAATAGAATGACCAGGCATATACTTTTTCCGCGCCATGGTAATTATCCCAGCGCATCTTCTCCACCCACTTACTGACCAGTGTGGATTTGCCAACGCCGCCGTATGCCACAAATGAGATAATGTTTGTTTTATCGGAATCCCAGACATCATTAAGGAGTTTTAGCTCTTTCTGTCTGCCAAAGAGTTCGAATCCTGTTTCCGGAAGACGCCCTATATTTACATTTGCAGGGTCTAAAGGACTATATTCTGCTTTTGGAGTTTTAGTTTCAATGATTCGGAAGTCTCTTTTTATCTGTGTAATAATTCTATTGAGTTGTGCTTTCCTCTGTTTTGGGTTTGTTAAATCTGCATATGTATGAATTCGTAATTCCAGAGGTAACTCACATTTCTTTAGCATTATAGGTATAATTTGCCCCCGCTCGCCATCGGGATCATTTGTTTGTGCCATAAGGGATTCAAATCCAGTGAATCCGCTCTCTATCCAGTCTGGAGTATAAACAAGGATTGTTTTTTCACACTTTTCAATAGCGCGTGCCATGTTTCTAATAGATGAGATCCCAACCTCAAAATCCCGATAGTCAATGTGGCAGGGAATGCCATTCTTTTCGAGATTAGTAAGCAGATACTCTCTTACCCATTTTTTGTCTTTATGGCTGTAGCTGATGAATACTGAAGGTTCACTCATTTGTTTTTCCGAAATATAAAAATGACTCCTGGCAGATCAATGTGATACTGCTGATATTGGCAATTCCAATTATGGGGCTAACGGTCAGCGCATCAGTTGCGGCGAGGCGGGGCTTGTCTTGACTTGTAATAAATCCTTTCTTTGATCGCCGTCGCCTGAATGCGCTGGTTATACAGCCATGCATTAAGGTTGATTAACGAACTTGCTCAAACAAAATTCCAAATCGACGTTGATGTTTATGAGCCTGATAAACTTTAGCTGAGCACTTTTTCTCAGATAGAATAGAAAGCACCATCTTCCTATTCTGGTCCTGAACTCGACATCCAAGAATTACCTCTGAAATAGCATCGTGCCCGATGGTCAGCGCAGTATTGATATGATCCCAGTACATAAGACGAAACTCTTGTTCGTACCTCCAATGTTCTGATTTGGTGCAAAGAAGTGCCATCATATCTTGGGGCCAATGCTCGGAAATCATTGAAGCAAAAAAGTTAAAATCTGGCATCTTGTCAGAATATTTAACTTTTACTAGGTCAAGCACGAGTTCTTTTTTCGCTAGTGAATCAGCGAATTCGTTAAGCTTAATAGTGTCTATTCCAACGCAAAAACCGCGGTGATTATCTGAGTAATGTGCCCACATCAGAAGGTCATCTTTAACAGGAGTAAGGCAGCACAAGCCAAATTTCCGATAGTTAGTTTCCTCGTAGTGCTTCTTGAACCAATCGTAATGCCCTGGATCTTTATCAATCTTTTGCAGGCGTTGACTTGCTAAATCATGACGTTGTTTGTCATTTAGGTGTGGAAATTGACTTTTCAGAAGGTGCTGAGCCCATTTCCACCTAACGCCAGGAGGCTTATCATCGAATGTATACTGAAGACTAGAATCGAATGGATCATTGAACTCTCGAGCGGATGTAAACCATAGTTGCGCTTTTTCAATCATCTGCAAATGATAGCCCTCGGGATCAAAGAAGCGATATTTATAAACGATTGATGGAGCATCAAACATTCGTGTTCTCCGGCCTAACTATATTCATATTGATCCGCATAACACTCCAAACATGGCTTTGAGCGCAGTATAAGAGAACTGCTCTCAAACCACCGCAAGCGGCGGGACACCCGGATAATGTCCGACAAACTCCAACCTCTGATCAGGTATGCCCAGCCGTGCCTCCTGCATATACAACCTCTCTTAACAACGAATATTATAGCTGGCAGACCTGTAGAAGTCAAGGAAAAAGCTGCGGAATCTCGGATGATAGACCCGGTCTGGTAAGGGGGGTCCGCCTGAGGCGGGGAACTCCCGGCCAGGAAACCTGATAGCCAGATCCAACTATCTCACGGCAGGGCTGTCACCCACCCGTCGGTTCCCTCGCCGTTTTGAATTCTGTTTACCAATACCCTGCAACCCCAGCAGACACCTGCGATTCCTTCGTCGTTATTGGTCATTGCAGCCAAGATACCCGTGACGAAAGTCCCGTGTCCCGTCTCATCCCTCACGCAATCCGTCGAATCAATGAAATTCCAACCCAGCAGATATTTGTCCGGATCACTGAGATCTGGATGAACCAGACTATCGCAGTCGGTTGAATCTAACGAGATTCCCGAATCCAAAACGCCGACCAGAATGTCGGTGCTCCCGGTCCCAGGCTTCAACGGCATCAATGTCCGCATTGACGACTCCATGTTTCCCCGTATTCCAAAGATTCCACTGACTCGAATCCTGGAAATAGGGATCATTCGGAAACCCACAGGGACGTACAATCGCGTTTGGCTCGGCCCGATCGATCAGGGAGCTTGCCGTCAGCAAATCTATTTCATCGAACACGTCAGCACTGAGATCGCAGCCGACGAGCGCCCATCCGTCATAACCAGAGTACCCAAGGGTGTGGCAGTCATACGCGGTAAACAGACTCTCCACTGCGCTGGAGTCGGCCTGGGGGCTGATCTGAACTATGATCGTGCCTGATAAGTACTCAATCTCTGTTCCCCTCCACTGCGCGGTTTTGACCGGCCTATCATATAGCATCTCCGCAAGAGCTGGTGAAAGCCCCACGAAGAGCCAGGCTATCACAAAAACAACGATGCATAATGAAGAAAAATATAGTCTATAGGGACGATTTGAGTAAGGCATTTCACGCCCTCCTTCACCTTGTGTGACTTATTTTCTTGTGGGTTACCTAGAAGCTGCAGCCGTTGTTAAACGGGCAGGGCCCCTGTTTGTAAAGATAGTTGACCAGATAGATTACGTCCCCGACATTGACGACACAGTCTCCATTCACATCGCCATTCTCCATGGAATCCGGCGGCGCCCCACCCCTGTATAAGAAGTTGACGAGAAAGACTATGTCTGCGACGTTGACGATTCCATCGCTGTTGACGTCCCCAGGGATACCCAGGAAACTCGCTTCGAAAATCAAAAGCGAAGTATAATCCGCGACCAGGACGTAAGGATCATCCACGAAAATGTCCCGCGGGTTGCCCGGGGTCTCGTAGTAAGTGACCAGAGAGGGATTTGACGGGTCTGCAACATCCAGGACATAGACTCCAGGATATGCGCAAAAATATGCGAGGTTGGACTTAACCAAAACGTTCCCAGCTCTCCCGGGAACTTCAAAGAATCCGACTGAATCGATATTGTAAGGGTCAGAGATATCTAACACCATCAAACCGGCCACTGAATGTGGGTGGTAGAGTGTTACATAGGCGTAGTTGTCCTTTATGTCAATTGCCGTGGGGTTAGATGGTAGGCAGGTATCTACAACTATGGGGATCGGATCTGTTGGGTCGGTGATATCAAACACTACGATACTGCCCAATTCTTCACCTGTGTCGTGGTCGAATACACGGTCAACCCAAAAGACATGATGATCTTTCTTATATGCATCGGCCCCGTAGCTCGTCCCAAAAGGCGGAACACTGCTTCTTGACAGAAGTGCAGGGGCACTTGGATCGGATACGTCTATCAATTGCAGGATAACCTCGAAAAAGGCATTCTGGGACAAAACTACAGCCAGAGTGTCAAATACATGAACTCTGAAACTGGGGTTTGCCGTGGGACAGCAGTTCCCCACCAGCTCTGAGTCCAGAGGGCTGGATGCATCCTTTATGTAAAGGCCCAGCCCCCCGCAGTAAGCCAGGCTGTTTCGTATCTCCAGGTCATACGCATACTCTGAATGATGGGCAAGGAGATACGGGTTGGAAGGGTCGGTATAATTGAAGACCTTCATGCCATATTGCCAGTCAGCGACGAAGGCGTTTCGGTTATAAGCTGCCACAGCCATAATCTGCTCCACTTGGTCGTTGCTGCCCAACAGAACTAGTGTATCCTCCTGCCCAAGTACTAGAACCGGGAACAGTAAGAGTACTGCTAAGAGGATTGCTCCACCACGGATCGCAAGCTTAGTTGCGAATATCCTGCTGTGGTCCACTGAAAAAGCGGAAAGATTCACCCCCCTTGAACGCCAAACTGGATTCCCCATGCTCTTCATGTCTCCTCCAGGCAAAAGTGACATCGTTTCCAGTTTTTTCCCGTCTCCTCTGGCCAGAAAGAAGGATGCTCTCTGGCCGCATGATCTACTCCCCTCAAAGGGAGTTTCCCCTCCAACACCACAACCGAGTTTCCTCTTCAAGTTTTCTGTGCGCGGATATAGGGCTCATCAACTGATTCCCGGTGTACACAACAGAATTCTTCAATCATCAACAAGAGTTTTTTCTGTTTTGCTGCGAAGCTCACCTCTTTTCAAGTCATGGTTAATGTCGACGCAACAAATCTCACATGGGACCAAGTTACTTCATCTATATGAAATGAAATGAATTAATGCTCTCTTTGTTTTCTTCTTCAGAAAAGGAATCAACTCTTCTCACTCCGCATTATTCACAAAACCGTGTAATCTCTCACGAAACGCACCCCGCCAATGGTACAGGGCCGTTCTTGTAGAGATAATTGACGAGATAGACGATGTCCCCTACGTTGACTTCACAATCTCCGTTGACATCTGCCTGATCCGGAGAGTCGGGCGGGGCTCCCCCTCTATACAGATAGTTGACCAAAGCGACAACGTCTCCAACATTGACTATTCCGTCTCCGTTAACGTCTCCGGCCAGAAGCACCTCGATGTGCAATTCTGTCGGAACAAACAGAGGATTCACCTCGCGCCATAGGCTATCAACAAAGTACAAGTACATCCATCCGTATAGACTGATGGTGTCGACGGAGACGAAACCCGTGTCCAACACTGTGAAATAGAGGTAGATAAGTTCGCCCTCCCCCGCTGGTATCAATGGATCCCCCGTGGCGTACGCATAGGCCAGATTTGGCTCGTTCTCAGGAACAACATTGGAAGCGCCGAAGTACTGGGTACGCTCTCCCACAAACCTCCCAGAATCGCAGTACAAGGGTCCCTCCCACGTCAGCGGGATCTTAAGCCCCAATAGAGCTTCATCATTGAACACCACCACCGGCAACACGGCCGTGCCCTGATAGGGTGGGGAGCCCGAGAGATTAACCTCCCACTCCCCAAATCTTACAGTATCAGGCTCAAAGGGATCATAACAGAAACCTTCGATAGCGGGGATAATGCAAAAGCAAATTATCGATACAATCGCAGGGAAGAAACGAGTACTCATTTTTTCCTCCTAACTAGCCAAAAGGATATCATTTCAGTTCCTGTTTTCCTCTTCACAAAGAAGAGACCTTCTTCGGTTCCTATGAAAATGATTTCTTCTTAAGAGGGGCGTTAGCCATAATTAAAAACAGACATAAGCAATATAGTACAATCCCCCTCTCCTGTCAAGCCTAATATTCAATCTTTTTGCGATAAGCTTCGCCTCTTTTCCAACAAAACCTTGGAAACATAGTTACAAATCTCCCTCCCCAATCAAATGATATATTTAGGAAATTAATGTACCCGCCTTCCTTTCCTTGTCAAGAAAAAAATGCACCTTTTTCCAAAAAATTCATATTGGCCCAGAAAAACAGCCATTCTGTTCGTACAAATTATTTGGGGAAAAGATGCTTACTACGGTGACACAGCATTCTCTGGGATAGCAACACAGCCTTTCTGCCCAGCGTTTATCGGCATTCCGGCGAGGTCTGAAAGAAGATCTCGCGAGACAGGTTGGAAGCCCCCTCGTCAGGCCTAAGAGAAGATTTTTGGAGGAATTTATCCTTTAGCCAGTTGCTTGGATTTCTCCTTGCTGATCAACTTAGAGGAGAAAGCTTTCAACTCTTCTAAGTAGCGACTGTTATGCACCTTCCATTTGATGAGCATCCAGTGGCCGTAAAGCCGATGTCGGAAGTTTTTAGATTTGAACTTGACCGCCGCCTTGGTCACCTGCCACAGCGAGTAAAACTTGGGCATGGCCTCCAGCATCACGCCGAACTGAAGCTCCCACACCGACATCTTATTGGGTTTGTACACCACGTGATGCCCGTCGTATTGGCTCCAGTCGAAGGAAGTCACCCGATTCTCTGATACCAGCTTCTCGTAAACCGGGGTCCCGGGCAGAGGAACCAGGATTACCATCTGCACCGTATCGATCTTCCACTTGATGGCGCACCTTACCGTCTGCATCACCGTTTCCCTGTCGTCCTGCTCTCCGCCCAGCACAAACATGCCGTGCGTTTTGATCTTGTATTGGTGCAGGATTCTGATGGCCTCTTCCATCTCTTCCACGGTCTGGCGCTTGTTGTACTCTAAGAGGGTCTGGGGATTAACGGATTCCAGTCCAATATACAGAACCTTGCAGCCGGCCTTGTGCATCAGCTGCAGAAGCTCTCGATCCTTGACCACGTCCAGGCGGCTCTGGGCGGTCCAGGGGAAGACCAGGTCGTTCTCTATCATAAGCCGCAGAAGCCTCTTTGTCCTCTTCTTGTCGGCAGCAAAATTGTCGTCATAGAAGAAAATCCAGGCTTTTGGATATAGCCGGTGGTAATACCTTATGTCCTCCAGCACCTTCTCCGGGCTGCGGGTGCGGTATTTGTGCCCAAACATCTTGGTGACCGAACAGAAGGTGCAGTCGAAGGGGCATCCGCGGGAGGACAGGACCGGAAATATAGGCGGCTCCTTCCAGCCCTCTATCAGCGAAAGTTCCGGCGTGGGGAGACTGTCTTGATCCTTCAGGTATGTTCTTCGCTCGTTATGATACACCCGGGTTCCTATCTTATAGGATAGCCCCGGGATCTTGGAGATGGAGGTGGCGTCGTTTCCGTTTTCCAGCCAGGATGTTAGCTCCAGAATGGTCTCTTCGCCCTCTCCTCTCACCACAAAGTCGGCGTAGTTGTCCAGCGCCTCTTCCGCCATGAAGGTGACGTGTGCCCCGCCCATCACGATGGGAATGTCCCTTCCCAGAACCCGGGCCTTCTCCTTTATCTTCCTGGCGATATGATAAGCCTCGGGAGCGGTGCTGGTGATGGTGGAGATCATCACCAGATCCGCGGACAGGGTCTCCTCCCAATCGATGGGAGCGAGATCCTGGCAGAAAAGCCTGACCTGGTAGCCCTTGTCTCTCAAAATAGTCCCCATCATGGGCAGTCCCAGACGGGGCAGCTTGAATGCGCTGAATACATGAAAGCCGGTGGGGGCCGGCTCTATCCCCACGATCTTTTTGATTTTCATTTTTCTACGTTTTCGTCCTTTCGAACCAGGCTGACAATCCAAAGTCATCTGAATTCTAACGTACCAATACGCACCTGTCAAGGCTTTTATTGAGTTCTCTGGAAAAATAAGATTGCAGAAGCGTATCGGGGGGTTCACTCTCAAGTGACCATATGCTTATCTTCTTCTAAGCGCCTACAGGTCAAGCCGAAGCCGCCGATCCCGCTGGGCGGGGCCTGGCCTCTGTATTGACGAGCAATCCAGACCCATCGTCTTGTTCCGTCCGTCAAAACTCCTTGTAGAGACACGGGTTTTCTGTTATCTTAGCGGCAACTGGCGTGAGGGGCTGGCGCAGGATGTGATTTGCTTTGAACCAGGTTAGGTCCGTCTTAGAATACTCAAGGAGAGAAATGGAGATTGACTTTCTGAAAGATTTGAACCCGGCCCAGAGAGAAGCTGTCTGCTACGCCTCCGGTCCGCTCTTGATTCTGGCCGGAGCTGGCAGCGGGAAAACCAGGGTCTTGACCTGTCGTATTGCATATTTAATTGACGCAGAGAAAGTTCATCCGTGGAAGATTCTGGCGGTAACCTTCACCAACAAGGCGGCAGGGGAGATGAAAGAGAGGGTGGAGAAGCTCTTGGGCAAGGCGGGCACCGGCGCGTGGGTCAGCACGTTTCATTCCTGGTGTGCGCGGACCTTGCGGCGGGACGCCCACCTTCTGGGCTATTCCCGTACTTTCAGCATCTACGACGATGGCGATCGAAAATCGGTGATAAAGAAGTGCATGGAGGAGCTGGATATCTCCACCAAGAATTTCTCGCCGGATGCCATCGGCAGACGCATCTCGTCGGCCAAAGACGTCTTGCTTACACCTGAGGGTTTCTCCTCCCAGACTGAAGATTTCTTTGAGGAGACCGTAGCGAGGGTTTACCCGCTCTATCAGCAAAAACTTCGGGATGCGAACGCCTTCGACTTCGACGACCTGATAGTGAAGACGGTCGAACTCTTCAAGGCTCATCCTCAGATCCTGGAAGGATACCAGAACAGGTTTGAGCACATCCTGGTGGATGAATATCAGGATACCAACCACGCTCAATACGTCCTGGTGAATCTATTGGCATCGAGGAGCCGGAACCTGTGTGTGGTCGGAGATGAGGATCAATCCATCTACGGCTGGAGGGGGGCGGACATAAACAACATCCTTGATTTTGAAAAGGATTATCCGGACGCCAAGGTGATAAAGCTGGAGCAGAACTACAGGTCCACCCAGGTGATCCTGGATGCCGCCGGCGCCGTGGTAAAGAATAACGAAGAGAGGAAGGGCAAAACCCTCTATACCCACATCGAGGGAGGGGAGAAAATCGGCCTCTTGGTCTCAGAAGACGAACACCAGGAGGCGGAGGCACTGGTGAAACGGATCCAGCATCTTTCCGGTTCATATGGCTACTCTTTATCTGATTCTGTCATCCTCTACCGCACCAATGCCCAATCCCGCCTGTTCGAGCAAAGGCTGAGAGACAACGGCATACCGTACGTGATCGTCGGCGGCCTGAGGTTCTACGAGCGGAAAGAGGTCAAGGATATCCTGGCCTATCTGAGGGTGCTGGCAAACCCCAAGGACAATGTTAGCCTGAAGAGAATCATCAACGTGCCCGGCAGGGGAATTGGCGCCAAGACCGTGGCAAAGATAGAGAGTTTCTGTCTGAGAAATAGCCTGAGCCTCGTTGACGGGATAAAGAAGATAGACGATATCGAAGGACTTTCTCCCAGATTCAAAACTACCATACGTGATTTCTCCAACATGTTGGACCGGTTCGCACTGCTGAAGGAAAAAACGAGCATAGACGAGTTCACCGCACTGGTTGCCGAGAGAACCGGGTATGTAGATGAACTGCGGAAAGAGAGAAGCATTGAGGCGGACGGGAGAATAGAGAACGTGAGGGAATTCATCAGTGCCACATCAGAATTCCGGGAGAGATCTGAGCATCCCACGTTGGAAGCGTTCTTGGAAGAGGTCTCGCTCATCACCGACATAGACATGTGGGACAAAAGCAAGGACGTGGTGACGCTGATGACCTTGCATGCTGCCAAGGGTCTAGAGTTTAAGGTCGTTTTCATCGCCGGGCTGGAGGAAGGGCTTTTCCCGCTTTCCCGCTCGCTGGAGGATCCGTCCGAACTGGAAGAGGAAAGGAGGCTTTTCTACGTCGGAATGACCCGGGCACAGGAGAGACTATTCCTCTCCTACGCCCGCCAACGTCGCAGATTTGCCGACATGTTGAATTTAAAGTCCCGGTTCTTGGACGAAGTTCCACAGGAGCTGTTGGAGGTTGAGGATTACACATCTCGCCAGACAGAGTACTTATCCCGAGTCAATCTGGACCGCATGGAATCCTTCTCAGTCGAACCAGAGACTCCCTATGACTCAATGTTGAAGGTTGGCACCCGGGTGCTCCATTCTCACTGGGGGGAAGGAACCATCCTTCACCGGGAGGGCACCGGTGAAAACCTGAAGCTCACTGTGGTCTTTAGCGGCGGGCTAAAGAAAAAGCTCTTGGCGAAGTACGCCGATTTGGAAATAATGGGCTATTGATCGCCGGTGGCAAAGGGCATTCCTGCCATTTTGACTGCAAGTCAGCCAGCCAATTCAGAAAAGGGAAGAAAAGACTCAAGCCCGTGCTCTTCTCTAACACAGGCTTGAGTCATCTATGTAAAACTAGAAGAAGGAGGAAACTCAAGCTCTTATGTATGAAAAAAACATGCCAACTCCAAGAGAGAATCAAATCACTTCGCCTGGATCGGTAACTTATTGTTTCACACAGGAATAGATGGTGAATGGCGAGTGTCGGCCGACTCACTTAGGTACTCCACACAACCGGAATCGCAGTCTACTGCGGGTTCAAATCCAGCCTCAGAATAAACCTGCATCGGCATGTGCTTATCTCCCACTCTGTTAACCTCATCGCAGATTTTTGCGACAGTTGTATAGCTGTTACCGCGCTGTTTCTGCGCCCTGCGTTCCTAAACACGCACTAAGTGGCAGCATAAATGGGAGGATGGGGTAGTCGCAGACCTTGGTCTGCGGGCTGGCTTGTCCGGAGTCGGAACTCCAGAGGAAGGATCAGCTGTTCAACGCCCATTCAGAAAAACGGAGATTTCTCTTGACATCCATTGTGCACCGCACTATATTGTGGTTAGTAGGCAGTAGGCAGTAGGCAGTAGGCAGTAGGCAGTAGGCAGTTACAGTAAACAATAAACGGAAAACGTTAAACCTTGAACCTTAAGCCTTAGCCAGTACAGAGTAGATATCACGTTATCACGAGAGGTTTCTGGTCGAATGAAAAGTCGGATCATAAAGAGATATAAGAACCGAAGATTGTACGACACCATTGATAAGAAGACCATCAAGCTGGAAGACGTAGCGAATCTGGTCAAGAAGGACGTTAGCTTTGAGGTCATCGATAACAAAACCCGCAAGGACGTTACCATATCGGTCCTGGCGAGGGTTTTCTCGGACACGTTATCCGAAGATAAGCAGAACCTTAAACAAACCACCAAGGTTTTACGTGCACTCATTTCCAAAGGAGGAGGGATAACCATGGATTTCTTCAAGAAGTCAGTTCTGTTTGGTCTGGGCGTTTTTGACCTGACCAGGGAGAGGGCCGAGAAGATCGTCGATGAGATGGTCAAGAGGGGAGAGATGGCTCAATCCGACAAGGCCAAGGCGGTCAAGGAGCTTCTCAAAGGGCACGATGAGCGGATGGAGAAGCTGAAGAAGAAAATTGATGAGAGCGTGGAAAAGGTGACCGCCAGGGTGAAAGGGAAAGATAAAGAGGAGTTAGCCAAACTTAACAAGAAAATGGACGAGCTCACCAAGGTGGTGGAGAAGCTGGAGAAAAAGCTGGGAGAGAAATAGGATCTCCCGCTTCGCTGCTTGTGATCTCGCTTGGGGAATTCCCCCGCCTTTGGGGCGAACCATACGGTTCACCCCTTTGGCGGGATCTTAAGACCATTACCAAAGCATCACAAAAAATAAAGAAACGTTACAAAGCCATGCTTCAAAAGAGTTGTACGTTATTCTTATTCATCGTCATCACAGGGTTAGTTATCGTGGTTGCGCTGGGATTCCACTTTGTTTTTAGGCAACCAGCCACACCTCGCGTAGACCAGTCTCCGAGAACTTCCGTTGAGACTTCAGTCCCAACAGAAACAACAAAAGAACCGCAGCAGGAGTCAACTATTGCTCGAGAACCAACAGCTACTTGGAAAACTTACAGAAATGGTACCTTCGCATACACAGTGAAATATCCAGTGGACTGGAGAGTGAGCGAAGAGATTGCGAAGCATCCAGACGACGTTAGAAGGCACTCAGCATATTTTGGCCCTCCTGAAAAAAAAGAAGTATTCATCACAGTTTATCCTACTGATTGGGAAGGAGTCATTAGGGAAGCATTTTCACCTGTCTCGGAAGAGAAGACAGTAGTGGGAGGTGTAGAAGCTACTAAGCTAGTCGGTAGATATCAACGAGACAACAACGGAGTTTACACGCAGTTGACTCTATTCCTTGTAAGAAAGGGGAACTATTTATATGAGTTGAAAGGTGGTGGGACCATCTTTAACCATATGGTCTCTTTTTTCGAATTCACAAAATAGCGTTTTACTTACACGCGCTAAGATCTTAAGAACTAATGAGCTAATTGTCTTTTGAACAAAACCGCGGGAGGATATCGTGAAAAGGTTCAGTCTCAGTCTTTGTGTTACTCTACTCATGATCGCAGCCGTTACTATAAAGGCTTTGGCTGGCGGAATAGGCGTTTTGTCAAGAACAGCGATTCTTGATTTCTCTTCAACAGGTGAAGTGCAGTATGACGAGGGGCTAAGTGGTAAAATCACTTTTACTTCTGCAGGCTTAGAACTCGCTTATGATGCGACCGAAGGAACATTCGTGTCTCAAGTGATTACTGCCAGCCTTCAATTTTCCGATGTTGGCGTCCATTGGAAAGCAGACTCACCCCTTGGGACCAGGATTGCCATTCAAGTAAGAACGAGCAGAGATGGAGAGGAATGGACACATTGGCAGAAAATATATGTAATATCTTATCCTGATCAGAACTCGAAGGGTGAGTTTTTCGGAAATTTGATCGGAATCGACCAAAGAGATAGAACCCACAGATACATTCAGTGTAAGGTAATGTTACTCTCTGAACACAACATTGCATCCCCTACCATAAAAACACTTTCTTTTACCTTTATTGACGCGGGAATCACACCCTCAACTCTTTTGAATCAAATAAAACAAGAAACTAACATCGCTAATTCACGCTCAGACTACGGGAGTTATCCAAAACCTTCTGTGACTTCCCGTGCTGGTTGGGGGTGTGATGAGTCGCTAATGACTTGGCCTCCACAATACGAGACAGTATCACATAACATAATTCACCATACGGATACTCCAAACAGTGATACCGATTGGCCCGCGCGTGTGAGGTCTATATATTATTATCACGCCGTCACCCTGGGCTGGGGGGATATAGGTTACAATTATCTCGTGGACCCAAATGGTGTTCTGTACGAGGGTAGATACGGGGATGATGTAATTGCAGCGCACGCACTGGGCTACAATGACGGAACAATGGGACTCGCTTTTTTGGGATCGTATGGCGGCGGCTCTTACGGAGGCAATACTACTCCTTCATCAGCGATGCTAAGTTCAGCAGAAGAGCTACTGGCATGGAAATGCGATCAAAGAAACATTGATCCATTAGGGTCTGGACCTGATAACGATGGTGCGGTTTATCCGTATATATGTGGCCATAGGGACATCGCCAGCACCATATGTCCGGGTAATAACCTATATAACCTACTTCCAACAATCAGAACAAACGTTGACAATTTAATTAGTGGTACCCCCCAAGAGTCAACACTTGTCCGAGTTCTTGGCACAGACCCGGTCTATTGGCTTCAAAATGGTAAGCTTTATTGGGTTACCACTGCAGATGTAATTAACCTGATGTCTTCTCTTCCGGGATGGGGCATAGACCAGATTATTGATTATCCTCCAGACGTTTTCAATCCAGACAATTATCCTCAGGGACCACGATTTATAACTCCAAATGCTGATTCGTCTAATGGATTATTGATAAGACAAACTGGTGATACTCGTGTTTATGTATTGGATAATGGAAAGCGAAGGTGGATAACTTCTCAAGAAGCCTTGAATTGGAAAGGGACAGATTGGAGTGCGGATGTTATCGAGGTCACTTCAAGTATTATCTCTAATTACATCCCTATTGAAGGTGACAGTATTTATGCAATTGGTGAAGGGGAATCTAATCAAACAATTAAGAATAGTTTTATCGACGCTTACACTCGAAATGAAAATGATCCGTATTGCACAAGCCCTTCAACGTGGAAAGGCTGGCCAGGAACTTTTTCCTTATGTCTTGGTTTCCCTACCGGCCTGGTTGGGGATGCTAACATTTCAGGATATTCAGGAATTAGTGGGAAATATCAACGGTTCGATTATACAGACAATACTTACGGAGCAATTAACTGGACGAACCAATATGGCGCCTTTGAATTTCATGGTGCGATAGGTAAAAAGTATCAAAACCTCGGTTACTCCGGCGACCTTCTGGGCTTCCCAACATCAGACGAATATCAATGGGGTAGCTATAGAAGGAATGATTTTGAGTGTGGTTATATTTACTGGGTACCACCACCTGTAGACTGCGCCTATGTAGTTTATTGTACTTTCACCATCTCTGGTTATGTCCGAAAGCCAGACAATAGTCCCATCAGCGGAGTGGAGATGAGTGGTCTCCCTGGGAATCCCAGCACCAACAGCAGTGGTTCTTACAGTGGGACGGTGGAGTATGGCTGGTCGGGGACGGTCACGCCCAGCAAGGCTGGATATACTTTCTCCCCATCTAACCGGGCCTACAGTAATGTTACATCCGACCAGTCAAACCAGAACTATACTGGGACATTACAAACCTTCACCATCTCAGGTTATGTCCGAGAGGCAGATAACAGTCCCATCAGCGAAGTGGTGATGAGCGGCCTGCCGGAGAATCCCAGCACCAACAGCAGTGGCTATTATAGTGGGACGGTGGAGTATGGCTGGTCAGGGACGGTCACGCCCAGCAAGGCTGGTTATACTTTTTCCCCTGCTAATCGTTCATACAGTAATGTAAACTCCAATTACACCGACCAAAACTACACCGGGATGCTTCAGACCTTCACCATCTCAGGCTATGTGCGGGACCCAGGAGGGATAGGGATAGCCGAAGTCACAATGAACGGCCTGCCGGAAAATCCCAGCACCAACAGTAGTGGGTACTACAGTGGAACAGTAGAGTATGATTGGTCTGGGACGGTCACTCCTATGAAGACTGAATATACTTTCTCTCCCTCTAACCGTTCCTACAGTAATGTCACATCCGACCAGTTTAATCAAAACTATACCGGAGAGGGGACCAATGTTAGCGAAACGCAAGAATCGAAACCTTATGTGTTTCAACTGAACCAAAATTATCCCAATCCATTCAATCCACAAACAGTGATAGAATATGCTTTGCCAAAAGATTGTCAAGTTCAAATAGCCATCTATAATCTTCTGGGGCAGAAGATAAGAACCTTAATTGATCAATACCAGACCAAAGGACAAAAGAAAATTCATTGGGACGGAAAAGATGACGAGGGCAATGAACTTGCCGGTGGGATTTATTTTTACCGTCTGCAAGCTGGAGACTTTTCCGAAACCAAAAAGATGGTCTTGTTAAGATAACAGAAGTAGGTCAAGCGTGGCGTCCGGACGGATCCGTAGGAAAGCCTGCTTGGCCTCTCATGATGTGGCTTAGGGAATTTCCCCGCCTTTGGGGCAAACCATACGGTTTACCCCTTTGGCGAAATCTTGAACAGTCTCATTAATTCATTTCGCGAAAAAATGAGAAATTCTTTTGTACCCTGGATTTCCCTCTTTATTGGTCTCAATTTGAGATTAAATTTTATCTTAGGATTTTTAAATAATTCTATCACAAGTATTGCGACTCCAATATCAATAAAAAGGTCTGCCAAATTTGGAGTCCCAGGTCCGGGCCAAACCAGAAAATCTCTTGCATAACCGAATATTATTCTGTCTAAAAGGTTCCCTATTGCCCCTCCGATTACAAACACTAAAGCTGCTACCAGCCATTTGCTTCTACGGAATTTATGAATATAATATCGATAAAGAAGTGAAATTAAAGGAATTGCTGTTGAACAAAATATTGTGCCCAGTAAGTTTATATATTCAAACTCTTTAAAAAGCCCCAGGGGCATCCCCCTGTTAACAACATATTTTATCCCAAAACCGCCTTTGAGCATAAAAGCTGTTTGTTCTATTTCTAGATTGCTTTGAATTATATACTTGGAGAGTTGATCCAAAGCCACTAAAAATAGAATGCTGATAGGAATTAGGCATCTTCTATATTTATACATGTTCTTCCATACTTAAGTTAGGTGCCAGCCCACACACCACTCCTTCACGGTGACCAATTGATCTACAAGACATCAAGTTGTCGATGCCCTTAACTGGCAGGGTCCCCTGTCCCTCAATCGGCCCCGATAGTCCAAAGGAGACTCTCTACCCTACAAACCGATTCTCTCTTTGACTGCTGGGAGATTTACTCCGAGGAAGTAATAACCGGAATTCCTGTTAACGGTAAGATTTTTTCCTGCGCCTACGCAGAAGAGATCGTCGGGGAAAGAAACGACAAAGCCAAGCCCAACTTCTACTTTTTGGCCTGCCTCAAAATCCAGAAGAGAGAGATTGATCCCGAAGCCGAGCTTGTTCAACAGATTCCTCTCCGCCCGAACGTGTCTTAGCGTATAGCTGATCCCTGCGCCCAGGCTTCCGGGATGATCCCCGGACCTTTGCACGGACAGAAAGGGAAAGGAGAGGTTTCCCCAGAGTCCATGTTTTTTTATCTGAATGTATCTCTCGAAGAGATAGGAATAGCTGACATCATCATAGATCTTCAGATGCAACTGGTCTCCGGGTTGAGCAGCCCATTCTGTTAAACGTATCAAAGTCTCCTGCAGTGGAGCGTCACTGTCTGGATCGTAATCTCGATAAGTGTACGCCATGAAACCGGAATCGGTCACCTGCGAGTAGAGCGGCACCGGAATCTCAAATCTTGCTCCGCTTTTCCTGATCAACTCGGCCTCAATTCTTACCCTGGTACGATGCTCCATTAGAGAGTCCGCAAACTCGACGAGAAGGAAGCTTCGATAATCGAGTGAGTTTCCCCGGTAGACGGTAGTCACATAACCCTCGTGGCTGCGCTCTTTGAGCTTGATGAAACCGGTCTTCTTCAGGGCACTTGCCTGGTGAGGCAGGAGAATTACAATAAGAAGAAAAACTGTAATCAGAGCTTTGGGTTTCATGGTCACTCCTAGAATAAACTCATGAAGTCATTCGCAAATAATCACGTGGTTGGTATTTTGTCAAGTCTTTTGTGAAATGAAACTGGAAAAGAACTAGAACAGAATCTGAGGATGGTTCGCCTGAAGGTCTTCAGCAAAATAAGTCGACAGGAGTTCGTAGTCGGGACTCCCAGCTTCGATCTGGTTGGGCCAGCACCGCTGCCTGCCCTGAGTAATATTTCGTTGTGCCGATTTCCCGCAACTATATGTTGACAACCACAGGCTCCTGGCAAGGTTTTTGGTATTGTTGCCACGAGCTTTAGCTCGTGGATTGGAATCGGAAAACAATCTTGGGGTTTTAACCCCTGAACCTGGTGGGCTAAAGCCCGATCGGATTTGGGCGTCCTTTTCGTTCCACGACCTGAAGGTTATCACCTAATTATGTTGACAGTACCACATCACACCAGATAATCATGTTGTTAGTCTATGCCCCAACGGTGGGTGAGTGAACAGTCGTCAGCGGGACTTACATACACCAACAATAACCCACCCTGACCCTCCCTTATCAGGGAGGGAACCACCCCCGTCCCCCTGACCAGGGGGACCACAGGGGGTTATCCATGTAAAACTAAAATGTTGATGAC
>CBDUQU010000057.1:0-17889 GCA_965369445.1 uncultured bacterium | reverse complement strand
TCTTCTGATTCTCTCAACTCCTGGTCTAAGGCGCCGATCTGGTCAGATACTTTCCTCATGTCGGCAATCTCCTGGCTGGCATCTTCTTTCTCCTTCTTCATCCGGGCGATTCTTTCTGAGACCACGTTCCTTTGATGTTTCAGTTCATCCGCCTGCTGAAGGAGACCTCGTCTCCTCTGATCCAGATTCAGAAGCAGATCCAACTCAGCCTTCTCACCTTTGTTTTTTACAGCTTCCCTGACGACATCTGCATTCTCTCTGATGAACTTTAGATCCAGCATAATTTGTCCTCTTTATTTTCGTGAGCTACTTCGTCAAAAAGGATGTCGCTCCTCCCAAAAGTATCCTCAGATCAAGCAGCAGGGACATGTTCTCCACGTAGAATAGATCGTGTCCCAGGTGATCCTTAGCTGCCTGCGTATAATCTCTGAACCTCCCCTTTATCTTGGCCAAGCTCAAGAGACCCGGCTTGACATTTAGTCTTTTCGGCAGAAGCGGCAGATCGGTTGACAACTTCCTGAATGTCTCCGGGGACAACGGCTCCGGCCCGACCAAGCTCATCTCTCCTTTCAATACGTTAATAAGAAAGGGAGCCTTTTCCAAGCCGGAATTTCTCAAAAACCTTCCCGGTCGGCTGGAAGGAGTCTTCTCAGGTTGGGTTGCGCTTTCGGGTCCTGCTTCTTCTAAGACGCGGAACTTATACAGCTTGATCTCTCTACCCGTCTTTCCCAGGTGTTTTTGCCTGATCAGGGCGCTGGCGCCGAAGGTGAGTCTGATCAAAAGAGCAATCAGTATCCACAAGGGCAGAAATGCGGCCAGGATTGCCAGGGAGATGGTGCCGTCGAAGATCCTTTTCAGTAGCCATTCCCAGGTTCTCATGTGACTGGGGAAAATCCTCAGGAGAAGCTTTGAACGAAGGGGTGCGGTGCGATAGCCCCTCTTCAGGTCGCCGGAACCCAAGGCGATCTTGAATGACACTTCCAGGTTGTGCACCGAATTCATGATCTCCTGCAGAGAACCTCTCCAGTCGGGCTCAACCCCGATGAGTACGTCTTGAACTCGGTTTTCTCTGACGATGTCGTCCAAATCCTGAATTCCTCCCAGGATCTTTCCCGGCAACTTATCGATAGAATCCGGTAGATTGGGCTTCTGGCGTGGCGGATCTTCCCGGACAAATCCCACCATACGGTAACCACACTCAGGATTGGCTGAAAGGTCTTCAAACAACTGCCTGGCCTTTTGTCCGGTCCCAACGATTATCCCTTTACGCAGGGAGGCTCTCAGGAAGTTGAATCTCCTGATCAGATAGGTAAACAAGCTCCGCACCAACCCCAGAGCGATTATCAGGCCGAGACCGTAAATCAAGATCAGAATCCACGACTTGATTTGCAGGTGAGACGGATCAAAAGTCAAAATCAAAAATAAAAAAATTCCCGCTGCGATCGCCTTGATCATCCCCTTCAACTCGTCCCTGTGTCGCGAGTCTCCCGGGATCTCATAAAGTCCCATGACGGCGAACAGGTTCAGCCAGAAGATGGTGATCCAGACGGCCGGCGCGACGTATTCGGACAGAGGAATGCCCCACTGACTGGCGAACAGGCCTGAGTGGAATTTCACCCAGAAGAAGAGTAGAAATACCGCGTTGATCATGACCGTATCGCACAGTATCAAAAAGAGTTTCTCCCGGATATTAACGAAATTTCTCTGTAGGTGAACGCCGAAGAGCACTAAGATTAGCCAGACCAAAACGGCGATGAGCATCTTCATCGGAGAGTCGAAGAAAAAATAGACAAAAATTCCCAAGCTTCCCAAAAGGGAGCAAATAAGATAAATCCACAAGACCACCTTCTTGTTTTGCATACCCAGACTGGCGATCCTTCGTGGGGAATTATTGTAATCGCCCACGTACACCTTTCTTCCTTCTCTGAGCCGGACTAAGGTCACGAAGGAGATGTCGAATATGGGGTAACTTAAGATCAGGATGGGGACCAAAAGGGACGAATAAGAGGGATTCCCCCGGGCGAATAGAATCCCCAGGCAGGCTAAGATGAATCCATTGAACATGCTGCCCGCATCGCCCAAGAAGATCTTAGCCGGAGACCAGTTGTAGCGGAGAAAACCTAAAAGTCCGCCCATTAAGGCCAAAGCTATAAGCGCACTGGTCACCTGGTGGCTGAAGATGGCGATTGCCAGAAATGCGGAAGCGGAGATGAAGCTGATCCCCCCGCAGAGACCATCCATGGCGTCCAAGAAATTGACCGCATTCATCAGGCCCACGATCCATAAAATCAGGATCAATATATCCCAGTTGGAGCCGGTGAGAATTCCAGCATTTTGGCTGAGCGCCAGGAATAGCAGGGCAGCGATGATTTGCCCCAGTAGCTTATGACTGGGAGACAGACCTCTCTTGTCGTCCAGAAGTCCCAGGGATACCACAAACGCTCCCCCAACCAAGATCCCCACCATGTCTGAGCTGAAGGGGAGATCAAAAAGACCCAAAGCCAGAATCAACGCGATTGAAAAACCTATGAAGACGGCCAGCCCTCCGAACAGAGGGGTGGGGTTGGTATGTATCTTCAGGACAGAAGGATAATCCAAGAAGTTTAGCCTCTTGGCCACCTTGATGAGGAGTGGAATTAGAAGAAGCGCCGTGAGGAAAGAAACGAAAAAGGTAAGTATGTATGTCATAACTTTTTCTCTACGACCAACGGCAACAGTCCAAAGAACCGCAACTTGATTAAGACCATTAACGAGTTGACTCGTTACAAACTTCCAGAAGGATCTTCTCCAATTTTTCTACTTGAACCTTTCGAGAGAAGTGCTTCTCCACGTATTTCCGGCCATTACTACCGTAAACTTCACATGACTCCGGATTGTCAAGCAGATACTTGACGGCGTTAGCAATTCCTTTGGAATCTTCAGGTTCAACCCATATTCCAGCTTCAGCCTTTTCCAGATGTTCTCTTGCTTCTCCGTCCACACTCAGTATAATAGGTTTCCCACATGCCCAGGCGTCAAACATTTTGGAGGGCAACGCGGTTTTAAGAATCTCCGCTTTTTTTAAGGGAACCAAACAGCAATCCACCAGAGTCATGTATCTGATGACTTCCTTTCGCGGCATCTCACCCATTATTCTAATGTTCTTCAGTCTATTTACTTTTTGCATTTGAATCAGTCTCTTCTTCAGGGGGCCATTTCCGATGAACAGGAAGTAAACGCGCTTTTCATGCAACAGCAGTTTTGCCACTTCCCCCAATGTCTCAACTCCTTGCGCCAGCCCCAGAAGGCCTGCATAGAGCACAATAAATTTGTGTTCATAACCCAATTTCTCCTTGCGCAATGCATCATTCCGGGAATCATCGAACATCTGGAGATCAACTCCATTTTGAATTACACATAGCTTGTTACGCTCTATTCTCCTTTTCTCCAAATGTTTGTAAATTCCACGCGTGACGGCGACAATTCTGTTTGCTTTTTCGTAGCAGAAATCCGCGAGGCGCTCGGATAGCCGCACAGCAGTTCTATTCCTCAAAGCTCCCAAGGCGATTGCACACTCAAGCCAGAGATCCCGGACTTCGAAGACGAACTTCGTTTTCTTCAGCCGACTGATGATATACCCCGCTAGGCCGACAAATAACGGGGGAGAGGTGGCGTACACCAAATCGTATCTGTCTCTAAGTTTCATTGCTCCTGCAATTGAAAACAGCAAAAAGGAGAAGTAAAATAGCATCCTATTGGCAAAACTCCTTTTGGGTGAGCTTCTGACATAAACCCTTATTATTTCCACCCCATGATCTATCTCTCTTTCAAAAGATTGAAATTTGTATTTTGAGGGGACTATACCCGATGGATAATTGGGAAATTCGGTCAGCACCGTGACCTCATGTCCTGACTTTGCGAGAGCACTTGCCATCTCCCATGCCCGAATTTCCGCCGCGCCTTTGTCGGGAGGAAAGTATTGCGTTACATATAAGATGTTCAAATTCGAATCCTCAATTTTGCCCTTAGACAGTGTCTACTTTCTCAGCGGTTCGGTAAACTGGTGTAACATCATCAAGTGGTTGTTTCCTTCCAGCAAAGCTTCGTTCTAAGTAAGGTCCTGCCAACTGAAGGCATACCAGCCGGGTGCGAACTCGAATCTCAACCCTCCTTCGGAAGAGCACGGGGGCTGGACGAAAAGGTCTTATAGGAATCGGCCAACTGCTTGTATCGAGAGTCAACAGAATCCATTGTCCTTTTTAGTTCACCTTTCCTCTTAACCAGGTCTCGATTTATCTTCGCGGCCTTCCTGCGAAATTCCGTCTGTCTCATTGCGAGAATGATCTTATCGGCAAGCGCGACCGGATCGTTTAACGGAACCAGAAAACCATTTACGCTATCTTGGATCCACTCTCGGTTGGCGGCGATATCGGAAACGATCGGAAACAATCCGCTCGCCATTGCTTCCAATAGGGTTACAGAGGTGCCATCAGAAGTTGGGATGGAAAGATAAATGTCGGAGCTATCAAAGAATCTGTAGACATCTCGTCGTTTTAGAAACCCCAAGAAATTGACCTGCGAGTCCAGTCCGAGGTCACAGGCCATGCACCTGAGATACTGCTCCTCTGTCCCTTGGTTGGTGATATTCAGAACGAAGTCGATTCCTTTCTCTTTTAATATCTTCATCGCTCTTATGATCACCTCTACATTGGAATTCTTGATCAATGTTCTCATACTCAGAATTGCATATTTTGCTCTGTCTTCATACACTCTATTTTTGCTGTTGAAGATTTCCATGTTAACACCAAAAGGGCAGATAAGTATCTTTTCTGGAGATGCCTCGTACTGAAGAATTTCTTCTTTCATAAAGCCCGCATCGGCAAAGATCAGATCTGCCTTCCTGAGCGTAAATTTCAGCAACCGTTTGTGGATGAGACCCTTCCTGGGAGCAACCAGAAGATCGGTGCCCCAGGCACTGACGATAAATGGGTGGTATCCCGCTAAAGCCCCCAGAAGTCCAAAGCTCGTCAAATAATGTGCATGTAAGATGTCTGGATTGATGGACGCGATGGTTTTCTTCACCCAAAACAAGCCCAGCAAATAGTCTACGCCTTCAAACGGCGTTCGACGAGGAATCTGGTAGACCGTTGCGTTTGGGTACCTCGCATTTCTTAAGCTGATGATGTAGATCTCATGTCCCGCGTTCGCGAAATGCTCCACAAACTTCATTATGTGTGGACTGGCAGCATCACCCAGATAGCAGATTTTCATGAATCACCACTACGTTTTTAATTCATCAAGAATATCAGCCAATTGCTGGGTTAGTCTTTTGCGTTCAAATCGGGAAGCCACTTCTATTTTGGATTGAATTTTCAAGTTACCTTTTCGATACCTTTCATAGTAATTTAAGATAGCTTCCTTAATTCGTCCTATGTCCTCTGGATCAACCGCTACCCCCCTTTGACTTTCCTGAATCAATTTACGGGCGGGACCATCTTCTGCCAATGCCAGAATTGGCTTTTGGGTAGCCAGGTATTCAAATAATTTCCCAGTTAAACAGCCTTTGTTTTCCTTTCCGATTATCAGTAGTAGGACATCGAACCTCAACATATGGTCTATGGCTTCCCTATGAGAGACCGCTTCTTTTCTGATAACCACATCTTCTAGTTGGAAGTTTTGGACCACCTCTTCCAAGATTTTCCTATTATTTCTATCAATCCCCCCCAAGAATGTGACAGCCATTTTCTTCTCCAACTTTGCTATTTCTTTTTTTAGCGAGCCTAAAGCCTTAAGAAAATGAAGGGGAGTTTGTCCTGCGTACAAACTACCCACGTGTCCGATGGAAAATTTATTGTCTTTGTCTGTGATTCTTGACAGGAAATCCTCGTTGTCATACCCATTGGTAATCACCCTAAATTTCTCTGGATTTACCGACGGATAGGCTTCTTTAAGACGGGCACATAATGGATCTGAAACGGTAATCACCTTGTCCGCAGATTTCAAGATCTTATATTCTAAGTATCTGGATATTCTTTGGTGAAATCTGGTTGGTGGTTTTGAATAGGGGTTCAAAACCCAAAGATCACGCATATCTACCACCCAAGGTTTCTTCAAAATGAGCTTTGCAAAAAACCCAATCAAGTGGACAGTAAATGGAGGTGAGGATGAATAGATCAGATCGATCCTATTTTTTCTTACCTGACCGATTAAATTGAAAAGAGCGAAAGGTAACCAACCGATTTTGTTATCAGGAACAAAAATGAAGGAATCTAATTTAGCCGCAGTGGATAGTCTAGGGGTAATTTCAAGATCAGATTTTTCCACCACAATGCTGGAAGCACGAAAATGTGACTTGATCCTGTCGTAAAAAGATCTCAGAAATTTAAATATTTTGGTGGGTTCGAATGAATTTGTTCTGATCACTCTCACTTCTTTTGGTATTTCTTTCAAAAGATCAGGATCAATTATATGGTAATCTGGGTTTTTTACAGTCAACACCAGCGGCATCCAACCAAAACAGGGCAGGTATTTTGCAAACTTTAAAGTACGGAATACACCTCCCCCACCCAACGGAGGGAAAAAATAGGATATAATCAGGACTTTTTTCATCTTTTCAAGAATCTTTGCCTGGTGGAATGCAAGGTCCATATTCCAGCCACTGAAAACCATAGCTCGTAATTGCCGTATATTTCGCCGCTGAACTGAGAGTTGATTAAAGAGAAAACGAATATTGCGAAAAATACCTTGCTGAGATTCGACTCCAGAGCGGATGAGGTTTTGCTTTTTAGCAATCGAACCCCCAGATATGCTGCGCACAGAATCATCACAAAGAAAGGTAACACTCCCAAAATGCCCAGTTCACTAGCTAATTCGAGAAAAATGTTGTGAGGGTAAGCTAATATATTGTAGTGCTCGAATCCACCTGTACCTACTCCTATCAGAGGATTGTCAAGGAACAGATCTCTGGCTGCTTCAAAAGCTCGCAGGCGAAGGAGGGTGGTTAGATCAAACCCAGAAAAAAGACTCAGCATCCTGTTCCAGATCTGCCCGGGGGCAAAAGCAATAAAGAGCTTAAGGGAGAAAAAGGCCACAAGGAAAAGGGACAGCGCCCTCAAGAGGTTGAGCTTTTTCCGCTGGAGTATAAAGAAGTACAAGAGCAGCACGATCAGAAGGGCCAAGAGTGGCCCCCGGGAAGCAGTGATGTAAATTACGAAGAGTAGAAGAAAGATAAAGGCAGTGAGAAGAAGTTTATGATACCTCTTCTTGGCAAGTTCTATCAAGAATAGAGTGGCCAGAACCGACAACCCCAACCCTCTGGAAAACCAGATTGGATTCTGCCCCGGCAGGGTGAATCTCGAAATCGTCTCCATTCCAACGAACCCCACATGTATAATCGATATAACGCCTAACGCAAAGCCGGAGAGAGCAATTATCTTCAGCAGATTTTTTAACCTGTTCGAATCGTCGATAAAAAGGGTCGTGGCAAAAAAGACAAACAGGTTCATACTCAGATATCTGCCTGCTTTCATCAGCCCCCTTGCAGGTGAAGGTGAATACAGGATTCCAAGGAATAACAGTACGCCGATTAAGAGGACGACCGCGGGCAAAACTCCAAATCGCCATCTTAATCCGTTATTACACACATAGTGTAAAAGACCCATGGTGCAAAGCATCACGGCTAACGGTGTAATCAGATAAGTTATTTCAAGGCCTCTCCAGAAATAGCCCACCAAATATAGCCCATTTACGAAAACCGCTACGCCCAATTCCGGCAGGTTGTAAACACCTGTCAAAAACAGGATCGCAACTATGAGCCCGATAAATTGAATGGGGAATTCCCAAAGCGCAAATGTGACTCCCAAAGTAATTAGAAGAACCAGTGCGAACAGCCTTTTGTCTATTCTGGGCAGAGGTTCGTTTCTGTAAGAGAGTTCCATGCTTTCTTCTGTGAGCCTAACTATTCCTAGCGGTTTGTGCTTCTGACCAGCCTGCGATAGTATGATTTCACAAAATCCGTTTCGCTTTTCTTTATCTCTCGGAACAATAACAGAAGAAACGAATATACACCGGCTCCCACGGCAATTAGAATTATCAGATTCGCCAAGGAGACGGTCAAAAATTGTTTAAGAAAAAATAGCACGGCTCCCATCAAAGCGGCGGAAAAGACCACTTTCGAAAGCGATTTTAAAGGAGCAAACCAGGGCATGAAGGAATGAGTGATTCCCACCCCCAAGGCCAATAAGATTGCATAGGAAATGGCCTTGGCCATTCCCGCTCCCATGTACCCATAGGAGGGAATAAGCAGGATGTTCAGGGCCACGTTTACCAATCCCGCGATCAGGAAGGTCACAGCTAAAAGGGACGTCTTTTTGTAGATTTCAAAGCCCTTGCCCAAATATTGAAATAGACCCATCAGAAGGGAGCAAAAGGCGAAAAGGGGAACCAGCCTGAAGCTCTCGACGAAGTCCTTTCCCATAAACAGTGTGAAAACGTCCTTGCTCAAGATTGAAAGACCAACAAAGGCCGGGATGCAGAGAATGAAAAAGTACCGGCTCAACTCCTTGATGAGTTGCTGGGTCATCTGCTTGCCCTTTTCCTCCCAGGTTGAGATGATGATGGGATATGCGGCGAGCATGAGAACAGAGTAAAGCATTCCGATGCTCCGGTCGACCACCGAGAAGCTCACCGAATAGATCCCCACCTGTTCCGCGGATCCGAAATAGCCCAATATGTACCTGTCTGATAGAACCAGCAGCCAGGCAGACAGCGAGGAGACGGCCAGAGGAAGGCCAAACTTCGCCAGACCCTTACAGGTCTCCGGTGAAAACAGTCCTGTCTTGAACCTTTGCACTAACGAAAACCTTCTTGCGATCAAGATTGAAATGACGGTGTTCATCAAGAGCATCCCCCAAAGAAGGCTGATGGCGCCTATCTTTAGAAGGTACACTAAAAGCAAGGCCAGCCCGAACTTGCCAGTCGAAGCAACCATCTCGCAAACAGAAAAAGTGCTTGCCTGCAGGGAAGCCCTTAAGAAATATAAGAGCACGACATAAGCCGCCGAGGAGAGATAGGCGAATATCCCCAGGCCCAACATGGAGGTTAGCGCCGGAGGAATTCGGGCTTTAAAGACAAAGAATCCGACAACAGAAAGCAGCAGTATTATCCAATTGCAGATGACAAATGCGATGACTACATTGGTGAAGAACCCGTCCAGATCCCCTTTTTGCTTGAATTCCGGATAAAACCGTATGACCGAATTCGCGACCCAGTTGGAGCCTATTATGGTCATCACTGAAATCGTGGCCAACACTATGAAGTAGTTTCCATAGTCCTCCGGAGAGAGAATGTGGGTGAATACGACGAGTCCTGCGAAGTTCACCGCGGCAGGAACAACCTTGGCCGGAACGTATCTCAAGGCATCTTTGCCGGTCTCTTTCAGAATTGATTCGATCACTGCCGAAACCTCAAGTAAGTGCCCTGATTACCCACCGAATTCCGCCAAAAGGACTTTCGCAATGTTTCGAGAAGCTTTCCCCTCGCCGAAGCCTACCCTGCCCGATCTCGGGAGGGCCACCTTCTTGCCCAGGTTCCGTAGGACATCTTCCTGTTTCAGGCCGACTATGGTATTCAGACCGCTTTCCACCGTCTCCACCCATTCGGTCTCTTCTCTCATCGTCAGACAGGGGGTTTTCAGGAAGAAAGCCTCCTTCTGCACCCCACCCGAATCCGTCAAAACGCAGCGGGCATTTCTCTCCAAAAGCAACATATCCAGATAGCTCACCGGATCCACCATGAGAAGATCATCTCGTCCGAGCAACCCGTCCAGAAGCTTAAACTCTGATAGTCTGTTTCTGGTTCGAGGATGGATGGGGAAGACCACTTTCTTGTCCAGATTAGTCACGATCCCGGTAATTTTCTTCAGGTTGCCCTTGTCATCTGTGTTCTCAGCCCGGTGAACAGTAACCAAATAGAATTCTTTCTTCTTCAGGCTCAACCTCTTCATAATCTTTGACTTCTTCTCCGCCACCGCCAGATTTCCCTTGAGCGAATCGTACATCACGTCACCCACCAGATGAACCCCCTTTGTTATTCCCTCCCTCTTTAGATTCTTAACCGAGGCGGGGGTGGGACAGAAGAGCAGAGAGCTTACATGATCGGTCAACACCCGATTGATCTCCTCGGGCATGGATTTTACAAAACTCCGCAGGCCCGCCTCCACGTGAGCTACCGGAATGTTATGTTTAGCCACAGCCAGGGCTCCGGCCAGGGTGGAATTGGTGTCTCCGTACACTATGGCCAGATCCGGCTTCTCGAATAGAAGAACCTCCTCGATTCCCTTGAGCATCCTGCCGGTTTGTGCTCCATGTCCGGCTGAGCCTATCCCCAGATTGTAGTCCGGTCTTGGAATAGAGAGTTCGGAGAAAAAAACCCGGGACAGCTCATAATCGTAGTGCTGTCCGGTGTGGACTATGATCTCCCGGTGCTTTTTTCTTAGTTCTTTAGAAAGAGGGGAGAGTTTTATGAACTGGGGACGAGCCCCCACCACTGAGACAATTTTCATCGCTTATCACGCAATCACCCAAAGACCGCATTCCGACGATCTCAAGACTGATAGTTCGCCACCTTCTTACTTTCCTGCCAGACCCCATCTCCAGAGCATCGGAGTCATTGGCGACCGGTCAATCTTGGAGTTCAATTCGTCTGCACACCAGCTACACTGCTTTTTTTATGGTCTCAATCACGAAGCTCTGCTCTTCTTCGGCAAGCTCCGGATATACGGGAATCGAGACAACCTCCCGGGCCTTCCTTTCAATCACCGGAAGATCGCCTTCCTTGTATCCCAGGGACTTGTAACATTCCTGCAGGTGCAGGGGTACGGGATAATAGACGTCGTGTCCTATCTGGTTCTCCTTGAGAACCTCACGCAGCCGGTCCCTGTTTTTCAGTGCAATGGTGTACTGATTGTAAATATGGTAATTGAAATCCTCCTCCACCGGCGTGATGATATCGAGATCCTTGAAGGCGGCGTTGTACACATCTGCATGTTCTCTTCTTTTCTTAGTCCATCCATCCAGACACTTCAGTTTAACGCTGAGTATGGCGGCCTGCAAGGTGTCCAGCCTGCTGTTGTAACCCACGATGGAGTGGTAGTACTTGGGCTTGGCGCCGTGTACCCTCAGTATTCTCAACAGGTCCGCCATCTCCGAATCATTGGTCACCACCATTCCCCCGTCTCCCGCTGCTCCCAAGTTCTTGCTGGGGAAAAAGGAGAAACAGCCCAAATCGCTCAAATTTCCTGCCTTCTTTCCCTTGTACTCAGATCCGATGGCTTGAGCTGCATCCTCCACCACCTTCAGATTATGCTTCTTCGCAATCTCCATGATCGGATCCATGTCGGCGCACTGGCCAAAAAGGTGCACCGGCATGATCGCCTTGGTTTTGGGGGTGATCTTCTCCTCGATCTTATCCGGCGCAATATTATAAGTATCCGGGTCGATATCCACATATACGGGGATTGCTCCCAGCCGGGTGATCACTCCGGCGGTGGCAAAAAAGGAGAAGCCGGTGGTGATGACTTCATCCCCGGGTCCTACGCCGCAGGCTCTTAAGGACAGAAGTAAAGCATCTGTTCCCGAGGCAACTCCGATGGCAAATTTCGTTCCACAATGCTTTGCTATTTGCTCCTCAAAAGCTTTCACCTCCGGCCCCATGATGAATTTGGCATGGGACAAGACGGAGAAAACCGCCTGATCCAATTCTTCCTTTATGGAAGCATATTGTCTTTTAATATCCAAGAATGCAACATTCATCTAATCCTCCCATAAGTTTATCTTTGATTCCCTCAACGTAAAACAGCAAAAGAGATTTCACCAAGCCCCGAAAGAGCTTGTTCTTTAACTCAACTACTGATTTTCAAGAAGTTGATCCTCGGGCACGTCCCTCCACACCTTGGCCGGGACCCCCAGGACTATCTTCTTGGATGGTGTGTCGTTGGTTACCACCGCTCCGGCGGCTACCTGCGAGTCTTCACCGATCACCTTTCCGGGAAGTATGGTGGCGTTAAGCCCGATCCTCCCTCCCTTCTTGACCGTCACGCCCTTGAAGTGTTTGAATCTCTCCTCGCTCCGAGCCATGTAGTTGTCATTGCTGGTGGCCACGCAGGGAGCGATGAAACAATTATCCGCCAGCTCAGAATAGGCAGTAATATAGACGTTTGTCTCCAGCTTGCAGCGTGAGCCCACCTTGCAGAAATTCTCGATGGCTACACCTCTCCCCACGATGGTGAAATCTCCAACGGTGACATTCTCCCGGATGGTGGAGAGATCCGCCACCAGGATTTTCATCCCCAAAGTGGCGCCGGCGTATATCACCACAGATGTGCCGATCAAACAGTTATCCCCGATTTTGGCCGGAGCGAGCTTCTGTTCTTTAGTGGTGACAGAGATAGCCGCCTTCATGGGCTGCTTCCCTATTACCGTGTTATCATCAATTCTGACAGAATCACCTATCTCGGTTTCAGGGTGGATGGTAACGTTGTTTCCTATGATGCACCCTTTCCCGATCCTGGCATCCTTCTCGATAACCGAATATCTGCCTACTTTGGTCCCCTCCCCAATCTCAGCGGATTTGTCAATCAAGTTCTCCATGTCTCAACTCCTCTGAAATGTTTACTGCAATTCGCCAAAAAGAGATTACTCGACTTTGACGGGAGCGCCGCCCATCTTTAATGATCTCTGAGCAGCATCCAAAACTTTTGATACCCGCAGGCCATCCCTGCCGTCGCTTCGCGGGGTCTTGCGGCTTTGAACACATTCAATGAAATGCTGGCATTCGATCCTCAAAGGTTCCGTGGGCGGGATCCAGGGTATCACCACGTCGCCAAACCTCAGGCTGAGATACTCCCCGTAAGTGCTGTAGTCCTGCTTGGTCTCTACGCCCTTGTCGTAGATCCAGATCTTCTCGGCAGACTTGGTGTCATCAAACACCGCCATCTTCTTATCTCCCACGATGGTGAGCTTTCTGTCCTTGTGAGGATCCAGCCAGCTCACGTGCACGTGAGCCATGACCCCGTCAGCGAAATGCATGGTCATGAATACCACGTCCTCGACGGCTTTGTCCTTTTGCAGATAGCATTCGCCGGTGGCGGTGACCGTAACGGGGTCCTTGTCCAGCAGAAACAGGATCATGGAGATGTCGTGAGGAGCGAAGCTCCACAGGGCATTCTCGATGTCGCGCACTTTTCCCAAGTTCACCCGGGTGGAATAAAGGTAATAGACTCTGCCCAATTCTCCCTTGTCGATATATTCCTTCAGCTTCAATGTGGCGGCGTGATACTCCATGATATGCCCCACCATCAGTATCTTTTTCTTCTCCTCCGCCAGCCTTACCAATTCCTCCCCCTCCTTAACGTCCAGCACCAATGGTTTCTCCACAAACACGTCCTTATCCGCCAGAATCGCCGCCCTGGACAGTTCAAAATGTGCGGCCGGAGGGGTGGAGATCACCACCGCGTCCAAGTTGGGATTTTCTATGATCTCCTTGTGGTCCTGCGTAAACTTAATTCCCGGGTAGCTGGGGCAGAGTTTCTCTATCTGCTTTGGGCTTTCGTCACAGCATGTGAGAAGCGTACACCCGGGGAGGTTGGCAAAATTCCTGAGCAGGTTTTTGCCCCAAGCTCCACAACCTATCAAACCTATCTTAATCATGTCTTACCTTTCAGAAGAAGTACCGGTTAAGCAACTGACCGCGAGACCTCGGCGAAGTTCGTGACGAAGCGCCATCTCTCGATCTCCGATGGTTGAGAATTCATTGTCCGGGCAAATCTCTTCACCCTCGTCACCGTTAAGCCAGCCTCAAAGGACTATTCTTCCTTGCCTTGCGACAAAGGTTAGGGGAATTCCTTTTTCCGTCTGAATGAGAGTTTCTTCTTCAAATCCTCCACGTCCTTTCTCCAGGCGCCCAGAAGAACTGCCAATCGGTCGAAGCCCTCCGGGTTGCGCTCTTTTAAAATCCTGAAATACTCCAGGCCAAATATGAACACGACCGAGGCAAACAGACTCAGGATGCCCGAGAGTCCCACCAGGAGCGCCCTTTTGGGCCTGGCTCTTCTTTCGGGTGGAACGGCCCGATCCAGAACCTGAATGGTGGGAGTATCCTTGGTCTCCTGGATCTTGTATTGCTCATGCTGCCGGGTCAGAAGCTCAAAAACCCCCTCTTGTATCTTCACCTCCCGGATCAGCCGGGCCAGTTTCAAGCTCAAAGAGGGAACCTCGGAGAAGGGGACGTCCAGAACCATTTTCCCCTCCGCACCTTCTTCGCCTTTTCCCAGCTCCAGGATCTCCAACTGTTTTCTTATTTCCTCAATCCGGCTTCCAAGCGACCTTATCCTCGGATGCGAGGGAGACAAGGTTCTGCTCAAGACGTTCAATTCGATCTGCGAGGAGACCATCTGAGCCTTGAGTTCGGCCGCCTTTTCAATGGATGCCCTCATTTGATCGTCCAGAAGGATGGTCTTGTTTTCCTCCTGGAATTCCCTCAGATTCTCCTCCGCCTGGGTTAGCACTTCCTGAGTTTGGGCCAGACGCTGTTCGATGAACACACGGGCGCTCTTCGCCTGAGAGGTGCTGGTTTCCCGACTGATTCGGTCCGACTGCTCCACAAACCGATTGGCCACGTCAGCGGCTCTGAATCTATCTCTGTCCTCATAGGAGACCGATATTAAGCCCTCCGGAGTCACCGTAACCCGCACCCGTGAAAAAAGCTCGCGCAGAGCGTTCTCCATGGATTCGGTGCGGTAGGCTTCCATCAGATGCTCTTTCTTGATCACCGCTTCCCCCACGGCTCTTGACTTCAGGATAGCCGCAACGATATCTGACGGGGTGGCCATGAAAGGCAATGACAAGGAGGTGGCAAATCCAGGGGCCGCGCCAAGGAGAGACGAGGCCGCTCCCAAACCTAAAGCAGCCTCCCCACCTGGGGGAAGAATGGTGGTGCTGGCCCGATACCAACTGGGGAGCAGAAAGGAGAGCAGGGCCACGATCACACACACCCCCACCAGATTCAGAAAAATGAACCTGCGGTAGCTTACCAGGATGGCCAGGTAAGTGTAAATGTTCACCTTTCCCGCTTGAGATCCTCTGTCTTCCACTCTTCGTCCTTGCTCCTCAGACCGGCCATTACGTTTGCTCACTCAGTGGCTTGCTGAATGACTAAGTAGATGGTGGCAGCGTTTCCCAGCACCAGCATGGTGTCTCTGAATAACTTCCAATAGTTCCTTTCAGGCTTCTCCGGAACCAGAATCGTATCCCCTGGGTCTATCTTGCGCCGTTTGGACGGCTTCATTCTTTCTGCTGTCTGCCCTTTGATGATCAGCACCTTGTTCTTACGCGCTTTCCACGAAAAGCCCCCCGCACGGGCTATGTAGTACTTGTAATCCTTCCCCGGCTCGTAGGGAACCAGTCCCGGGTTGACCACGCTTCCGGAGACGTTAACCACCATGCTCTTGGGCGGTATTGTGATTACGTCGCCACTTTTTAGGGTGATATCGTATTCCTTCAATCCATCCGCCAATAACTTCTCAAAATCACATGCCACTCTGCCAGGATTCTCTCTGGATCTGAGTCTGAAATATTCGTATTCCGAGTCGGTCATGTCGGCCACGGGAATGTTCTTTAACCTTTCGAATTCGGGATCGACCACGTTGTAGGATCTGATCATTTCCGCCTCAACCAGCGAGGCGTTAGGGGTGAATCCACCAGCCCTGGCCATGATCTCAGAGAGGGTCGTTTGATCCTCCTCAATATGGTATGCGCCCGGATAGTACACCTCCCCCCTGACTATTACCTGATCCTTCTTGTGGAACTTTGGGACAATCCGTATGAACACCCGGTCATCCGGCATGAGTGGTAGGTTCTTTTCAGGATTGCCTTCCGACACCAGACCTTTGAGATCAACGGGAATGCCAGTGGTAGTGAGGTCGTCTGCATTGAACCTGACCAGCTCCCCTTGCAGAAGATCCACGTCCAGGGTCAGACCGTAGGCTAAGCTTATTAGATCCAGCAGGCTATCGTGGGGGGCATATTCAAATCTGCCACCCTCTTTTACCGCCCCATATATTCCCACGGTGTTGATGTTCTCTTCCCTGGCCGGGACAAAAACGACGTCTCCGCCAAAGACATGAGGGTTTCTGCTCCGGTCCCCTAACCTCTCGACCCTCAAGACATCCACGGCCATAGTGGAGCTGTCAGGTCGGGTAAGAACGATATTCCTGCGGGACGAGTTATCCAGAAAACCGCCGGCCTCAGCTATCACCTCCGAGACCCGGGTATTGGCATACACTGAGTGAATCCCCGGAGTTTTCACCGCCCCGGCCACCACCACCTTAACCCTCCTCAGGTTCAGCAGCGTAATGGTGATCTGAGCGTTTCTGAAGGACCGGAGAATCGCTTTTCGGATGATCTCCTTGGCGTCCGCTAAACACATCTCCCCAATTTGAATGCTTCCCACTCCGGGAATAAGCAGGTTTCCCTCAGGGGTGACGGTCAAAACGTGGCGGACGTTTATCTCGCCCCATACATCGATGGAGAGCTCATCCCCACTTCCCACCAGGTACTCCGCCGGGTTTATGCTCTTTTCAAGAACCTGCGTCAGCTCGGGCCTGACCGGCGCGGAGAGTGAAATCTCCTCCCGCGGCACAACCTCGCCTCGACTCTTCTCGAGCACAAAAAGCGAACCCCAGAGAATCAAAACGAGAATCAGAACGACGCCAGGACGCCTCGCCATCAGTACTTTAAACTCCCACATACATGATTTAAAAAAGCCGAGTCACGCATGAGATGGACACTCCACCTCAACTCGGCACCGTCTTGCGAAAACGAGTTCCTTTCCGCTCCAAAGTCAAGCCACTCAGAGAAATCATGCTCTGTTTCCTCAGCCACAATGAAAATTGCGCCAACCGCTGGGCTGAGTATCAAGATCCAGGCTGGGCGATCCTTTGTTCTCAGCAAACGAATTGGCACTGGCAGTTCCCTGGCTCAACCTGGCTTCCAAACCTTTTCGCTTATCCTGCGGGGTTTTCCCTCCTTTCCAAGGCTCAAGGTTTGACCTCTGCAAGCATCTAAAAAAGTCCAGCTTTTCAGTATACCAAAGCAGCCCCGACTCTGTCAAGAGAAAAATCGCTCATTTCGCGTTAAATGGGCATAAATTGCGCAGCGGTAAATCGTCCACGGATTCCCTCGCGACCAGTCTCTCCGGGTCATTGGCTCGACTCTGATCCGGGCAGGGGACGCCGCATTTTAATTTGACAAGGATGCTCAATTTGCTTACCTTGTTCTGCCGGATAGACTTTCACGTTTGAAGAAAAGGAGACTTCATGAGTTCGCCGCGGATTTCCCAAAGGGCAAATGATATGCCTCCTTCGCCCATCAGGAAACTGGTTCCTTTCGCCGACGAGGCCAAGAAAAAGGGCATTAAGATCTACCATCTCAACATCGGACAACCGGATATACCTACCCCACCGGAGTTCATGGACGCCATCCGGAATTACTCAGAAGAGGTCTTGGCCTACGGCCATTCCAAAGGAAGCCAGCAGTATCTCTCGGGGCTGGTGCAGTACTACAAGAGAAAAGGCATTCAGGTAGAGGAGAAAGACATACAGGTGACTACCGGAGGTAGTGAGGCCATAATCTTCGCCATGATCTGCATTGCTGGGGTTGGCGATGAGATCATCGTATTCGAGCCGTTCTATACTAATTACAATGGTTTTGCCATGATGGCGGACGTGAAACTCATTCCCGTTACCCTCCAGGCCGAAGACGGTTTTCATCTCCCCTCAAGGGAGAAGATCGAGGAAAAGATCACTGCAAAGACCCGCGGTATCCTGATCTGCTCCCCCAACAACCCCACCGGCGT
>CBDUQU010000056.1:0-18235 GCA_965369445.1 uncultured bacterium | reverse complement strand
GACGGGAAGGATCACGACCAGAGCGATCACGGCGATGTCGCCCAGCTCTCCGCTTTGCACCAGCTCCTTCATCTTTCTCACCGCTCCGGTGTAGAGGAAGGTGTGATCCACCATCAGGGTTCTCTTTTTCTTCTCCGCTAACTCCACCAGCTTTTCTGACTGCTCCACCGTGGAGGTCATGGGCTTTTCCAGAAGAACGTGTTTGCCGCTTTCTAAAGCCTCCTGGGCCAAAGGAAAATGTGCCGAAACGGGAGTGCTGATAACCACCGCGTCGACGCCCGAATCTTTCAAGATATCCTTGTGATCGGTGGTGGTCTTGACGGTTGGATATCCGGACTCGACCAACGCCAGCCGGTCCTTGCTCAGATCACACACCCAGGCAACCTTGGCATCCTTGTTGCCATAGAAATTGCGAACCATATTGGGTCCCCAGTAGCCATAGCCGATAACTCCTACATTAATCATCGCAACCTCGAAAGTTTAGAGTGTTAGCGCCTCAAGTAAACACATTGAAGTTTATACGCAAGAAGGCGAAAAGTCAACAACTTTAAGCAATAGTCAGAGCTTCAGGCGAACAGATTATAATTCGTCAGCACCTCCTTGCTGAAGGCGCTCTCGATCCTGGTGCTTCGCTTCAGCGGTTCTGCATCAAATCCCTTCTCTCTCAAGAATTGGACGAACTCGGCAAAGCCATGCACTGTGTAGACTTTCCTGGGCTGAGCTTTTTTTACGTATTCCAAGAGTTCTAAGAAATCGGCATGATCGGACAGTGGAATAGCCTCGTCCACTCCATTGAAATATCGAGCTCCCTTGTCCAAAGCCCAGCCGGTCAAAACAGCGATTCTCTTCCGGGGGATGCGCTCAATCATGCTGGATTTCCTGACTGAGGGAGGGGCTATCAACACCTTACCCTCCAAGTTTCCGGCCTCATAGTGCTTGTAGTTCTTGAATCTTACTCCAAATTCCTCATATATCCTGGCCATGTTATATATCGCCCCGTGCACCGAGAGCTTAAAGCCCCGGTTGGAGAGAATCTTCATCGCCTCCTGCGCCTTACCCAAAGAGTAAGCCAGGAATACCGGCACCTTTCCCTTTGTCAGATTCTCTTGAGCGAATTCTGCCATCTGAGCGTGGACCTGACTGGAAGGCGGGAATATGTAATGCGGACGCCCGAAGGTCGACTCCATAATGAGGATATCGCATTTCTTGACTTGAGCTTTTTGCGCAGTCAGACTCTTACGAAGCTTGAAATCCCCGGTGTAGACTATTCTTGTTCCTGCCTTTTCTATCAGTATCTGGGCGCCCCCCAGGACGTGCCCCGATGGGAACAATTCTACCTTCACCCCATTGAATCTTTTGGCCCGGTTGTATTCGAGTAGTTTGAATTTGGCTTCTCCGTAGCGGTGTTCGAATAGCCGGGCGGTCTCCTTGGTGGCAAGGATTTGGGCATGTTTGACTGCATGATCCGCGTGGGCGTGAGAGACAAAACAAAAGTCTGTTTTTCTTCGGGCGTCCAGCCACAGCCCGGTGCCCTCTATGTGGATTCCGTTTTTGTATTCGATCATGGAGAGTCAGGTCCAAATCTTCCGTTATGCTTCGGCGTGGGATGAATTCCCACGCCTATGAGGCAGAAGTGAGTTTCCACATTGGATTTGGAGTGCGCCCCGCCGCTGGCGGAGTGCGGTTTTGCGAAAGGTTCCAATAGCCGCAATGCGCGTTGATCCCCGCGGGAGATTGCTTCGCTGCGCCCGGCACCAAAAGGTGCGGGGCTTGGCTCGCAATGACTAATTCGTCCGGGTCTACGGTTGCTGGAAGACTCAAAACCGGTAGGGCGGGCATCCTGCCCGCCCTGTGCTCGGTGGGGCAGGCATTCTTGCCTGCCCTTTGCGGTTATCCGGATTTGTATCCGATTTTCCTTAAGAACTGTCTTCTCTCTTTGACGTCCTCTTCTGTCTCAATCCTCTTTGGACTGTATCCATCTATAACAGCCGCGATTCCCCTTCCCTGGCCGGTCTCGGCGATTATCAACTGCAGGGGGTTGGCGGTTGCGCAGAAGACTGTGGCCACCTCCTGGCAATTTTTGATCGCATTCAGCACGTTGATGGGGTAACCGTGCTTGATATAGATTATAAACGTGTGACCCGCCCCGATGTCGAATGCACTCTGAGCAGCCAGTTTCTTCAACTCAACGTCGTTTCCCTCCGACCTTACCAGGCAAGGCCCGGAGGCCTCGCAAAAAGCCAAGCCAAATCTCATCCCCGGGACGGACCCGGCCAGGATTTCATACAGATCCTCTGCCGTTTTTATAAAGTGGGTTTGCCCAACTATCACGTTGGTCTTCTCCGGCATGGGCACCTTGTAAACTCTGAATTCCATATTCCCCTCCTTCTGATTGGAAGACTAAGACTGCAACTGAACTTTCCGCGTCGCGCAAGTCCATGTGCGTTATGATCGTAGAAAGCTCAACAACCTCTAATTCATTAATTAACAAGCCGAAAGGGAAAAAGCAAGGAAATAAATCAGACGTACTCTGAAGATGCGACATAGCTGCGTTGCGTCGGGATATTGTTATTTACTCCCCGTGGGACGTTATCCCGGGCGCCCAGGCGGGCCCGTCTGGGGTCTCCGTCATCCCACGGAATTGGGGTGGATAATAATATCCACCCTGGAGCAGGATGAAGCTATCCGGAACTGCGGTAGATCGGGTTGTTCATTCTCCCGCCCTTCGCGGGAGACAAAGTGTGAAGGTTTGCCTATGCGTGATCTCAGGTTCCTTATTGCGTCAGGATATTGTTATCCCGACGCGAATCTAGAAAATACTTGACTTTCGCGGAGCAATTGCGTTATATAGTAAAACAAGAGCTACATATGTCATGAACACACCCCTGAAGAAGGACTTTTTGGGAAATGAGGAAGCGTGGTCCCCTTCGACCCGTCCCTGGACAAAGGAGGTCAGAAATGGCTGAAAGAAAAACATGCTTTGTGATCGCGCCAATTGGGGAGCCGGAATCAGACACAAGGAAACGATCAGATCAAATCCTCAAGTATGTCGTAAAGCCGGTAGCGAGCGAGTGCGGATATGATGCAATAAGGGCGGACGAGATTTCAGAACCGGGTATTATCACAAGCCAAGTAATACAGCATACTGTGGATGATCCACTCGTGATCGCCGACCTCACAGGTCGGAATCCGAATGTGTTTTATGAACTCGCGATCAGACATGCGCTGAAGAAACCCCTAGTTCAGATCATCAAGAAAGGCGAACAGATTCCTTTTGATGTCGCTGGAACCAGGACGATCCAAGTCGACCATCATGATCTAGAGAGCGTTGAGGAGGCAAGAAAAGAAATTGTAAAGCAGATTAGAGCAGTTGAAAAAGATGCGGCTTCTGTTGATACGCCCATCTCAGTCGCGCTTGATTTGCAGGTGTTGAGGCAAAGTGAGAACCCCGAGCAGCGATCTCTAGCGGACTTGGTTTCGGCGATCTCTGACTTGCGGATAGGTGTTCGCTCGATTGAAGACAGGCTGGACGACTTAGGGCCTGCATCGGATCAAGACGCGGATAGGATTTATGCAATTCTTGAGGATATTCGTCGTCAGAATTCACTGCTCCTGCAAGCTACGGGTGCCATAGACGAGGTAGAGCTCCGCCGGGAGAAAATGCGGCGGGCACTTAGTGACTTAAGGATAAAACGAGAAGATGGCCAGAGATCTTAGGGGGGTAGGTCAGCTTGTCCGAAGGACCACCCAGCACCTAAGATCATCGGGCAGCCTGCGCCCAGACGGGCGTCCGTCTAGACGGCAGCCCGATCTACTTCTTGGCTTTCACCAGTAAGATCGTTCCGAGGATTACGAACAGGATATTTGCCGCCCAGGCGGCAAGAAGGGGGGGGAGTTTTTCTGAATAGCCGAGGGACTGGCTCATGCGGATCAGAGTGAAGTAAACAAAGCTGATGAACAAGCTGACGGCAAATCCAATAGCCAAGCCCGATCTTTTGGGGTTTGCCGCGAGAGGTGCGCCAAAGAGGACGATAATGAAGTTCACAAAGGGGAAGGCTATCTTCAGATGAAGATCGGTGGTCTCCTTTGCCACCACCTGGCCACTTCTTTTCTTGAGCTTCACATACTCGGCGAGTTCAAAATACCCCATCTCGTCCGACTTCTTTTTCCTCCGGGTGAGGGCCTCCGGTTTAATCTTCAAGTCCAGCCGAAAGAGCCGGTCAAAGGATCGATACTCCTCCGCCTCGGAGAGGTTTCTGCGGGCAGAATCGTGAGGAAACGAGTTTGATTCTATCCTGTCAAGAGCTTGGGGGGACTCCGGCTCAACCGGAGATTTGGAGAAGATTCTCTCCACCCCGTCCTCAAAAACCCAGCCATCGTTTTCCCATCTTACTCTTTTAGCGCGTATCTCCTCCCTTAGCCGATTTTCCTCGAATCTCTGCAACAGCGCATCCGAGCCGATCTTGGTTTTGGTATCGTACGTGGCTAAATGAAATATCCTTCCGTCTTCCCCCTGAATGAACAGATTGCTGATTACTATGCCTGTCTGGCGTCTCCCTTTCTCGATCTCAACGGTCTTGACGTGCATCATCTTCTGGTAGGTGAGGGGGACGATGGATCCACTAAAACCGATGACAAAAACGCTTATCAGAAAGGAGAGGACGAACAGGGGAAGGAGTATCCGATGGAGGCTTATACCGGCTGACTTCATGGCGGTAAGCTCATTATGTTTGGCCAATTGCCCCAGGGAGAAAAGGCAGGAGAGAAGCATGGCCACAGGGAGGGAGAGAACGAGAATGTACGGTGTGAAGTAAAGGTAGTATTTGATCACCAGAGAGACGGAAGCCTGCTTGTCGATGTATTTGTCCACATGCTCAACTAAATCCACAACCAGGAAGATAACCCAGAAGGCTATCAGGCTGAAGATGAGCGCAAAGCAAAACTGCCGAATCAAATATCTATCCAGTATCCGCATCTAAATCCAAGCCCTTGAACTTTTGAACCTTTGACCTCTTGAGCCTTTGAGCTTTTGAACCCTTGAACTCTTGGACTTTTGAACTCTGAACTCTAAACTTTAAACGCCTTTCATCTTCCGTTCATCCGGCTTTTTTCTGAATCTTTTCGGCACGAACTTCTTCGTCCACTCCCAGGAGATGAATTTGGCCTCCTTGGCGGATTTCACCAGGATATAGAGGCCTGCTCCTCCGATGAGGATATTGGCAGACCACATAGCCCAGAAGGCCGGGATGAGCTGCCTATCGGCAAGCTCCTCCCCGCCGATTAAGAATGCCCAGTAGAGGACGAAGAATCCCAGGCTTAGTCCCAACCCCACCGCCATTCCACCTTTTTTCGCCATGACGCCCAGAGGCGCACCCAGCAGTACGAAAGCTATGCATGCGGCGGCCAGCGCAAACTTCTTGTGCACCTCCACCATAAGGCTGTTAATGAATCTCCTTTTGTTCTTGACGTCCTGCTTCGCGGATAGGATTTCGTTGAGGGCGATCCGGTTTTCTTTGATTAGTCTGTCCAGGACGATTGTCTCTCCTGACAGCGTATCCTCAGATGGCTCATTTTTGGTCACCTTCTCCCAAGCCAAGGTTGCCACCTGTCTGATCTTCTGCGTGGCGCCGGCCACCTCCGCCTCCGATTTCCTGACGTCCTCCATCATCTGCGCGGCGGTCTTCTCCCGGTCGGTGCGGTAATCTGACTGGGAGCGGATGAGCCGGCTGCCGATGTCATGGATATAGATGGTCTGTTTATCGAAGGTTATCCGGCGGTAGCGCTGCGGCTCCTTCTCGTCAATCTCATGAATTTCGCCGTTGAAAAGCCTGAAGATCAGGGTATTTCCATCCGGGGTAAATTCCACCCTGCCTTTTTCCGCTATGATGGTGCGGGGCAGGCGGCGCTTCTTGAGATCGTAAATGGTCACCCCGCGCACGTCGGAGGAGTGCGGATCGATCTTCTTTATCAGGATGTTGTAGCCGGGAATGTCATCGATGAACACGTTCTCTTTTAAATTCCAGGTGGGGCGTTTCTGATGAATGTCGGTCATCAAAAGACGAGCATGGTGGTTGAGCTCGGGCAGGACCCGGTCGTTGAAAAAAGCCATGCCCACGGCCATAACGACCGAGGCGACCAAGGCAGGCAGGACCAGGCGGTAAATACTCACACCGCTGGCCTTAAGCGCGGTTATCTCGTTATCCTGCGACAACCTCCCGAAGGCCATCAAAGTGGCGACCAAAACCGCCATGGGAACCGCCAGGGCCAGCATCCAGGCTAAATTCAGGACGAACACCTGCAGTATTATGAACGCGTTTAAGCCCTTGCCGATAATCATGTTCAAAACCTCCAGGATGAAGTCCATCACCAGTATGAACATGATCACGGAAAGCCCGAAGAAGAAAGGCCCGACGTGCTCCCGGAAGACGTAGCGATATAGTATCTTCATGACTTAAAACCCTGATTGCTTTTCGTCGGACTGGAATATAAGTATGCGCTTGGGTCTTCACAAGGATTTTTGTTCTTGACTTTGATCGACCCGATGCTCTATATTATTAACTCGTAAATCTCTGGCACGTTTGAAAAAGAGCCCGCAGCAATAAATTAGGAAATGAAGACTTTATTTGTAAAAGACATACAGCCAGGCAAAGATGTGACCGAATTCTTCGTGCTCCGAAAGCAGGAGATCAGGGACACGGTGGATGGGAAGAGGTTCCTGAAGCTGGAGCTGGGAGACAGGACCGGAAGGATAGACGGAGTGGTATGGGACAACGCCGATCAGATTTATGAGTCAGCCCAGACCGGTGACGTCGTTAAGATCAAGGCCTCGGTGACAACCTACAAAGAGATCCCCCAACTGAAGGTGGAGAAGCTGAGAAAGGCCAAAGAGGAGGAGATAGACCTGTCCGACTTTTTGCCCGCATCAGAGAGGGATTTAGATTCTCTTTATGATGAATTCGAGGAGGCCGTCTCGAGCATACAAAACCCCCACCTGCGGAGCCTTTTAGAACTGCTTTTGAAGGACTCGTCCGTGACGGAGAAGCTCAAGGTAACTCCGGGTGGGAAGCTGTGGCATCATGCTTACGTGGGCGGGCTTCTGGAACACACCCTCAGGGTGGTTCAGGTCTGCGAAAAGGCGGCCAGCATGTATGAGCTGGTGGATCGGGACCTGCTCATCACCGGAGCATTGGTTCACGACTTGGGAAAGATCAGCAGCTATTCTGCCCGGGGGTTCTTCGATTATACCGACGAGGGGAGGCTGATTGGGCACATCGTCTCCGGGAATGAGCTGATCGACAGGAAGATTCAGATGATCGAGGATTTTCCTTCTGAACTGGCTCTTAGGCTCAAGCATCTGGTTCTCTCTCACCAGGGGCAACTGGAGTTTGCCTCTCCGGTTGTTCCCAAAACCCTTGAGGCAATTATCCTTCATTATGCGGACGACATGGATGCCAAGGCGGATGCCTTCAGCCACATCATAAAGACGCAGAAATCCAGGGGAAAAAGGTGGAGCGATTGGGTTAATCTGATAAACAGATATATCTATCTGGGAGAAGAAGAGGAGACTGAAGAGTAATTTCTTCCGGCGCGCGGGACGGTGGCACGCCTGAGAGTGGTTCGTGAGATAAGATTTCAATCATGAGGAAATCTGGTTTTCGGAGGAGAAATGGGCTTTCTTGATTTCATCAGTAGCGATATCGGCATAGATCTGGGGACGGCCAATACGCTGGTCTACGTACGGGGCCAGGGCATAGTGCTGGACGAACCTTCCGTGGTGGCCATCGAGGTTTCCTCCAAGAAGGTACTGGCGGTGGGCCGCGCAGCCAAAGAGATGGTGGGAAGGACCCCGGGAGAGATAGAGGCCATCAGACCCTTGAAGGATGGGGTGATCGCTGATTTCGAGATAACGGAGAAGCTTCTGTCAAACTTCATTCGCCGGGTGGTAAGGCACCGATACCTGATGAAACCGCGCATCGTGATCTCCGTCCCTTCGGGGATTACCGAGGTGGAGAAAAGGGCGGTGCGGGATTCTGCCGAGAATGCCGGCGCAAGGGAGGTGTTCTTGATTCAGGAGCCCATGGCCGCCGCCATTGGGGTGGGACTGCCGGTTCATCTTCCCTCAGGCAGCATGGTCATAGACATAGGAGGGGGAACTTCAGAGATCGCGGTGATCGCCTTGGACGGAATAGTGAATAACATCTCCATACGCATCGGCGGGGATGAGATGGACGAGGGTCTGATGCTCTACCTGAAGAAGAACTATAATCTCTTGATCGGTGAAAGAACCGCCGAGGAGATCAAAATAGCAATTGGATCGGCATATCCTCCGGAGGAGGAAGAAAGCTTGGAGATAAAGGGAAGAGATCTGGTGGCGGGAATTCCGAAAACCATGAAGATAAGTTCGGTGCAGGTGAGAGAAGCTTTGAGCGAACCAATTGACGCCATTATAGAGGCGGTAAGGCAGGCCTTGGAAGAGACCCCGCCGGAGCTTTCCGCCGACATCTTAGACAAGGGGATAGTGGTAACCGGAGGGGGGGCCTTGATTAAAGGACTGGATAAACGATTAAGAGAGGAGACCAACCTCCCCATAAACATAGCCGAGGACCCGCTCAAATGTGTGGTCAGAGGAACCGGGGTGGTGCTGGAGAACATGAGCGATTTCTCCAAGGTCTTGGTAAAAAGCAGGCGGGATTAGAGATTGACATGACCCCACGTTTCCAGGAGCCAGCGAAAGGATTTAGAACCAGCACCTAATTTGAGTTAGGTGCTGGTTTTTTGTGGATAAATGGAGCAGAAGGGGTTGCATGCTATGCCTCTTGCATCTGGAATTACTCCAGTCTGGGAGTGAGACCTGGGTTTTCTACCTCACCCCTTATCTCCCCCTCTCCCCCGCCTTTGGCGGGATATCCGACATTTTATGGAGAGGGGTTCACCCTGAAGGGATTTCCCTCGATCCTGAGATCTTCGGGATCGAAGGACACCCTGAAGGGAACGGGGGAAGAGGTCACAGGACGAATCAAACTCTCACCCAGGTAACCTCTTGAGAAAGAATCGAACAAACCGAATTAAACCTTCTTAAGCTCTCATGGGTCTATTTAGGTGAAAGAACAAGATATGAAGGATGAGAAAGACTCAAGCTTAATTCAGAGGTTCAAGCAAGGCGATGAGAAAGCCTTTAACCAGTTGGTGCTTCGTTATCAGAAACGAATCTATGATTTGACGTATCGTCTGGTCAGGAACCGTGACGATGCGGCTGACCTCTCCCTGGAGGTTTTCGTGAGGGCATACAGGAATTTGAAGAAGTTCGAAGAAAGATCCAGCTTTTACGTCTGGCTGACAAGGATTGCCGTGAATTTGTGCATCAATTTCTCAAAAAGGGAGAAATTTAGATCGTTTCTTTCCATCTTTGATATTTCCGAAAGACCAGAAGTGTCCGTTTCGCCGGAGGAGAAGGCGGAAGGAGAGGAGTTAATGCGGGTTCTTGATCGGGCGGTCAAGAGCCTGCCCGAAAGGCAGCGAGCCAGCTTCGTGTTGAAATTCCACCAGGGTTTGACTCACCGGGAGATCGCCGAAGTTATGGGAATATCGGAGGGAGCATCAAAGGCTAACTATTTTCAGGCGATTAAGAAGCTGCAGAAGCTTCTGGGGCAATATCGATGAGAGGTCGTGGGAAAGCCATGAGATGTAAAGAAGTCAGTCAGGTCTTAATTGATTATCACGAGAACTCTCTGCAGGCGGATGAGAGGAGAAGAGTGGAGCGACACCTATCTGAATGTGAGAAGTGTAGAGACCGGCTGAAGGAAGTTGAGCAGCTCTATCAATTGCTGGCAAGAGAGAGAGTTCCTTCACCGGGGGAGAGCTTCTGGACGGGTTTTCTGCCGGAGGTCAGAGCCAGGATAGAAAGAAAAAAGAAAAGGAGAGGACTGCTTATCCCCAAGCCCAGGTTGGCTTTCGGTATTTTGACCATTCTAGCCGTGGCCATAGTCAGTATTTTCATGTTTACCTTGGACAAACGAAACCTGGTTGATCGCCAGTCGGAACAGATGGCAGAGATCGCTATATCTTCACCGGAGTTTTCTTCAACCACTGAGGAGTTGGCAGAGATACTTTCGGCAGAGGCTGAGGTTTCCCTAGATGTACTCCTCTCTAACGGCGAAGGGCAGCAACTGGACTTGGTCGAAGGAATCCTGGAAGAGGATTACCTGAGTGAGTTGAGCTTGAACTCCGTTCTGGGTGACTTGGACCTGGAGGAGTTGAAAAAGGTTGAGGAGAAGATAAAGGCTCTCCAAATTGGAGACATTCTATAGATGGTGGTGTTGAAAAACTGTCGTCCTGAGATGGGAGGATATATCATGAAGAAGTCAAGAATACCGATTTTGATCTGTTTGAGCCTCGCTTTGCTGGCACCAGCAGGACTTTTGGCCCAGGGTCCGCCTCACCATCCAGGTGACCGGCCCGGACATATGGGGGAACGGAAGAAAATCAGGGAAAACATCGAGACCCTTCGCATGTACAAGCTACTGGAAGCTCTGGATCTCACCTCGGACCAGTCGACTCAGTTCCTGCCGGCTCTCAAAGAGTTCCGGGACGCCAGAAAGAAGTTCCAGGAGGAGAGGAGGGAACTCTTGGTGGAACTGGAGGCTGCCTTGGAGCCGCAGGAGGTGAACGAGAAGGAGCTGGAGGAGACCCTGGCGGCTTTCAAGGATGCAAGGAAGGAATTTCATTCGGAGTCCGAAGAATTCTTCGAAAAGGCCAGGACCATGCTTACTTCAGAACAGAGGGCCAGGTTACACCTTTTCGAAGAGAGATTCGAACGGAGGCTCAAGGAGAGCATCCGGCAGATCAGAGGCCGAGGCCATCGCATGCAAGAATCCAGATAACCGCGGTTTGATTTGGAGTTCTAACGAGGAGACGTAAAACGATTAACCTGAGGAGGAGGTGAGAAGTGATGAGAAGAAAATTTCTTGTGTTGACAGTGGCTGTTTTGGGAGTTCTGGTACTGGTTTTCTCCTTGGCCCAGGCTCGGTCCCCCCGTCATAACCTCTGGGAAAAGGCGGATGAATTGGGCTTGACCGATGAGCAGATCGAAAGCATGCGCGAGGTTCGGTACGATTTCGAGAAAGCCCAGATCGGCCTTAGGGCGGAATTGAAGACCTCTCGATTGGAGCTTCGGCATCTGATGATGCAGGAAAAGCCGAGCCAGGGTGAAATCAGCAAGCTGGTGGACAGAATCGCCGATACGCAGAAGGAGCTTCTGGAACAGAGAGTCGAGAAGAAACTGGCGATGAAGGAGATTCTGACTCCAGACCAGTTCAAGAAGTTCATGAGGATGAGGAGTGAATGTGGGAAGGGGAGGATGGGAGACAGGCGAGACGATCGCCCGCATCATCCTCGCGGACTCCGTTCGCACGGCGAAGGTCGCGGGTTCTGACCAACGATTTGAGTGAGTACCGAGAAGGCGAAAGCCCGGAGGTGTCGATTCCTCCGGGCTTTTTCATTTGACAAGCCACGCCGGCTGTGATATTATTCGGCTATGCTGCAGGTTATCAATCCGAAAACCGGCAAACGAGTTTCTGTCTTGCTCGTTTTCGCTTTTGTTCTGGCGTGGCATCCGGTTGCAGGCTTATCTTCGAGTGTGGATGGAGCTAAGGAATGTTTTGAGGCTTACATAAGAGCGCTGCAGCAAGGATCGGCCGAGGAGGCTGCGGAATTCTGGAATCGACAGGAAGTCCAAAGGTATAAAAAGTATGACTGGCAGTGGGAATATCTTGCATTCAGGAGGCTGGACCCGCGGCATCTGAATTACAGGATAACCAACGCAGAGATTCAGGGAGATCACGTAGTCCTCGAGGTGGAATGGTTCTACCGGGAAGGGAAGGCCGGACGCCTGCAAAGAGACTCGAGGTATTTTGTAGAAGAGGATGGCAGGATGGTGGGGGCCAATCCTATATTCATCCGCACCAGGGGTTGGCTTCGAAGAGAGTCTGAACACTTGGTCTATTATTACAGGAACATGCAGGATGAGCCTGGGGACGCTTTGCTTAGTGAAATGGATGAGTTTTATGAAAACTTGCTTGGACTGTTGCAGGTGGGCTATCAAGATAAAATCGATTATTACAAATGCGCTTCAAGTGAAGAGGTTGGTCGGCTTTTCGGACTGGAACCTTCCCTGGCACGAAGCCAGACGGTCAACGGGGTAGTGGCATCTGTCCAGAAATTCGTCCCTCATGAGATAGTCCACATCATTGCTTACCGGATACTCCCTCAAGACGAACAAAGAATTCCCGCAGAGTACTTGAGCGAGGGTCTGGCTTATTATCTGGGGGGAGCGTCCTTCTTCTCTCCGGAACTTCTGCTGTCCTGGGCGAAGGGGAGAATAGACGTTGACAAAGAAGTTTCGCTGGATTCTTTAATCCGTGATCCGTGGCTTTACGGCAACAACGACGGTGCCGGCCTGGCGTCTTCCTTCGTTGGATTCTTGATAGAAAACCAGGGTATTTCCAAATTCAAGCAATTATTTGCCGCCGGTGAGACTTTTGATGAACAGAGGGAGGCGCTCAAGAGAATCTATGGTAAAGGGACAAACCAACTCCAGGCAGAGTGGAAGGAGTCTGTTCTAAGTTTGACTCTCCCGGAAGTCACTATCGTTGATGGGATACGTGGCGGCGAGGTCTTCCACATGCTCGATCCCCTGGGAGACGATAGGGGAGACGGAGATTACACCTATCCGGAAAACCAGCGTGCGGTCCCGGGCATTTTCGATCTGATAGGTTTCAGGATCAGCAGTGACGAACAGTTGGTATATTTTCAGCTTCAGTTTTCCAATTTGAATCTGGCGGAGATTTCCTCAGATAAGGGATTCAACGGGACATTTGCAGCCATCGTTTTAGACTGCGATGACAAAGTGGGCAGCGGAAACACAAGGCTATTCTTCGACAATGGTAATTTTGAATTCTCGCAGGAGGATGCTTACGAGTTTGTCATCGAGGTGAGCAACGCAGGAGTTTTGGTATACGACCAGAATGGGGTGTGGCATCTTTTGTTCCTCAAAGCCTTATCGAAGCAGGGTCACATTAGAGGAAACGAAGTTTCCTTTGCCATTCCACGCCAGATCATAGGCACACCAGATCCAATCTGGAAATTGCAGGTTCTCACCGGCGGACAAACAGGGGGCCACAAAAACACTGCATACGGAGTGGGGAAGCTCATGACGGTAGGAGAACAATCGACGCAACAGCAGGGGGGAGGCGGAACCGACGCCAAGTTCAATCCCAACGTGTATGATATATTGACCCCGAAAGGCGCGGATCAAATGGAGATTCTGGGAAGCTACGATGCGACAAAGAAGAAGAGAGTGATTATTCCAATGATCAGTGTGAGGCAGTGGTGAATCCGGGGGGGGTGCCTTAAACGAGAGGCTTAGGATCAAAACCCAACCTGGCCCGTATTGAAAAAGTGAAGAGCTGAAAAGACGAATTCATATTTCTTCCGGCAAGGATTCGATTCTCGTGAACCCAAGTCAAGAACAGATTCTTGAGTTTCTCTCCGGTGAGGGGATCAGACCTCTGAAGGTGCGAGAGCTGGCCAGGAAAATGAAAACCCCTGACAAGGAATACGGGGGCTTCCGCAGGACCATCAGGGAGATGCTGAGAAGTGGTCTGGTGGTGAAGGTGAAGAGAGGGAGAATAGCGTTGCCAGCTAAGGCTGACTTGGTTGTGGGAAGATTGGTCTCAGGCAGGAGCGGTTACGGCTTCGTGGTGCCCGAGGATAAAAGCGAGGACGTTTACGTGCGCAATGAAAACATGGGATACGCTTTCCACGGGGATACGGTGGTGGTCAGGCTGCTCAGCAGAAGGAGAGGGCCGGCTCGCGAGGGAACCGTCATAAAGGTTCTAAAGAGGGTCAAGCAGAGCCTGGTAGGAACATATCACAAGAGTAGATTCGCCGATTACGTGGAGCCGGATGACCCCAGAATCTCTAAGCAGATCTACATTGCCCGGGAGGATTCCAAGGGAGCAACCGATGGACAGAAAGTGGTGGTGTCTCTTTCGGGTTGGGAGGCTGTAGACTTAGGTCCTGAGGGGAAAATCGTCGAGATACTTGGCTATCCGGACGAGCCGGGAATGGACATTCTGTGCCTGATAAAGGAATACGAGCTTCCCTTGAGTTTTCCGGGGGAAGTGGAAAACGAGGTAGACGAGCTGCCCGATAAGGTGGGGAAAAGTGAACTTCGAGAGAGGTTGGATCTTCGAGACAAGAATTGCTTCACCATAGACCCGGCAGATGCCAAGGATCATGACGATGCCGTATCACTGGAGATAAAGCCGGATGGAAACTATCTGCTGGGAGTGCACATAGCGGACGTTTCCCTTTACGTGAAAGAGGATTCTGTCTTTGATCACGAAGCATTAAAAAGGGGGACTTCGGTTTATCTGGTTGACCGGGTCATCCCCATGCTCCCGGAGAAACTCTCCAACAGTATCTGCAGCTTGAAGCCGCAGCGCAACAGGTTGACCTACAGCATTATGCTTGAACTGACGCCCGAAGGGGAGAGGGTTGGCTACGAGATAAAGAAAAGCGTGGTCAAAAGCCGGGCCAAGCTGGACTATGATGAGGTGCAAAAGTTCTTTGATACCGGGCAGGCGAGCAAGAGGATGGAGGGTTTGGAGGATGATCTTCTGGAGATGAGAAGCTTGAGCCGGAAGCTCCTGGAGAAGAGGTTAAAGAAAGGAAGCTTAGACTTTGACCTGCCAGAAGCACACGTGGTGTTGGGAAAGGATGGAAAGGTGCAGGACATATTCGAGGTGGCCAGATTAGAGAGCCACCGGTTGATCGAGGAGTTCATGCTCCTGGCCAACCGCACCGTGGCGGAGCACGTGACCCGCCGTGCAGTGCCCTTCCTGTACCGAATCCACGAAGAACCGGATCCCGATAAAATGGAGGCCTTCTCGGATTTCGTGTCGAGTCTGGGACATTCATTCAAGGTTTCCGGAAAGATCCGTCCCAAGAAGATTCAGACATTTCTAAAATCCCTGGCGGGAAAGCCGGAGGAGAAGTTGATAAACGAGATTCTGCTCAGATCTTTGAAGAAGGCCTGCTATGCCCCGGAAGACCTGGGGCATTTTGGGCTGGCTTTCTCTCATTACACCCACTTCACCTCGCCCATCAGAAGGTATCCGGACTTGCTGGTGCACAGGCTCTTGAGGGAGATGCAGGAAAAGAAATACAGCTTCGAAAGGCAGAACAAGCTGGTCCGGCGCCTGCCCAAGATCGGGGAGATCACCTCAGAGAGGGAAAAGCTGGCCAACGAGGCGGAAAGAGAATCGATAAAGATCAAGCAGATCGAATTCATGCAGGATAAATTGGGAGAAGAATACCAGGGGCTGATCTCCGGCGTGGTCTCCTTCGGATTCTTCGTCAGGCTGGACAATTTCTTAGCCGAGGGCCTGGTGCGGGTTTCGAGCTTGGACGACGACTACTATATCTTCGATGAAAAGGGCAGGAGGTGGGTAGGGAGACGCACCAAGAGGATTTATAAATTAGGCGACCGGATAAGAGTTCAGGTAGTAAGGGTGGACAAAGAGCAGAAGCAGATAGATTTTGTGCAGACGGGAAGCAGTTCGCATAAGGTCCGCGGAGTTAGAGAAGGAAAAAAGAGAAGATCAAAAAAACGCGGCAGATCCAGGAGGACCTGACGGCAGCGAATTGTGAGTCGAGAACCGGCATTTGAAGATCAGTATGGACGTGGCCACGAGAGTGATGGATGCGTCCAAAGTTATGAGTATTGATAAGATTTAAACTTTATGATTGATGCCGTAGGAGTCAGAAGAATAGGTAAAAGAGCAGCCTTTTGATTTTTTTGAGGTTTCACTGCTATTTGGAGAAGTCATCCTGCTTTGATTACTTGGATTAAACAGACGAGCGGTTATAGAGATCAACTTAATCCACTCAATCAGCGGTGAATTACTTCCCCTCACAGCTGATTACTATGATTAAGCTGATAAAAGTCTTTCTTCAACAGGTCTGCTATAAACATCTGCTTAATCTGTTCTATCAGCTGTGAATGCCTGGAGGGGGTGGGGGGTGTGACTTCGCATCACCCGGACGGGTAAGCGCCCGCTCAGAGATAACTGCGTTTGTATGAATACAGAGAATGGCTTGATCATACCGCATCAGTGGACGAAACAGAGTGATTTTTAGGTTGTAATTTTCACTTTTTGTTTTTACTTTCTATACTGTTCGAAACTTTATGGGAAGTCTTGAAAGAGTCTGTTACATGGGAATGATCTGATGAACCAGCCGGCTAACATACTGATAATAACTCCGGACGTAAAGCTCTCCAAAGGGATAGGGAAAGCCCTCTCGGACGTCAGTCAGCAGATAAAGGCCGTTCCCACCAGCCGGGATGGCCTGAAAAAGGTGCGGGATGAAAGATTTGATCTGATCATCACCGATTCCCGCCTGACAGATCTTTCCTGTCCGGTCCTTATCCGAAGGATAATAGCCAGAGATCCTCGACCGGATATCCTGGCGGGACTTCCCACGGACAGCCTTCACCGCCAGCAGGAGCTTCTGGATTGTGGCGCAGATGACGTTTTCGAGATTCCACTGAAGCCCAAGGAGTTCCATCTTAAGGTAAGTAGGGTTCTGAAGGAGAAGAGCTTCTTGGAGTCGTGTGGTCTGGTGGGAAAGTCGATCCAGCTAAAGCAGATAGCCGAGTCGGCGCTTCAGGTTGCTCCCACCAGTATCACCGTGTTGATTACCGGCGAATCGGGAACCGGAAAGGAACTGGTCGCGCGTGCCATTCACGCCAACAGCGAGAGAAAAGAGAAGGCATTCGTGGCAGCTAACGTGGGGGCTCTGGCAGAAGGGATAGTGGAAAGCGAGCTTTTCGGTCACGAGAGAGGCGCCTTCACCGGCGCAGTCAGCCGCAGGCAGGGACTTTTTGAGACCGCCGATCACGGGACCATATTCTTAGACGAGATCGCAGAATTCAAGCCGTCCACTCAGGTGAAACTGCTGCGGGTTTTGGATGAGAGAAGCTTCATGCGGGTGGGTGGAAGCTCAGACATCAAAGTAGATGCGAGAGTTATAGCCGCCACCAACCAGAACTTAGACCAGAAGGTGCAAGATGGATCATTCCGCGCCGATCTTTACTTCAGGCTGGCGGTGGTGAAAATCGACGTGCCCCCATTAAGAGAACGGCCCAAAGACATCCCCATTCTGGTGCACAGCTTCATCGACAAGTTAAATGAAAGAAGCGCCAGAAAGATCACCGGGGTCTCGGATGAGGCGCTGGAGGTTTTGGTCAACTATCACTGGCCCGGCAATGTGAGAGAATTGAGGAATTTCTTAGAAAGCATGCTGGCTTTGGCGCCGGACAGGAGGATCGAAGCATCCGACGTGAAAAAGTATGTCGAGAAGCAGACGCAGGACAACCGGCAGCTTCCAGTGGTTACGGGCAAATCCGTGGAGACTGCCGAGCATGAGCTTATCATTCAGGCGATCTTGAGCTTAAGATCGGAGATCATAAACTTAAGAGAAGCGCTGTCGGGGCGAGGCCAGCTTAGACCGGAACGGAGGGTTGAGCCTGTGGGTTCCTCCTGGATAGGTCGACAGGAAGTTGGACAGATACCTGCCGATTTGAATGTCGAAGAGATGGAAAGGGAATTAATCCAGAGGGCACTTGAGTTCACTAGGGGGAACAGAAAGAAAGCCGCTCAGCTCTTGGGCATCGGAGAGAGGACGTTATACCGGAAGTTGGACAAGTATAAGTTGAGATAACATGGAAGGTCGAGCATGGCGAAGCCTGCTTGACAAAAGCTGATTATCACCCTCCCTTAATCCCTCCCATCAAGGGAGGGAGAATTCCCTCTCCCCTTGGAGAGAGGGTTAGGTTGAAAATCCCGCCCAAGGCGGGGGTGAGGGGGAGTACTTCAGGAAGTGTAGTTGCTCGATTCATCGAGCGAACAGATTGCCCAATGAATTGGGCAACTACGGAGCGAGAAATGAAATCTTCTCGTCGAAAAGTCAAACATATATGGGTTATCTCGGATGGCTCCGGTGCAACGGCAGAGAGGGTTTTACAGGCAAGTCTGGTGCAATTCGAGCGCGAGAACGTTAAGGTAGAGCGTGTTCCCGACGTCAGAACCGAAGAACAGATTCAGGAAGTCCTGGCCGCGGCCGCAAAGAAAAAAGGACTTGTGGCATATACCCTGGTCGCCCTGCAACTGAG
>CBDUQU010000055.1:0-18304 GCA_965369445.1 uncultured bacterium | reverse complement strand
TGCTTTCTCGAAGGTTCCCGGAAACTTCAGGGACAGCAGTCAAAGCAGGGCGCAAAGTTACCTTTGAAGAGATAGTTAATCAGCAGGACCACGTCACCGACATCCCTGGAACCATCGCCATTGGCATCACCCATGCACAATGGATCCGGGGGAGGACCTTGTTTGTAGAGATAACCTATGAGATAGACCACATCTCCGAGATTGATATCACCGTCACCGGTACAATCCCCACAGTATGGCGTACCTACTTGAATGGTTAGTTGATGCGTAACCCCCGCGCCGCAAGCGTCGGTGGCTGAAAACGAGCAGATCCAGTTCCCGGTCTCGGATTCGTCAGGCACCCAGGTCAAAAGAGCGGGATTCCCACCATCAAAAGAGGGAGGATTGATTGGCGATCGCAGGGAATCCGGCTCGTACCAGAATCCATCTAAGGTGGCCACGTCAACCGCGTCGCCGTCGACATCGCTGGCAGGGACGTGCAATGTCATGGTATACCCGGATAAAACACGCCAGGTATCCGGTAGGTTGATGGCCGGAGGATTGTTGCCGAATGCCACCTGAAAGTAGCAATCGCCTGCCGGGCCACCATGAAAATCGTTGAACACACAAAGGTGCAAATCCGCACCCTGGTAACAATGATCCGTAATCGTATAATTCAAATATCCTTCCGCGCTCGGTTCACCCAAGGGAGTTGTGAAAATCGCCTCAACGTCGCCTATGCCGGGCGGGGGATCACCGCACAACTCTACGCCGGTTACCACTCCGCCATCACAGCCAGCCACAAAACTGCCCGACTGATATGTACCGTTGGCGCTTCGGGCCTCGGGAGGCGGGCACTCGATCCACGTCTCCGGGCCGCCGGCAATCACCTCACACGTTGGGTAGTGACAGGGAAGATAGGTAACCGCATCTGATCGGGCGAAAGAATAGCGGCAGGCGGGTGGCCAGAAGCAGGAATCGATGCAGATGGTGGTGCTGTCTTGCAGGCTGAAGGTAAAGGTAGCCAGAAGAATCCTGCTGCCATCCGGGAATCTTTGATCTGCCGAGCCGCTGGCAACCAGGGAAAACCAAAGATTATACCCCTGACTCACGTCCAGAATCCTGGTATCCCAGTCCAAACCCGTCCCCGGTTCGGATAGGTCCATCATCCAGTTGTGAATTTGCGGGTCCTCCATGCTGGGAAGATGACGGAAAATGCTGTTGTCCAGGTCAGGGAAGGGATAGACGTAAGTGTTATTGTGGGCACCGTCCACCTGGGCATCGGCGGCCGGATTGCTGGAGGTGAAACAGAAAGGAAGGATGAACCCTGCTATCGAATCTATGAGCGGATCCACGATGTCATGGGTCACCAAGAAGGAGAAACGAACAAGCTCGGGCGGAGGCCAGGTTTGCTGGTCTTCCGGATAAATCTCTATATGCAAGGTGTCTCGTATTCCGTTATCGTTGGGATCATCGTAGCATTCGGCCCAGCCCTGGCCAGGGAGAAGCAGCATTCCCAAAGCCAATCCGATTAGCACCAAGGAAATCCTTCGCATTTCCCACCTCCTGGGTTTAGAAGCGCGTCAGTATCAAGTACATCACTGTTTTCAGCGTACGGGGTCCCATTAAAAAGATGTCCGCCTGTGTTCGATTTTTGGCTCTATCCGGTTGTCGGGTTTACCCTAATTAATATATCGAGTTACTCTTAGCTTGTCAAGAAAAATCAGTCACAGCTAAATCTCTTTTTGCCTTAACCAAGAAGGTAGGGTTTGTCCTTATTCCGATGGAAACGCTGGAGAACGGGTAGTAAGTCTCTTCAGCCAGATAGCATCCTCTGTCAGAGACCCCGGCTTGTCTTTGCACCGCAGAAGAGATTATGGGGGGGGTGACCCAGAAAGTTTGCCTCAGTGGGCGCACCCTGATGAAGGAGGGGAGCCTTCCCGATAGAGGAAATTGATCAGATAGACAACGTCCCCAACGTCTACCCTACAATCCGCATTCGGATCGGCTGCCTCCATCACACACGGTTCAGAGCCGTTTCTATACAGGTAGTTGACCAGGAAGACGATGTCGCCCACGTTTACCAGGCTGTCGTTGTTTGCATCTCCGGGAACGCTCCACCAGATCGTCAGCTCGCCGGAATGAGCGCGGAGAGGCACCGGCTGCCCGGAGGGATCCGAGAGCTCTCCCGTCATGCTGAACTTCACCGTTCTGTAGATCAGAGAGTCGGGTACACACGCTACTTCCACTCCCAGCCGAAAAAGCGACTGGTAATTGGGGTTGGGAGGAATGGGATCTCCATAAAGGGCCAACCCCAGTATCCGGACGGTATCGCAGTAAGGTTGAGAGGTATCTCCGGGCTCCCCATGAGCTTCAAGGAAAGACCAGCCCGATACCAGAGGGCCGGGCTCAATTTCACACTCTCTTATGGGGAAATAATACCAGCAGGTCTCCTCCTCTGCGGGACATGTGTCCATGCTGTCGACGTAAATCCGCACCGTGGAGAAATCGGCCAACTCAGGAGGATCGATGGTGACCTCGAATCCGAAGCCGGCTATGCTCACGGGGGTTTTCATTTTTACCTCTACCCGGTGCGAATGTCCCGGGTAGCTGGTGGTGTAAACAACGGCTACGTCAACAGAATCAGACCGCAAATATGAAGTTGAGGTAATCCCGCGAGAGGAATCAACATTCCGGCTCGAGATCAGGTGTTCTCTCTGAGTGGAACGCTGGATGTTCGACAATCCACCTTCTGCACCCAGGTCTAAAGCAAGAAGACAGACGCAAAAGATAAAACATAAGATCGAAGAATAGAGTCTGCGATTGAATCTCATCTTCTTAAGTTCCGCCACTAAGAAGGTGTATCGTCTGGTTCTGACCCGACTGAAGACTTGACCAGCCTTTTCGACGCCCGGCCGACAGGACGGACAACACTCAGGTCGCATCGACCGGTGGCATGAGTGATCGAAGTGAAAGAGACCTGAAAGCTCATACCCGAGGTTTCTGCTTCTCTTCTTTCAAGCGCCCCGGCTATACTCAGTATACGTCTTCTTGCTTGATTTTCAAGCGATTCCAGCGACGGCGGTGGAAAAAAGCAATATGGGCATCCATGCGTAAAGGTAGATTTGCCCGACGAACCTCACATCGAAATCCCTTGACGAGCGGAGATGTTTTCTTATCTTGAGTCCGAATGGCCATGAAGAAAAACTCTGTTGCGAAGATATTGATCTTAGTTTTGCTTGCAGGTTTTAACTGCAGCAAGGATGAATCGAAGGCTCCGGCACATGCGGTGGACGTCCCGGATCAGATCATAGAGAATTCCACCATCACCTTCAGCGAGGAGGGGGTAAAATCGGCGACCATCTTCGCCGAATACGTGGCGGTATACGAGAGGCTCGATTTGAAGAAAGCCAAAAAGCTTATAGTCCATTTCTATGCCGCAGGCGGAGGCCAGACCTCGGTTCTGGTCGCCGACAGCGGAGTAATCCGGGAGGGAAAACAGCAAGTTGAAGCTTTGGGAAACGTAGTGGTGACCACTCAAGAGGGAATAAAGCTTCAGACCCAGAGCTTGAGATGGAACCCCCAGGACGCCAAGATTGTCACCGACGATTTTGTCACCATCACCAAGGGTCAGGACGTGATCACCGGATATGGATTGGAGGCGGATCAGGAGCTGAAGCATTTCGTGATCAAAAAAAAGGTTAAAGGAGAGATAAAAGAGCTGCCGAAGGAAGACTTAAAGGATAGCTTATGATTTCACAGGATTACAGATTCCTTCTTGAAGCGTAAAAGCATAAGAGGAATAATCGACAAAGAATTCACCAGGGGAACAGATGAGTGACGCCCGGCTGACGTTGAGGTCAGAGAATCTAGTAAAGATCTACCGAAAAAGGAAAGTGGTCAACGGGGTCTCCATCGAAGTCAAGCAGGGTGAGATAGTGGGGCTTCTGGGACCCAACGGAGCAGGGAAGACCACCACCTTCTATATGATTATAGGTTTCATCAAACCGGAGAGCGGCAGGATTCTTATAGACCAGGAAGATATAACCCGGCTTCCCATGTACGAAAGAGCTCGCCGGGGAATCGGGTATCTCTCTCAAGAGCCCTCCATCTTTCGTAAATTAAGTGTGGAACAAAACATCATGGCCATCCTCGAGATGCAGAAGATCCCCCAGGGGGAAAGAGAAAGGAGGTTGGAGGCCTTCTTAAACGAGTTGGACATATCTCATCTGGCAAAAAACAAGGCTTACACCCTTTCCGGCGGCGAGAGGAGGAGGGTGGAGATAACCAGGGCGCTGTCCACCCGACCCAAATTCATGCTTTTGGACGAACCCTTCTCCGGAATAGATCCCATAGCGGTGGAGGATATCCAGAAGATCATCAACCGCCTGAGGGAGAAGAACTTGGGAATACTGATAACGGATCACAATGTGCGGGAAACCCTCTCCATCACCGATCGGGCTTACATAATGTGCGATGGAGAGATATTGAAATCCGGAACCGCGGAGTTTTTGGCCTCTGATGCGGAGGCACGGAAGATATACTTGGGCGAGAAGTTCAAATTAAACTAAAGGTGTGCTGTTCCCGATATAACTAAAAAAGACTTGGCCAAGCAGCTGTTTGTGCGTATTTTAAAAAAGGACGCTCGATAGGGAATGGACAGATTCACAAGGCAGGCCGAAGGTTCATCTCTGGCCTGGTAGGTGAAGGAATCGAAAATTCAGGCGAGGCGATCATGAAGCTGGAAATGCAGATGAAGCTACAGTTGAAACTGGCTCCGCAGCTTATTCAATCGCTGAAGCTTCTGCAGATGCCCATCCTGAAATTGGAGCAACTGGTAAGGCATGAGCTCTCCACCAACCCTCTTTTAGAGGAGGCCGAGACCGCAGAGGAAGCGGACGAGACCACGAACACCTCGGTGGAGGGGGAAGAGAATCAGGCCGATCCTCAACTGGATAAGATCAACTGGGAAGACTACTTGAGGGACGATGGGGAGTTCCGCCCCAGAAGGGAAAGGGAGCCCCAAGAGGAGAGGCTTGAGCGCACCCCGGTGAGGGAAAAGACCCTGTATGAACACCTCATGGAGCAGCTTCACCTCAGCAGGTTGGGCAAAGAGGAAGTCGGGATCGGAGAGTATATCATCGGCAACATAGACGAAAACGGCTATCTTGCCTGTTCGGCAGAGGAGATGGCCAGCACCATGGACGCCTCTCCCGAGCAGGTTTCAAAGGTGCTCTCCCACATTCAAACCTTCGACCCTACAGGTGTTGGAGCGCGGGATCTCAGGGAGTCCCTTTTGATTCAGCTTAAAGAAAAGGGATTTGAGGACAGCTTAGCTTACCGCATCGTGAGGGATCACCTAAACAACTTAGAGAAGAAGAGTTTCACCCAGCTCTCCCGGACCATGGGGGTGAGCTTTGAAGAGGTTCAGACCGCCATGGACTTCATCAAGACCTTAAGTCCCAGACCGGCCATGGGCAGATTCAGCCGGGCGGCTACCCCGGTGATGCCCGATCTGGTGGTGGAGAAGATCGGCGATGAATTCGTGGTCTTTCACAATGACAAGAACGTTCCCCGGCTCAGAATCAGTGGCGCCTACCGGGCGCTCCTGAAGAAAGGGTCGCTCCGTTCCGGGGAGACCAAGACCTACCTGGAGGGAAAGCTGGAAAAAGCTCGCTGGCTTCTAAACGCGATAAATCAGAGGCGTTCCACCATGATCAAGGTGATGGAGAAGATCGTGGAGGAACAAAAGGAATTCTTTGAACACGGTCCCTCCCATCTCAAGCCCCTCATCATGGAGGCCATCGCCGAGAGAGTCGAGATGGACGTGTCCACCATTTCCCGGGTATCCAACGGCAAGTACGTTCAGACCCCGCAGGGGATTTTTGAAATCAAATACTTCTTCAACACCGGAGTCCCCAGGGAAAACGGAGATGACCTTTCCAAGCGGAACGTAAAGCAGTTTATCTCCGACTTCATCAGAAAGGAGAATCCCTCCGCTCCTCTGTCCGATCAACAGATCTACGAGTTGCTGAAGAAGCAGGGCATAAACATCGCCCGAAGAACGGTTAGCAAGTATCGAGAGGAGTTGAAGGTGCTGCCGGCCCGCTTCCGCAAAAGGATAGTCAAGGCCCAGATCAAGGATTCCGAACAGGAAGGTGTGAACCTCCCCTCTGGCAATCTGACTTAAAAACCAGCTTTCCAGCGGGATGGGGTCTCTTTTTTTTAATCCGTCTTTGTGGTGAGCCCGCTGAAGGGGCCTCAGTGTCCGAAAGGGAATCTGACTTTCATCAGGTGGATGCTTCCCTCAGAGAGTTTTTTAAAAAGATTCAAGATAAAGTGTGCTTTTTCTCAAACCGATGTCATTGTCCCCATCCCCTGTCAAATCTTCCATCAAAAGATGCTCAAAACCCAAGGAGGCCCAAAACGTACGGAATTCTAAAAGCCAGGCTTCTTTTGTTTTTTCTTTAACCTCCGCACTTTTCGAGGGTACAAAAAAACTGAAAGGAGAAACCATGCAGATCAGAACCACCGCGCGCCATTTCGACTTAACCGACGACCTGAAAGACTTTGCGGAAAAACAGATAGCCAAGTTGGAGAGATACTTCAATCAGATCATCGACGCGCACCTGATCATGGAGATGGAGAAGTCGAGGATGACGGCGGAGTTGAAAATGAAAGTTTACGGTACCGTTCTGACCAGCAAACATAGATCATTTGACATGCGCGATTCCGTGGAGAGAGTGATCGATAAGATGGAGATTCAGCTAAAACGATATAAGGAGAGGCTCAAGGATAAAAAGGCCAAGAAAGCCCAAAAAGCTTCGCCCCTGAGGCGAGGCACAGAAGTCGCCTCTCCCGAAGAGGAGTTCGAGGAGACGTGAGCTTAAACCGGAGGGAACAGGCGGGCCGTCCGGCGGAACGGAAAGTCCATCGGTCCGAGAGCGAAAGGAGCATTTGTCTTTGGAGATTGTAACGGTAGAAAAAATCTATAGGGAAAGAAAGGAGGGCCTGGAGCTCACCCTGCTGACCAGCGAAGACGGGCTGAAAAGGGTGGTTCCCGGCAGCGAGATTCATCGCCCGGGTTTGGCCCTGGCCGGGTTTGTAGACAGGTTTGCCGGTCAGCGGACGCAGGTTCTGGGGGAGACTGAGATGTCCTTTCTGTCAGCCCGGGATGAATCGGGACGAAGAAAGGCGGTGGAGAATATCTTCAGATTCGATCTGCCCTGCGTGATCGTGACCAAGGGACTCACCCCGCCGGTCGAGTTTCTGGAGGTTGCCGGCAAAAAAGGGGTGCCTGTCTTTTCCAGCCGGCTTTCCACGGTGGAGTTCATCAACAGGCTGGGCGTATACTTAGACAACCTGTTCGCCCCCCACACCACCATCCACGGAACACTGGTGGACGTATACGGGGTGGGACTTCTCTACACCGGCAAAAGCGGCGTGGGAAAGAGTGAGTGCGCTCTTGACCTGGTGGAAAGGGGACATCGTCTGGTGGCAGACGACGTGGTCCAGATCATCCGAAAGGCGCCCCAGGTCATCGTGGGCACCGGAAGCGAGCTTCTGGGACACCATATGGAGGTGCGCGGCATCGGAATCATAAACATGGAGAAGCTATTCGGCATCCGGGCCATCCGCATGCAGAAAAGAATTGAGGTTCAGGTGAACCTGGCACACTGGGAAGATCAGGTGGAGTTCGAGAGGCTGGGTGTGGAGGACAAGTATACCACCATCCTGGGAGTGGAAATTCCGGTGGTGACCATACCGGTATCCCCGGGAAAGGACATCACCGTCATCTCCGAGGTCATCGCCATGAATCACATGCTGAAGGTCTACGGGGAGGACAGCGCCAAGGAGTTCTCCAAAAGACACGCCGAGGAGATTTACAGAAGAAAGATGGTGGGAGAGTTCATGGAAAGCGACTTCGAGTGAATCTTTCCACAGACGACACGCCCAACTCGTCCTTCGTCGGTCCGGACCGTTCGCGCGCCAGTCAAAATCAGGGGCGAAAAGACTCATCTTTATGATCAGATGCGTAATTTTAACTCACGGTGATCTCGGTTCTGCGCTGAAGGACACCGTGGAAGGAATAATGGGAAAACAGGAGGGACTTTCAGTCATATCCAATTCCGGACTGGGAAGAGATGAGTTGTTTTTAGCCTTGAAGAATAATGTGAATGAGGCGACCGACTTAGACGGAGTGGTTATCTTCGTAGACATGTTCGGAACCAGTTGCTGGCAGACGGCCAGGAAGGTCGTCGCTAAAGCGGGCGACTATCGAAGCAAAAGCGTCGTGATCACCGGAGTAAATCTGCCCATGCTGGTCGAGTTCTTCAGCAAGAGGGCGTCCCTTCCCTTCGACCAACTGGTTCCTCTGATCAAGCAGGAGGGGGAGAAAGGAATACGAGCCGAAACTTAATGCCGATTTTGTTATATAGAGTGGATGAGCGGTTGATCCATGGCCAGGTGGTGGTGGGTTGGGGCAACAGCCTGAAGTTCGACCAGGTGGTGCTGGTCAACGATCAGGTTGCCTCCAATGCCTGGGAAAGAGAGCTTTATTTGGCTTGCGTTCCCCCGGAGATTAAGGCCACCATCCTTTCGGTGGATGAAGCCACCAAAAGGATACTGCAAAATGGATTCGAAGGAAAAAAGACATTTATCTTAGTTGATTCCCCCTTTGACATCCTGCGGATGACGCAAAAAGGAGTGAAGATCGGTTCAGTAAATGTTGGTGGGATTCATTCCAAGGCAGGGCGAAAGAAGATTCTGCCCTATCTGTTCCTCTCTGAGGAAGAGATATCCGCCTTCAAAAAGATGATTTCGGCCGGAGTGAAATGTGAATGCCGGGACGTGCCCTTAGCGGAGAAACACGATCTCTCTGCATTGCTTGAGAATCAGAAACCGTAAGGGAAAAAATACGAAGATTAAACCCTAAACTAAGGGTGGAGCGGGATCGATCCTCTAAAAGGGGATGAAGGGCACCGGTTGTTTCACAGCTTAGGCACAATCGGGCCTTGCCGGAGAGCAGCCCGAAGAGATGAAGGGAGCTTTTGTTTTTAACTCCAAAACATGAAGGACAAAAGTGAGCAATAAAAGCGTGGAACTGAGGGTGGGAATGGTGGTGCTTTTAGCATGCGCCATCCTCATCCTGGGACTCATTTGGGTTAAGGGAATCCGGTTCAACCAGACCCGGTATAGATACGCAGTCATCTTTCCCAACGTGGGCTCGCTGGAGGTGGGTGATCCGGTCTCGGTCTCCGGAGTGCCCAAAGGAAAGGTGGAGAGGATAAAGCTATACCAGGGGGACGTCCTGGTCGCCTTCAACTTAACACAGGACGTGGTGCTGAAGAAGGATGCTGAGTTCACCGTGATGAACGTGGGCCTGATGGGAGAGAGATTCATCGCCGTTAAGACCGGTTATTCGGACACGCTCCTGGATCTTTCCCAGCCCATTCGTGGATATTACGACACCGGCATTCCGGAGGTGATGGGAAGGATGGGCGAGATGATCACTCAGGTGAAGTGCCTGGCAGAGAACTTAGAAGCGATCGTGGGGACCAAGTCTTCACAGGATGCACTGATCAAGGTGATAAAGAATTTGAAAGAGATCACCGATAAGACCAACGCCCTTCTGGACCGCAACCAAAAGAAGTTCAGTCAGACCATGAACGATCTGTCGTATACCTCCGCCGAGCTAAGGAAGATGGTGGGAGAAAACAAAGATAAGCTCCAAAGCACGGTGGATAATTTCAGTTCGGCCTCGGAAAAACTATACAACATAACCACCTCTTTAGACTCTCTGTCTATCTCCCTGAAGAAGCTGAGCTTTAAAATCGAAAGCGGAGAGGGAACTTTAGGGCAGCTTATGAACGACACCACCCTGTATGACCAGATTAAGAAAACCGCCCAGAATGTCGATTCATTAATATTGGATATGAAGAGACATCCCAAGAGGTATCTGAAGTTCAGCATCTTTTAACTAAGATTCGTGGCCTTTCCAAAGAAGCAGATAGGACCTGCAGGGGGCAAGCGTGGTTTTGTGTTCAGGAAGCAATAGCTCGTCTGTGAGAACCCGTTGCCGGATCTCCCCGGAACCAGATTGCAGAATCGTAGCTATCGGAGTGTCCCGCTTCAGCGGGACCGGCAGCGACTTGACAGGTGACCGACTCTTTTTTGGCCCGCCTGAAGGTGGACACTCCAGATTCCGTCTGGACCAGCATTCCGGGAGAGGCCGTGCGATCCTGAATCGACAAATTTGCCTGATACAATCCTGGTAATCGGAAAATCAGAAGCGCAAGATAAATCATCGGAAGGTCTCATGAAAAAAATCAAATTCGCTTTCGCCATTCACAATCATCAGCCGGTGGGGAACTTTGAGCATGTGTTCGAACACGCGTTCACCCACAGCTATCTCCCTTTCCTGGAGATCTTGGAGAGACATCCTCGTTTCAAGATAAGCTTGCATTTCTCCGGAATTCTGCTCGAGTGGATAAAAAAGCATCATCCCGAGGCCTTCGAGAAGCTGGGAGCCTTGGTCACAAAAGGCCAGGTGGAGATGCTTACCGGAGGCTTCTATGAGCCCATACTTGCGGTGATACCGGATAGAGACAAGATCGGGCAGATTGAGAAGTTGACGGATTTCTTAAAGGAGCAATTCGAGACTGAGCCGCAGGGGATGTGGCTGGCGGAGCGAATCTGGGAGCCTCATCTTCCCAAATCGATCTCTCAAGCCGGCGTCAAATACACCATCGTGGACGATTCTCACTTCAAGTTCTCCGGGCTTTCCGACGATGAGCTTCTGGGTTACTATATCACCGAGGAGGAGGGACATCCTCTGGCCTTGTTCCCCTCGTCCAAATTCCTGCGCTACTCCATCCCGTTTAAGGAGCCGGAGGAGACCGTCAAACACCTCAAGAAGATTGCCACCGAGGATGGGGATAACCTCATCCTGTATGGTGACGACGGCGAGAAGTTCGGGGTCTGGCCCAAGACGTACCAGCACTGCTTTAAAGATCGATGGATCGAAAGATTCCTCGACGAGATCGAGCGCAATTCAGATTGGATAGAGATGATTCACTTGAGGGATGCCCTGAACTTACTTCCTCCCAAAGGAAGAGTCTATCTTCCCACCGCCTCATATCACGAGATGATGCAGTGGACTTTGCCTCCGGGGGCCTTCCGGGAGTACGAGGAGTTCGAGGGTATCCTCAAGGATCAGAATCTGGACGAACGATTCGGCATATTCGTCAGAGGCGGCTTCTGGAGAAATTTCCTGGCAAAATATCCCGAGGCGAATAACATGCACAAAAAGATGCTCCAGCTTAGCCGGAGAATCGAAAAACTCGAGAGTAAGAAAGGAACGAGCAAAACTAAATTGAGCAAGGCAAGAGACCTTCTGTGGCAGGGGCAATGTAACTGTTCCTACTGGCACGGAGTCTTCGGCGGCCTGTACCTGCCGCATCTTCGTTCCGCGGTTTACAGAAATCTCATCGAAGCAGAGAAGCTAACAGATGAGCTTACTCATGCTGCCAAGAATTGGGTGGATCACCAAATCTTCGATTTTGACAGGGACGGCAAGGATGAGCTGGTGGTCTCCAGCCCGATTTTCGGCCTCTACTTCTCTCTTTCCTCCGGCGGAAGCTTATTCGAACTCGATTTCAAGCCGAAAAGCGCAAACATTCTGAATACCCTGACCAGGCGAGAGGAGGGTTACCACAAACGGCTTCTTGATTCGCAGGAAAAACGCCAGGAAGAGGGGAACGGCCCGGTCGCCAGCATCCACGATCTGGTCGTGACCAAGGAGGAGGGATTAGAGGAGTTCTTGACCTACGATTGGTATCGCCGCGGCTCTCTGATCGACCATTTCCTGGGCGAAGGGACCAAATTGGAGAATTTCGCCGCCTGCGGATATCCCGAACAGGGTGATTTCGTCAATCAGCCTTACCGGTGTAAAATTGAGAAAGCAAAAAAAGGTTTTAACATCACCCTATACCGGGATGGATTCGTCTGGATGAGGGACAAGAAGGCTCCCATCACCGTGGTCAAGACAATCTCCCTTACCCCCCGAGGATCGGACCTGGATATCTCCTACACCCTGATAAACAACTCCCCGGGCAAGGTCAATTTGTGGTTCGGGGTTGAGTTTGGCTTCGCCGTTCCGTGGCAGGAAGACGCAAAGAGCTTCTCCTACGTCAAAGATCATGAGGTCAAGACCAAGGAGTCGGTCATGATGGGCAATGCGGCCAGGTGCAATGAATTCGGAATAAGAGATGATCATCTTAAGCTGGATATAGACTTTAAGCTCGACCGCCAGTCTCAACTCTGGCGTTTCCCCATTCATACCGTCTCGCTCTCGGAGGAAGGATTTGAAAAGGTCCAGCAGAGTGTGGTATTATTTCCCAACTGGAAGCTCCAGTTGGAGCCTCAGGAGAAATGGGAAGTGAAGATCCTCAATAGCTTCAGTCCGCTCAAGTAAAAGATCTTCCAATTTCTAATCTGTTCCATCCCTTCACCAATCAGGATTGCAGTCATCTGCCAGGTTATTGGTGAGTCTCTTCATCTGAGGAGGCCCGGAGGTGTTGACGGTATAGATCTCCTGGTTGCCATCCCTCGTAGACGTGAAGACGATTTGGCTGCCGTCCGGTGACCAGCGGGCGTGTCCATCTCCAAACGCGTTGTTGTTGGTCAAGGGACGAAGGTCTGAGCCATCTACATTCACCACGTATATCTCAGCGCTCGTTTGGCCCACGGCGAGAAACATGATCCTTTTGCTGTCGGGCGAGAATTCTATCTCAGCAAAGGAGAATATGCCACTCATCTCTGCCAATCTGATGTGTCCCGAGCTGTCCGGGTTGGTAATCTCCAGCCAGCACTTCTGGTTTGGAGGAGGAACCACTAATGCCCGACAGAAGGCAACCTTCTCGCCGTCGGGTGAACCTGCAGGCACGTGCAGACCGGCGCCATAGAGCGTCTCTTGCAGCCGTCTTTTATCCTCTCCATTCGTCCCAATCATGTAGATGCCGTCATACCGGGCGTAGACCACCTTATCGTTTCCGCAGAACCTGGGATTATAGCCTTCATCCAATCTCGGCTTGCCTGAGCCATCGGGGTTTATCACATAGACTCCGCTCTTTGAATCATCCGCGTATGAGTCCAGACGATAGACCAGCTTGCCTCCATCAGGTGACCATTCTCCCAGATGGACATAGGAATAGGGGGTCTCTGGCACGAGGGTATCCGGTTCAGAACCGTCAGCGTTTACGATCATAGCCCAACCTTTGCTCTTGTTGCCTTGAGCAAAGACTATTCTTTCTCCGTCCGGGGACACAAGCGGATCTCGGCGGGAAACGAGAAATGACCATGCTCCTTCCAGCATCTTTTGCTCAACTCCATCCGATTTCATGGTATGAAGGATGTACTGATGTCCGGAACGGTCCGAGAGGAAAGCAATGAGTTCTGCCCCACCGCAGCTTCTGGTCGATCTCTTACTGCATCCCGGGAGAAGAGAGATGGATGAGGTCACCAGAAGTAGGAGGCAAATGATTTGAATTGGCTTTTTCATGATGTACCTTTCTATTAGGATTACGTGAAAAAGGCAATACACCACAAAAAAATGTGAACCGATCCAGCTGAGGCAGTGGCTACACCATCTACATACTGTCACTCAAACGAAGCTTCATCTGATGACCACCATCTTCTTCCTATCGCTTAGCCATCCGGTATCAAGCTCGTGGACATAGCCTCCACTGGTGAGGTTTTGGCCCTGCTCATTCCTTCGAGATCGAGATGATGCAGAGAGTTCGAGGTTGCAAGTATCATGCCAATCTACCGAAAAAGTCCCAGAGTGCTAAACTCAAACGTAAGTGTAAATCGGCCAATAAAATGCTTTCCTCTATCTCTCGCGTGAGACCTTGACCATATCGATGCAGTCTGCCGCATCCGCCACATTCTGCGAGGTCCCGACGGAGAGGTAATCCCGGCGGGTTCTAACTGATCGTGAACTATGAGATTATCATCTTTCGCCAAGCGTTGCGAGTAGCTGACGATTCCGGAAATGAAGAAAATGGCGAATTGACTCGAAACTCACCAGCCCTGATCTTAGCCGGCTCAAGGCTCAGAGCCGAACCTTTCGAGAGAAATAGAGGGCAAGAAATCTATGGAGGCGGCGGTCGGTGGAAGCAGGGAGGTTGACGAAAAAACGAGGGAGGGGAATTGGATATCCCCTCCCTCGCTCAAATAAACTCCAGCCTAAGAGGCTTATTTCATCAGAACCATCTTCTGGGTCTGGTCGAAATCCTTTGTCTTCAGGCGATAGAAGTAGATGCCGCTGGCTACAGGATTGCCGGCCTCGTCCCTGCCGTTCCAGTGAACGGTATGGGTTCCGGCATTCATCTCGCTGCTGGCCAGAGTGATAACCCTCTTCCCTGCGATGTTGTAGATCGTCAAGGACGCGTGGGTTCTTATTGGCAGGGTGAAGGAGATGTCAGTCTCCGGGTTGAACGGGTTGGGATAGTTCTCCCTCAGACTGAACCCAGCTGCCAGTAGGACATCGGACGCTGGTTGTCCTCTCTTGCGAATAATCATACAATCCTGACCCTCGAAAGGTATGCTGTCGGTTGTCATTCCGGTAATGGTCACGATCCTGAATTCACCGTCCACCAGGGGTTGCTGGGCCTCCAATGCAGCCACAATGTCTTGCTTCCAGAATTTGAAGGTCATATCCATAAGGCCATCAGGGCCGTCAGTGGTGCACTCGCAGGAATCCTCTGGATCCGGTTCAACCGGGGTGGCCACGTCGTACAAGTCCCATCTGAGAGGGGCAATACCTTCAAGCCGAACCGATGTTGGATCTATGCTGCTCGCGTCGAACTCGTCGGTGCCCAGGATGGCTGTCGGCAGCACGCCTCCGCCTTTCACGTTCAGCGGGTTGGGGCATGAGGTCGGTTTGATGTCGAAATCAACCGTGACGCCCCAAGGACAGACTCGGATAATGCCCCCGAGTGCAGGGTAAGGGGAATCATTGAAGGTGATGGTACTGTCTTCAAAATGAAGCACGGTGGTGTCACCCACATCGCCCGTCACATCAAAGCAGATCCACACCAGAACTCCGGCGTTTGCCAAGGCCGGCGTTCCACTCATCTCGATAGATATAGAGTCAAGCCCGATGCTGTACGTGGGCGGACCCCAGGACTCAGCAATGGTGTTCTCTGTCGTAGCATGCGTTGCCTGAACTACGGCGGCGTCGTAGAACAAAACCATATTGAGCGAGTCAACGTCAAATGACGGCAGCCTACTAAGAGACACCGGGATGCAGGCCGGCCTCCCCCGGTAGACGCATGTGTCAAAAGGCACCACCACCGGAGGGCTGAGCTCGCGAGGGCAGGTATCCACATGAACGGGATCGGCAGCACTGGCGTAGAAACCCTCTAAGCCGAAATTGTCCACCGCACGGATATAATAGTCGATCCCGGTCGGTCCTGTGAAAGAGCCGGGTACCACGCCTAAGTACTCATCACCTCCCTGATCCGCCATCACAGTATCTTCATACGAGACCTCTCCACCACGGCGATAAAACAGGAAAACAGAGTCGACGAAATCCGTGGTATCGAAGACCTTACACATTATGGGGAAGAGATTGCCCTGCCACACGCAGTTGGTGTCAGGATACCAGACGGCGGTTATGACCGGCGGCTCGTTGTAACAGACGGGCACATGGTGTGGGCTACCACTGTTGCCGTAGTAAGCCTCCAGTCCATAGTTGTCGACAGCTCTAACGTAGTAGTCGATCCCGTCAGGACCAACAGCCGAACCGGGCACAGTGCCAAGGTACTCATCTCCACCTTGAGGACTCATTAAGACCATATCAAACGAACCACCACCAGTGGGACGATAGTACAACTGAACCGAATCGACCCAGTCGGTTGTGTCTAATACCTCGCACATGATGGGGAAGGGTTCGCCCGGCCACACGCAGTTGGTGTCAGGATACCAGACGGCGGTTATGATGGGAGGCTCGTTGGGACAGATCTCTATCTGGTACGGAGAGATCTCGGGGTCTATGGGGGGAACCGAGGCGTCCAGCTCTCCATCCGTGGCGGTAATATAGTAATCCACTCCCGGAGTTCCCATAGGCAGCTCTACGCCGGGGATTATTCCCCGATACAGGTCGCCACCCTGGTGAGTCATGGTTACCTGCATATAGGGATCACCACTTCCGGTCTCCCTCCAGAACAATAGCACCTCCTGCACAAAGGGCGCGCCGCCGTCAACCACCCAAGCCTCGATTACCAGATCCTGGCTGTGGAACTGGCAGGTATCGCTCAACTCGATGGTTGGAGGTGTACGGGTGATGACCGGCGGACAGAGTTCCTGGTAATATCCCGTGTCGCACGGGGTGCAGTCCACTCCACCCTCGCACACCACCACCTGGTGGTTGGTGCAGTCCACGATGGTGTCGGGACTGGTATAGGTGAAGACATAACGGCAGCAGAGACCCACCTGTATCTCTGCATAGATACTGTCCAGCTCCTCGGCAGAAGGAGCATAGTAATAACTCCCTCCGGTATTCTCAGCTAAGCATATCAACTGCTCGGGACATACGTCACGACCAACCCCTATAGTATGGATGGGAAAACCACAAAGGTCAGCATAAGAGGTCACAGTGTCGCAGTCATCCTCATAGTCTTCCGGAAACCATCCACCATCAGGCGGGGGCCAACAGGTCTGGCTGTTATTCTCGCAACCATCGGTGAAGCCAATCACCGCCTTGACGGCTGACTCCGCGCAGGTCAGATCTACTCCCAGCCAGAAACCATCAAACAAGGCGGTCCGGCCGCTCGGACTTAATGAATTGATGGCATTGATCAGTATTGTGGTATCGCTGGTAAAGCCGCTCAGTGTGTCAACGCAGGAGGAGTAAGCGACTATGGCCACCCTGTCACCGGGTTCCATTCTACGCACAAAGGCCCTGGCGGCCTCTTTTGCATCGTCAATGGGGTATCCGCTCTGCCCCATGCTGCCGCTCTTGTCTATCACCAGGCATATGGAGGTGGGGCAATTAAACGTGTCCACCGACGCAACCTCGAACTCCACCGGCACCCCATCCTGGTACAGACAGAAGTCTTCCTCCTCCAGGCCGCACATTAGAACGCCGAAGGAATCCAAGACGTCCACATAGATGTCGATGACCGGAAACCCTGAGGCGTCGATCTCCGTTATGGTCACCTCCGCAGTCCCGGTGGAGAAACTGCGAGACGCAGCCCCGGGGTTAGACTTGGTCAAGTCTATGGTATCCCCGTTTATCTCCATGATCTGACTATCTCCGGCCCCAACGGTGATCAATGCCACCAGGCACGAAATCACCACAATGCTCAGAATGATCGGGACTTTACTCTTCATCTGAACAACCTCCTTTGGTACTTTGGTTTTTATGTGCTGGAACTGCTCCGGTTATTGTTAGATTCGCCTAATAATCAGATTTCCCCTGCCCCTCATACACAGAGTCCGCGCACTATAAACAGATCCGTTCTGCCAACTTTCTCAAAAGGTTCCTCTCCCCTACGTTCCTGTGCTCTCAAGGGCTGCCTGAATGGGGTCTCTTCGAAAGCAAAACATCATAAACATGCCCCCGCCGAGAGTCCGAACCCGCTAGTCAAATCACTCCACTTCCTTGTGGAACTATCCCCTCATAATCTAACACCCGCGGCAGATTTGTCAAGAAGAAAAGTCTGTGTGACGAGTCGTCACACTCCGGTTCTCACTTACGCAACCGCTTATGTCCCAAACAGCACCACTGCAAAACAAGACTTTTCCGGTCTGAAAAATGTCATAATTCTAAACACCAGTGACTGCTCCCCGACGATAGGACAAGGACATCGCGTCTATTTCGACCGATCCCTCAGGAAACGTGGGCCTCCGTGAAAACAGGGTACCCATCCACAAGGAGGAAACCTCCTTTGAGATGAACAAACCCATACAAAACGAGGTCCCCCCGCAGAATACGAGGGGACTTCATTTGAGGCAAACTTCGTAGAAAGCTCTATTTCATCAGAACCATCTTCTGGGTCTGGTCGAAATGCTGCGTCTTCAGACGATAGAAATATATGCCGCTGGCCACCGGGTTGCCGGCCTCGTCCCTACCGTTCCAGTGAACGGTGTGCGTTCCCACGTCCATCTCCCTGCTTACCAAGGTCCTGACCTTCTTTCCTTCAATGTTGTAGACAATCAGGGAAGCGTAAGTTCTCACCGGCAGGGTGAAGGAAATGTTGGTCTCCGGATTGAATGGGTTGGGATGGTTCTGGAACAGGGCGAAGCTCCTCGGAGCGTT
>CBDUQU010000054.1:0-18448 GCA_965369445.1 uncultured bacterium | reverse complement strand
GAGAGAGGTTTGATGCCAAGAATCGAAGTAGATGAGAAAAGATGCAAGGCTTGTGAATTGTGTATAGTGGCATGCCCCAAAGAGGTAATCGGACTGGCCAAGCATTTTAGCACCAGCGGATTCCATCCTGTGTGCATGGTTAAGCCAGAAGATTGCACAGGGTGTATGCTCTGTGCTTTTGTCTGTCCGGACGTGGCAATCGAAGTGTACAAATAGTTGTGAAAAGACACATCATCCAGGAGGAGCTCTGAGTTTGCTGGAGCTTCGCCGTTATCCGAACAAGAATTGACGGAGTAGACATAATGGGCAAAAAGACCTTGATGAAAGGGAATGAGGCTTTGGCTGAGGGAGCCGTACGGGCTGGATGCCGCTTCTTCTCCGGCTACCCCATAACCCCGCAAAATGAAATCCCTGAATACATGTCCTGGAGAATGACCGAGGTGGGTGGAACCTTTATCCAGGCGGAGAGCGAGGTGGCGGCGATAAACATGCTCTATGGCGCTTCAGCCTGCGGAGCACGAGTAATGACCTCCTCCTCAGGGCCCGGCATAAGCTTAAAACAGGAGGGAATCTCTTACACTGCCAGTGCCGAGCTACCCATATTCTATGCCAACATAGTGAGGGGAGGGCCGGGCTTAGGCAACATCGCACCTGCCCAGGGAGACTACTTTCAGTCCACCCGGGGAGGCGGACATGGAGACTACCGGGTGTTCGTCATGGCTCCCAACTCGGTCACCGAGATGGGCAACTTTCCCAAGCTCTGCTACGACATTGCCGAGAAATACCGGATGGTGACCATGGTGCTGACGGACGGACTTTTGGGCCAGATGATGGAGCCGATCGAATATGACTTCGAACCGGTGGATCCGGCCACTTTTCCTCAACCGGATTGGGCTTTGGGCAAACAGAACGGAAGAGGGCGCAGGGTGGTAAGATCGTACGATCTCAAACCAGGCTTCATGGAGGAGCATACCTGGAAATTAGTGGAGAAATACAAAAAGGTCGAAGAAAACGAGATCAGATACGAAGCCACTATGGTGGACGACGCGGACATACTGATTGTAGCTTACGGCACCTCCTCTCGAATCTCCAAAGCGGCTTTGCTGTTGGGGAGAAAAAAGAACTTAAAGATTGGGCTTCTAAGACCTATTACCCTCTGGCCTTTTCCTACGAAGGTTTTAAATGATCTGGGCTCGAAGATAAAAAAGATACTGGTGGTGGAGATGAGCACCGGTCAGATGATAGAGGACGTCAGGCTGGCAATAGAAGGAAAGGCTGAGGTGTTTTTTCATGGCAGACCTTCAGGCGGTATACCCACCGAGGGTGAAGTGTTGAATGTGATAAAGAATATTTTCAGAAAGTGATCTTTCAAGACATCAGCTAAATCAAGACCCTTGAACTTTTGAACTCTTGAACCTTTAAACTAAATTAGCTATGGAAAAAAAAGTTTTTGCAAGAACCAAAGGGTTGACCGATATCCCCATGCGTTATTGTCCGGGATGCGGACACGGGGTGATCCACCGGCTGATCGGGGAAACTTTAGAGGAGCTTAAAATCAGAGAGAGGACCATCGGCGTCGCCCCGGTGGGGTGTTCGGTTTTCGCAGATGAATACTTCAACTGCGACATGATCCAGCCGGCCCACGGAAGAGGACCGGCGGTGGCAACCGGGATGAAGAGAGTCCGGCCCGACTGCATAGTCTTCAGCTACCAGGGAGATGGAGATTTGGCCTCTATCGGCATGGCTGAGATCATCCACTGTGCGGCTCGATCCGAAAACGTGACCATCATCTTCGTAAACAATGCCATTTTTGGAATGACCGGAGGACAGATGGCTCCCACCACCCTGCCCGGAATGAGATCCACCACCTGCCCCTTCGGCAGAGATCCCAAGGTGGCGGGAAATCCCATTCGGATATGTGAGCTTCTCTCAGCGTTGACCGGTCCAGCTTATCTGGAAAGGGTGGCAGTCGACACGGCGGCACATGTGGTAAAGGCGAAGAAGGCGGTCAAAAAAGCCTTTCAGGTGCAGATGGATGGTCTGGGATTCTCTTTAGTGGAGCTTTTGTCTCAATGCCCCACCGACTGGGCCATGACCCCGCTTCAGTCCATCGACCGGGTGAAGGATGAGATGATTCCCTATTATCCCCTGGGAGTCTTTAAGTCCCCCGACGAGGCCAGGAAAGAAAAGGAGCAAAAAGTCCCCGCAGACTGAGGGTCATGGGACACGGCACAAGGGGCAAGAAAAAGTCCGCAGGTTTTCCTTGCGGCGGACTGCGGACCATGGTCGGCGGACGATAATACAGACGGAGGTTAAATGTACCAGGGTGTGATAATGTCCGGATTTGGGGGACAGGGAATAGTCTCAGCCGGCATCCTTTTAGCTTATGCCGGGATGGTGGACGGCAAACACGTCACCTTCTTTCCCGCTTACGGTGCCGAGATGCGCGGCGGGACGGCCAACTGTTCCGTGGTGGTTTCAAGCGAAGAGGTGGCCTCACCGGTGGTTTCCTCTCCGGATTCGGTTATAGTGATGAATGAGCCCTCTCTGCTGAAATTTGAGCCCACCTTGAAGCCCGAGGGTCTGCTTCTGATCAATAAGTCTTTGGTCTCCAGCCAACCTAAGAGAGACGACGTGAATACAGCCATCATAGATGCCAATAAAATCGCAGAGGAGATCGGAACGGTGAAGTGTGCTAACATGGTTATGCTGGGTGCTCTGATAAATCACACCCAGGCGGTCTCGCTGGAGAGCATAATCAAGACCCTGCCCAAAGTATTTCCCCGCGCCAAGAAGGAGATGATCGACATCAACGTCGAGGCTCTCAAGAAGGGCACAACCCTCTAAACCAAGAGAAACAGCAAGGGGACGCCAGATTTGGCGTCCCCTTGGTTTATTTATACTCTTCGATTATTGACGTCAGGTCTACCGACAATCCGGGGGCGGACCTCCCTTGTACAGGAAGTTAATCAAGAACACCAGATCAGCTAAGTCGATCACCCCGTTGCAGGTCGCGTCCCCGGCCTCCAAAGGAAAAGGCTCGGGGCCGCCCTCAAACAAGTAGTTTACCAGAAAGACCACGTCTGCAAGATCGACTACGCTGTCCCCGTTGGCATCTCCGGAGACGAAGGTATCATCCACCAGCAGAATCGATCCCAGGTAAGGTCTGAAGTTGTGCTTGGTAGCGGTCAGGTGTAAGCCTCCGTTCGCAACGGTGGAGCCGGCAAAACTGACCGCCCCGGACGCGTCGGTATATCCGGTTTGATACACATCATCGTTCATCAGACAGACCAGCAGGCTCTCTACCGGAACCCCATCGGACGTAGCCACGACCGGGACCGAATAGGCACCGGCCAAAACGCTGTCCGGGTGGGATAGGTCTAATGTCGCCGGCAACTCCGTCCAGATCTGCATGGTGGGATCCCCAAACCAGGTTCCCATCTCGAAGCTGATCTTGGTCGTCTCCAGATCCGAGCCCCAGGGGTAGCCGTCTCCACCGGTGAGGTAGTATTTGTCGTACATCCAGATTTTGCCAAAGTTGAGGACGGTTCCCATCCGGCACAGGGGACTGTAAATGGGCTCGGTGGAGCCGCCGCCGGGATAGCCGGGATCGAAATCCGGCCACATGGCGTCGTAAAAGCCCTTGCACAGCTCGTCGTTCAGCCCGCTCCAGCTCACCCGGGTGTGGCCGAAGATCCCCACTGCCCCTCCGTTGGCCTTTCTCTGGAAAGCTTCGCAGAAGTAGACGGCCGAGGCCTGGGTGCCGTGTCCGGAGGCATCGGTCTCATTGTCGAAATGACCGGTCTCGCAGTTGATGCTGAACACCACCGGGAGCCGGTTCCCATTGTTGAGAGCGTTTACGTGTGAGACATAGTACTCCGGGTCGCCCCATCCGTTTACGCCGCCGTGATCCCGATGATTGACCAGAAAGCTGCCGATATTGATGGCGTTGGCGATCTGGATGTAGTTTCCATACCAGGTTAGACCGAAGGGAAGCGGGTCACCGAAGTAATAATAGAGCGGGTTGCACCCCGAGGTCTTGTTGTAGCATCTCTCCACGTTCTTCCCGTGCTGGGTTGCCAGAAAGTCCCTCACCGTCTCGCTGGTCTGGATGAAGAACCTGTCTGCGTAACTGTCGTAATCACGATCCTGAAAATGCCCGGCCACCAGAACCTTGTCGTAGAACTCCTCCGGACTCGAAATGGGGTCTCTCTGGTACTGCAGTATCTTGCCTATTACCGTCCCCGCCTCCGCAGCATTGTCCACTGATATTCTTCCCGGAAACAGATCGGGGAAGAAGTCGGAGCCGTCCAGGGTAGTATAGTACAAATCGGAACCGGTTCTGAAACCATCGTAAGGATGGATGCTTCGATAGAACAGCGGGATAAACTCTGCGTCTCCGATCAGAAGGAGAAACGAAGGCGGCGGCAGCCAGGTGTCGTAGGCATTCTGAAGATAGGTTCTGATCGAACCGGTATCCGAACCGGTTTCGGTCGTACTTCGGACCCAGGTGATTATTCCCGACTGGTTCTTCCAGTAGGCCAACGATTCCGCCCAGGCCTGGAAGTTGGGATGAGTGATGATCAAAAGATCACACCCGGTGCCGTCCTTTCCACCGACGGCAGCAGGCGAACCCAGAGCAGAATAATTCAGCAGGAGGTTCTGGAAAAGCCCTTCGAAATATGGGGACCTGTATCTGGGCTCGATGAATACACCATTCCCTCCGGAAAAGCTCACTCTCACCGTGATCTCTGATGTAACCTTTAGCTCACCCGTGGCGGGGTTATACTGAACCGGGAAGAGAGCCAGTGATGAAACCCTGCAGCCACGGATGGTCTTGGGTTCGTTTACGAAGGCAGATCGGTCCGGATAGAACTCATTCTTGCGGTAGAATTCTTCGTCTTTGACGAATTCCGGTTCAGGCGCGCCCACCTTATCCACCGGCTGCTCCTGCGCAGGAAAGACATTGTACCCCGAGAGCACGGAGGAGGTAACTTGAATAATCTGCATCTCAGGGACCGCTCCCTGGGGGACTGCAACGAAGCGTGACCAGGTGGGAAGCTCGGCCCATCCGAGGTTATGGGTGCGTCCTCCACCGGGCAGGGAAAGCGCATTATAAGTATTCCCTTTCCTGGTGATTTCCATCGCCTTCATGCCGGGGAAACTGATCCGGAGAATCAATTCATCCGAGGTCGATGACAAAACTGTAACTGCCGGATAGCTCTCCACGCTGCCCGGCTGGAAAGGAATCCAATCATCGGCAGCATGGGAACTTGCAGCGGTCGATAGGACGAAAAGCAACGCAACAGGAAACATGGCGCACTTTTTCATGTGCTGCTCCTCTTTAAGGAAAAGGTTTTAAGCGGCAAGTCATTGATAGAGGCCTTTATTCTCTCGCCGTCCAAGCTCAATATCTTCATAGATCAATATAACCCAAACGCCTGTTTTTCCAAGGGAAATTTTGCCCTCCCTAAAGGGTTCCCACACCGTATGATGCAGCCGGAAGGGATTTCGATAAGTCTGGCTGTAAATCCCTCATAACCGGAAGCAAAAAAAAGCCCTGCTTGCTTGCCACGTAGCCTTCGACAGGGTGCGGACCGGAACCAAGTAGCGCATCTGATTGGGATGGGGTGCATGGGATAAAAAAATGCCGAAGGTGGGATTCGAACCCACACGCTCATACGAGCACTGCGCCCTGAACACAGCGTGTCTACCAGTTTCACCACTTCGGCCTGACGTGAATATAGCGTCTTTTGTGTATATCGGCAAGCATTATTTTAAATTTCTCTTGCCGGAGGATTCTGTCAGTAATATATTCGTCAGGTATGCAAAAGGACCCTAAGCAAATCAAAGTGATTGCCACCAACCGCAAGGCGCGCCATCTCTACCACATCGTTGATACTTACGAGGCGGGGATTGCGCTGGTGGGAACTGAAGTCAAATCGCTGCGCCAGGGTAAGGTGAGCTTCCAGGACAGTTATGCCACGGTGGAGAGGGGTGAGGTGGTTCTCCACAGCCTGCACATCAGCCCCTATGATCAGGCTAACCGGTTCAATCACGATCCGACCCGCTCAAGAAAGCTGCTTTTGCATAAGGGAGAGATCAAAAAGCTCTTGGGCAAAACCACAGAAAGAGGTTTTACCATCGTCCCTCTGCGGGTTTACTTCAAGGGGAAGGTGGCCAAGGTGGAGCTGGCGCTGGCCATCGGAAAAAAGCTCTTCGACAGAAGAAAGACTATAAAGGACAGAGAGATCCAGCGGGAAATGCGGCGGGCGTTGAAGGAACGCCAGCGATAGATCCCCGGTTGGGTCAACTCCACCCGGGCTTGGATATCATATCCGTAAATTAGCACAGTAAAATTGAAGAGATGAAAAACCAACCGGCTCTCGCAACGATTATCTGGCTTTTGCTGACACTGCTGCTGCTCCATCCCGTGTCCGCCTCTTCCTCTATCTTCGTGACCCGAGACGGTGAAACCCATTTAGTCAGAACCATCCAAGTGGACGGTATGCATTACGTTTCCGTCAATGACCTGGCTTTAATTCTGGATGCCGAGATCTACTGGCACAGAATGCTGAGAAAGGTTGCCCTGGAGTCCGGCGACCGTCAGGTGGTTTTCACCTGGTTCTCTCCTTACATGCTCTATGATTCGGAGGTTTACAATCTCACCTATGACACCATGCTCAGAGAAGGCACCCTCTACGTTCCGTTGACAGGTTTTCAGAGAATTTGGGATTATATACATTCTCCCCGCTCACACCAAGAGCCGGGAATATCGCTTGAGGGCGAGTTCAGCATAGTGGACTTCAGTATCAAGGAGAAGGTTAACGGAATTCTAATAGAGATATTCCTCACCCAACCGTTAGAATACGAGATATTCAGGGATCAAAACGGGAACCTGAACGTCAATTTCTATCAGGGAAAACTGGACACAACGTTTCTCAGGACCAGGAAGGCCCCTGGGTTGTTGAGGTGGATAAAAGCTTATCAGTTTGAAAACTCAGCACAGCTTTCGTTTAGACTGACCAAGCTCTTCGTTGACTTCAGCCATGCGCTCAAGAAGGCTCCCCATCGGATTCAGATCTCCTTGGCTCGCGCATCCTTTTCCCACCGTGCGAGCGACTCCGCCTCAAGCCGAATCTTCACTGACGACGAGAGACTGCTGGACAATCTGGTCGATGTAATCGTCGTAGATCCAGGTCACGGCGGGCCGGATTCGGGAGCGGTGGGAAAAAGTGGTCTTTTGGAAAAGGAGGTGACCTTAGACATTGCCCAAAGACTAAAAGAACTCTTGAAGAAGGAGGAAAGGCTCAGGGTAATCTTGACCAGGGAAACCGACGTGTTGGTTCCCTTGGAGGAGAGAACGCAGATCGCCAACCGAAGCGGCGCCGATTTGTTTATAAGCATCCACACCAACTCTTTCAAAAAAAGATCTGTCCGGGGCTCCGAAACCTTTTTCTTGGCCACGGCCAAGAATGACGAAGCCCGCGCCGCTGCAGCCCTGGAGAATTCCTCCATAAGATTCGAGCTTGCCGATGACGCGAGCCGGAACGTGGACGATCTGGAGTTCATCTTGATGGACCTAATGCAAAGCGAGTATCTTAAAGAATCCTCCGATCTGGCGGCCATGATTCAAAGACGTCTAAAGAAGAAACTGCCCATCCCCAGCCGGGGAGTCAGCCAGGCGGGGTTTGTGGTGTTGAACAAGGCTTACATGCCCGCGGTCTTGGTCGAGACGGCTTTCATCTCCAACAGGAAGGATGAGAAGCTGCTGAACAAAGGCTCGTTTCGGCAGAAGATCGCTGAGGCCATATTCGAAAGCGTCAGAGATTTTAAAAAGAAATACGAGTCGGCACGATAGGAATGGATGTCGGCATCTAAGTCCGGCTGTCCATCTTCAACCTGAGAGCCGAAAGGAACAATCATACACTGGACCTGCTAAGTTAACCTAATCATGACCTCTTCCCGGAAACGAAAATCATCAAGCAGAGGGAATACGTGCCCCATCGGCATCTTTGACTCCGGCATCGGGGGGTTGACCGTGGCCAAGAAGATATTCGAGCTTTTGCCCAACGAGAACGTCATCTATTTTGGCGACACCGCCAGATACCCTTACGGCCCCAGGTCGAAACGGATCGTGAGGAACTTCTCTTTCCAGAACACCAACTTCCTTTTGCGCCGGAGGGTCAAGCTCATTGTGGTCGCCTGCAATACGGCCTCGGCCGTCGCCTTAGGTATTTTGCGAAAAAGATACGATATTCCTATGATCGGCGTGGTTGAGCCAGGCGCCCGGGCTGCGGTTGATGCGACCCGGAATGGAAGAATCGGGGTAATCGGAACCGTGGGGACAATCCAATCCGGCGCTTATCAGAAGGCCATCCGGAAACTGGGTCCTCGATTGAAAGTATACTCCATCCCGTGTCCGTTGTTCGTCTCGCTCGCAGAGGAGGGTTACATAAACAAGGAGGCTGCTCGTCTGATCGCTTTCGAGTATCTCAACCCGCTGGTAAAGAAAGGAGTGGACACTCTGGTGCTGGGCTGCACCCACTATCCCCTGTTGAAGGGTATTATAGCTAAGGTGATGGGAAAAGGAACCAAATTGATCGATTCGGCCGAGGAAGCGGCCAAAGAGGTCAAAAGATTTCTCACAGACTCCACCCTGCTCAGAGACACAAAACGGAAGGCCTTTCGCAGATTCTATGTCTCTGACGTTCCCGATAGATTCGTGCGGGTGGGAGAGAAATTCCTGAGGGCAAGGATCAAGGAAGTGAAACGAACTGATATAGACAGATACTGAACGACGAACGTTTCAGTTGAACGGATTTGACCGATGAAAAGAATCGTTCTGGCAACCAATAACAGACACAAAATAAAAGAGATAAAGGATATTTTGTCGGACCTCGCCGTTGATATCCTGACCCTGGAGGATTTTCCCGGTGCTCCCCAAGTGGAAGAGACCGGAAGGACTCTCGAGGAAAACGCAATCTTAAAGGCCGAAGCGATCTACAAATTCACCGGCTTGCCTTCAGTGGCGGACGACTCCGGACTGGAGGTGGACATCCTCCACGGATCGCCTGGTGTCCTCTCGTCCCGATTCGCTGGCGAGCATTGCAGCTTTGAGGACAACAACAGAAAACTGCTTCAGTTGATGTCTGGTGTCCCTCGGGGGAAAAGAGGCGCAAGATTCGTCTGCGTGGTGGCCCTGATGAGAGATTTGAACCGGATGGTAACAGTAAAGGGAGAAGTAAAAGGGCTCATCACCTTGGAGGAGCGAGGAAAGAACGGCTTCGGCTATGATCCGGTCTTCTACCTGCCGCATCCGAACAAAACGTTTGCCCAGCTCTCCTTCCAGGAAAAGAATAGAATCAGCCACCGCGCCCAAGCGTTTGGCAAGGTCAAAGACCTTATCCGGAAGGGATTTCTTGATGATTGATACGGTCACCTTCGACCTGTGGAATACCCTGATTTCCAATATTCCGCAGGATTACAGCAAGTACAGGCAAAGAAGGGTGGAGAATCTGACCAGGGTGCTTCGACAAAACGGAAGAGAGATTGAATCTGGCCCGCTGGCTGAAGCTTATCGGAAAGGGTTCGAGAAATGCGCCCAAACCTGGGAGAAAAATCTCGATCTCTCCACCGAGGAGCAATTGAAGATCATGTTCGGGTTTCTGGATAACGAAAAGCTGCAACGTATCCCGCGGAATCTGATGCCATACCTGGTTGAAGCTTACGTCTCCCCTATCCTGGAAGATCCGCCAACTCTGATTGACGGTGCAAAGGAGATACTGGTCCACGCAAAGAGCAGAGGTCATAAGGTTGGCCTGATATGCAATACCGGAACGACGCCCGGAAGAACCATCAGGGTGCTTTTGGAACGATTGGGAATGATAAATTCATTCGACGTCACCACCTTCTCCAACGAGCTTGGGATTCGCAAGCCCGATCCCCGCATTTTTCTTCATACTCTGCATCAACTTAAAAGCAAACCGGAGAACTCCATGCACGTAGGAGATTTGATTGACGTCGATGTCTTGGGGGCAAGGAACGTGGGCATGATTTCAGTACACTATAATCCGGAGTTGGTTCCGTGCGAGGACATAGGTCCAGACGTCGCCATTACCGGACTGAGAGAGCTGAGGTTGATTCTGACCGGCCGAAGATGAATTGCAGGCATGTAGAATCTTGTCCTCTCATCCGGGAATCCGGAAGATGCGATGAAGATGAATAAATCTATTGACGATAATAGGATAATAGGAGGAAAGTAAAGCCTCCAGGAGACAAGAGGATATGGTCAACCCATCGAAAGGGCGGGTGAGGTTATGAGCAAAAGAATCGGAATCTTGACCGGGGGAGGCGACTGTCCCGGGCTGAATGCGGTTATCCGGGCGGTAGTGAGAAAATCCGTGCTTAAGTACGACTATCAAGTGGTGGGTATACTCAAGGGGTGGCGGGGGCTGATGGAGTACGGACTTACCGAGGAGTTGAACTTAGATAAAGTCTCCGGGATTATCCATAGAGGGGGAACCATACTTAAGACCTCCCGAACCAACCCCTTCCAGGAGGAGGACGGTGTAAAAAGAATCATCGACAAGAAAAAAGCTCTGGAGCTTTCCGCCATCATTGCTGTGGGAGGAGACGATACCTTGGGTGTCGCCGCCAAGCTTTTTGAAGAAGGAGTTGAGGTCGTCGGCGTGCCCAAGACCATTGACAACGACATTTGGGGCACCGACTACACATTTGGTTTTGACACGGCAATGAACATCGCCACCGAAGCGATAGATCGAATCCACACCACCGCCGAGTCTCACAACAGGGTGATGGTGGTGGAGGTGATGGGCCGACACACCGGTTGGATTGCAATAGAGGCCGGAATCGCAGGCGGGGCGGACTTTATCTTGATTCCTGAAAAACCGGTTGATCTGCACAAGGTGTGCGAGGCCATCTGCAAGCGACACCAGAGGAGACGAGACTTCAGCATCGTGGTGGTGGCCGAGGGAGCGAAGATAACCACGTCCAACAACGGCACCACCAAAGAGATTGAGATAGTGCAGGATGAAGAGAAAGATGCCTTTGGCCACGTCAGACTTGGCGGAATCGGAAAGGTATTGGCCACCGAGATACAGAAAAGAACCGGGTTTGAGACCCGCTTTGTGATCTTAGGCTACGTCCAGAGAGGCGGAACGCCCACCGCTTTTGACCGTATGCTCGGCACCAGGTTCGGTGTCGCCGCGGTCGATCTCGTACACCGGGGAGAGTTCGGCAGAATGGTCACTCTGGAAGGCAACAAGATTGGCTCAATAACCTTAAAGGAGGCCTGCTCCAAGACCAAACGCATCGACGACGAGTTGTATGAACTGGCCGAGGTATTCTTTGGGTAATAAATCCACACATTGCTCGGATCAAACAACTTTACTCGCAAATCCGTTTCATCCGTCCATACGGACGCCCGTCTGGGCGTTCAATCCGTTGACCAATCCTTTGACCGATTTACTCGCAGGCTCTTTTACAGATGAAAAGACTCTTACTTGTTAGTTTCCTGCTGTTAAGCATCCTCCAGGTCAATTCAGGTCTAGCCCTTGACCTAAGTTCCGTTCACATGCTGGGGGTGCGAATGGGATTCTGGAACGCAGTCAACGCAAGGGGCGTGCAGGCGCCCCCGGGAGAGGAGATCCTGACCAAGGTTACCGCTCCCTATGGGGAGTTTTTTGGAAGCGCGGGGCTGACCAAAGGATTCGCCCTGGAGTTCTCCCTGGGCAGCAACTACCGCGGAGAGACGAGATACAGCGACACCAGCGGATATTCTTATTGGAAACGGGTGACCATCTATCCAATTTCGGGCCAACTGACCTACTACCCCCTCTTCTCTGTGAAGAGATCCAGATGGCAGCCATACGTCGGCGCGGGCCTGGGGTTGGTGTCGGGGGTGGAGAACCTTCGCCTGGGTATATACGCCGATCCATACCGGCGCGTGGGTACCGGCACCAACAGCTATCTCACTTTCGGATGGCATGCGGGCGGAGGAATAGACTTCGTCTTGAGCCGGCATCTCGTGATTTGTGCAGACTTTAAATACCGGGGAGTGAGATTCGGCGACAAGGTGGGTGGACTGAAAGACTACAGCGGACCGGAGGCCGCATTCGGGCTGGCTTACATTTTGAAAGGAACTTAGTTTTTTCCCTGTCGTAGAGACATTCTTGCAGGATATTCCACCAACGTAGAGTCAGGTAATCCGTCCCATATTATCCGCAAAAATTCCAGTCAGAATTTGTTTGCAAATCGGAGGAGTTCATTTTATATTCCTCCATCGTTCAACCGACCTTGCGGCAGATAGTAAACTGCAAAGAACATGTTAATACATTTTGAAAAAGGAGGAACAGATGCCAGTGAAGATTGGCATAAACGGTTTCGGAAGAATCGGCAGGCTGGTCTATCGGGCCGCCATGGGCAATGGTAATCTTGACATAGTGGCCGTGAACGACATAACCGATGCCAGGACCTTGGCTCACCTCCTGAAGTATGATTCGGTGCATGGAGTGCTGAAGTCTGAGGTGAAAGCGGAGGGAAACTCCATCTTAGTAGATGGAAAGAGGGTGGAGGTGCTCGCAGAAAGAGACCCCTCTTCCCTCCCCTGGAAAAAACTGGGGGTGGAGTTGGTGGTGGAGTCCACCGGCAAGTTCCGCACCGCAGCCGATGTCAAAAAGCACCTGGATGCCGGGGCCAGGAAGGTGCTGATCTCGGCACCGGCGAAGGGATCGGATGCCTCTGTACTGAATATCATCCTGGGTGTGAACCAGGATAAATTCGATCCGAAGGCCCAGGTTTTGACAATCGGTTCCTGCACTACCAATTGTTTAGCCCCCATCGCTAAGGTTCTAAATGACAACTTCGGCATTGTGCGCGGATTCATGACCACCGTCCATGCCTATACCAGCGACCAGAAGCTCCTAGATGCACCTCACAAGGACTTAAGAAGAGCACGAGCGGCAGCCACAGCCATTATTCCCACGACTACGGGAGCAGCGAAAGCTCTCTCTCTGATTCTACCCGAGCTGGCTGGGAAGCTCGACGGAGTTGCCTTAAGAGTGCCGACCACCACAGGTTCCATCATCGACCTGACCTGTGAGCTCTCCAAAGAGGCGACCGTTGAGGCAATAAACAACGCCATGAAACAAGCGGCTTCCGGCCCGATGAAGGGGATACTGCAGTATACAGAAGATCCCATCGTCTCCACGGATGTGATTCATAATCCCTATTCATCCATTTTCGACGCACTTTCCACCATGGTCATGGGAAAAAACCTGGCCAAGGTGTTTGCATGGTATGATAACGAATGGGGTTTCTCCGTGAGGATGGTCGAGATGTTGGAGTTGATGGCGAGCTAAGTTCAATTGTACAGGGATTCCAAGAGTTAAGGCAGGGGTTGCCCAGACGGGCACGTCCGTGTACGGCTGCCCTGAGGAGAAGACGGGTGGGATCAATTGACTCAAATGGGATACAACCCCCACCTGAACAGATCAAATCCATCCGAACACGCCCAGTGAGGGATTGTGGATAAACTGACTATTGATGATCTGGAATTGGAAGACAAAAAAGTTCTGGTCCGGGTTGACTTCAACGTACCCCTGAACGAAAAGGGAGAAATCACGGACGATAAGCGTATTGTTGCATCCCTCCCCACTATTCAAAAGATCCTAAAGGACGGTGGGAAGGCGATTTTGATGTCTCATCTGGGTAGGCCCAAAGGGAAAAGGGTGCCGGAGATGAGTCTGGTGCCGGTGGCAAAAAGACTGGAGAAGCTTTTGAGGAAACCGGTTAAATTTGTAAATGACTGCATCGGTTCTGAGGTCGAAAAGACGGTCTACGAACTCAAACCGGGGGAATGTCTCCTTCTGGAAAATCTCAGGTACTATGCGGAAGAAACCGACAACGATCCGGACTTTGCCAAGAAGCTCGCCAGTCTCGGAGACGTCTACGTCAACGATGCTTTTGGCACGGCTCACAGAGCTCATGCCTCCACCGAGGGGGTGACCAGGTATTTCAACCAGTGCGCTGCCGGTTATCTCATGCAGAAGGAACTTAGATACCTCAGCATGGCGTTGACCAATCCTAAGAGGCCTTTTGTAGCGATCCTGGGCGGTGCAAAGATCTCCGGCAAAATAGACGTGATTTCTAACCTGTTGGATAAGGTCGACACCATTTTGATCGGCGGGGGGATGGCCTTCACTTTTTTCAAGGCCATGGGCACGGAGATTGGAAAATCTCTTCTGGAATCGGATAAGATCGATCTGGCGAAAGAGATTTTGAGCAAGGCCAGGGATAAGAAGGTCAACTTCAAGCTCCCCCGAGATGTGGTGGTGGCGCCGGAAGCCACAGAAGACGCAACTACGCAGGTGGTGGAGGCAAACGCTATCCCTCCTGACCTGCGAGGTCTGGACATAGGTCCGAAAACCGTGGAAGCATTCTCCGCAGAACTCAAAAACGCAAGAACGGTCGTTTGGAACGGCCCCATGGGTGTCTTCGAGGTCGACAAGTTCGCGGTGGGCACTATAAGGCTGGCGGAAGAACTCGCCAATATAACTAAAAAAGGCGCAACCACCATCGTAGGTGGTGGTGACTCGGCCTCGGCGGTGGCCAGGGCAGGATTGAAGGATAAGCTCTCTCACACCTCCACCGGAGGCGGAGCCTCGCTGGAGTTTCTGGAGGGAAAGACCCTGCCCGGTGTGGCAGCACTGACAGATAAACAATCCGCTCTATCGACCGATTAGACAATAGAGCACACGATTTTAGCTGCGGTCAGCGGACCGCGGACGGCGGACAAATCATGCGAATCCCGATCATTGCCGGTAACTGGAAGATGTACAAAACCGAGCAAGAGGCTGTCGATCTTGCATCCGATCTGAAAGAAAGGTTGAAGCGCATCAAAGGGGTGAAAGTGGTGATCTGCCCTCCCTTCACCTCCCTGCCATCGGTGAGCAAAGCCATTGTGCGCTCCAACATCTCGCTGGGAGGCCAGAACATGCATTGGGAGGAAAAGGGAGCCTACACCGGCGAGGTCTCACCCACTATGCTGTTGACAGCGGGATGCGAATATGTTATTATAGGCCATTCAGAGAGGCGGGCTCTTTTTTCAGAGACCGATGGCATGGTAAACTTAAAGACGAAGTCTTCTCTGAAATTCTACCTCTCCCCTATCATCTGTGTTGGAGAGAGATTGGAGCAAAGAGAGGCAAACGAAACCAAGGAAGTTGTCGAACATCAGGTGAAGGAAGCGTTCAAGGACCTCAATTCGGAGGATGCGGAGAAAACTGTCGTGGCATATGAGCCTGTCTGGGCTATCGGAACCGGAAGAACCGCAACTCCCCAGCAGGCAAATGAAGTTCATCTTTTTATAAGAGAGCTCCTTTCGTCCGAGTTTGGCAAACAATGCGCCGAGAAGATCAATATTCTATATGGAGGATCGGTCAAGCCGGAGAATTCCAGGGAGCTGCTGGAAATGCCGGAGATCGATGGAGCTTTGGTAGGCGGCGCAAGCTTGGACGCTGAGTCGTTTGAAAAGATTGTGAGAAGCTCAATTACAGATTAAGATTCGGCCAGCACGTCTCGTGCGTGCATACTGTCGTCTCGTTTGGAATTTGAATTAACTATAGTCCTCGGGAGGTATCTTTGATAGCAGCCTTGATCATGTTACATGTGCTAATCTGCATCGGCCTGATTATCTCGATTCTGATGCAATCCGCTAAAGGAGAGGGGTTGGCCGGAGCTTTCGGAGGCTCAGGTGTCACCGGCGCCGTTTTCGGAGGTAGAGGAGCAGCTACCTTCATGTCCAAAGCCACAACCTTTTTGGCTATCGCTTTCTTCCTAAGCTGCCTGGTCTTGGTTTTCCTCTCCCCGACCGGCGGAGGCGGAAGCAGCGAATCCAGCGGGATTCAAAGGGAGGCACAGCGGCGAGCCACCGAGGGTACGGCCCCGGCAACCAGCATTCCGGGCGCCACTCCACAGGAGCAACAGCAAACTCCGGCTGAGCAGCCTCAGACTCCTCCACCGGGCGAAGGAGAATAGGTATTCTTCGTGCTTTGCTGTGCAGGTTCCTTGGCGAACAGGTAAAATCTCACTTCTGTAACTAAAGATGAACAGAAGCAAAGACTGGCTTGCTCAAGCTGAGAGAGACCTAAAGCAAGCCGAGTGGAATCTCAAGGGAGAATTCTACGAATGGTCCTGTTTCAGCGCCCAACAAGCGGCAGAGAAAGCGGTCAAGGGGCTCTGCGAGGAATTGAAGGTGGAGGGATGGGGACACGTAATCAGCAAGCTGTTGACCAGACTTCAGAAAGTGATGACCGTGCCCGCAGGCCTAATCGAGAAGGCCAAGAAGCTGGATCGCTTTTACATTCCGACTCGCTACCCCAACGGGTTTGAACAGGGCGCCCCGATGGACTACTATTTAAGAGACGATGCCCAGGAGGCTTTGGAATATGCCGGGAAGATCATCGATTTCTGCAAAAAGAAAATCAAGCCGGGAAAATGACCTGATCCAGCCGTTAAGAGATGCGGTGAAGAAAAACATAAGGCGCTTCCCTGAAGTCACGAAGGTCTTGCTGTTTGGCTCAAGGGCAAGGGGCGATTGGGGACTGAGAAGCGACGCAGATATTCTAGTGATTTTGAAAGAAAGTAAGCACAAGAGATTTTTTGATCGAATACCACGGTATTTGGATTTGTTCTCTGAATTGTCATTTCCTGTTGACCTTTTCCCTTACACTGAAGTAGAATTCCGGAGAATGCAAAAGAACGGGAACAAGCTTATCCTGAGAGCAGTGAAAGAAGGGATACTGTTAAGTTAGAGTTCAAGGGTTCAAAGGTTCAAAGGATTCATTCTGAAGGAGAGAGCAAGATATGCGGAAGTGGTGGAACTGGTAGACACACCATCTTGAGGGGGTGGCGGCCAAAAGCCGTGCGGGTTCAAATCCCGCCTTCCGCATTTTAAAGCGTTTGACCATCAACTACTTCCCTCCCCCCTCCACCCAATTGTTTCAATGTTTCTTGAGAAATTCAACACTTCGATGGCTTCACGCTTGTGGCTCTGCGAAAGGTGGGAATACTTCTCGGTGACCTGGATTGTGGAGTGGCCAAGGTATTCCTGAACGGTACTGGATTCTCCTGTCAAAACACCCTGGTCAACACATAGATGACCCCAAGAATCAGAAGCAGAAAAATCTCTATATGCCTCTATCAACTTCTATCTCGCAGGGATGGGCGTCTGACTACCACACCCTGCCGGCGCAATCGGATTAACCTATAATTATTCTAGTATCTTCGAGAGTTTCTTCCTTGCCCTCTTCCAGGTGGGCGACCTCCTCTCCCCCCCCTTCCGGGTGGGCGGCCTCCTCCCTCCCTCTTCCTCGGTGGGTGAGCTTCGTCAACTTTCAAGGTAAGTCCTTTGCACTCAGAACCGTCCAATGCTTCCTTTGCGGTTTCAGCTTCCGCTGGGTTGGACATTTCAACAAACCCAAAACCCTTACCTTCAAGAATGTTGACTTCCTTAACTTCACCATGCTGGGAAAACAAATCCTGTAGGTCCTGATTGGTTACGGACGAACCAAGATTCCCGACATAAAGTTTGCTGCCTGCCATTCTAACCTCCTTTAGTTGACTTTTTTCTGCCCCCCGGTTCTCAAAGCACTCCTTTCCCCGGGCTCCCCAGGGCACTCGTGGTCCCCCCTGGTCCCTGGATCCGGATTTCAATATCTCCCCGATCCAAAAAGGGGAGGTCAGACGGGATCCCCGAAGGACTTCTGGGGAACGAGCTGTAGCTATAGCTCTGTGAGGTCTGGGCCTCCCCCAAAGATAACATCTTCTCCTTTCAAAATCGTTCCACAAACGCTCGCTTACTGAACGCCCTCTCCCTGTTGCTTCTGATTGACAGGGATAATATAGCCAATTCCCCCCAGTTAGTCAACCTTTAATTCGGGATGTGATACAACTTTTCGCGGGTGGCTCACAGGGGGGGTAGATTTTGTAGCCGCAGACTTCAGTCTGCGGGGGCGGCTAAGGAAAGGGGTAGGTTTTGCAGCTCATTGTCGGGCAGTGTAACGACAGCCCGACCTGCAAGCTGAAACCCTCCCTGGCCCTCCCTTATCAGGGAGGGAACCGGGGGGGGCTCACAGGGTGATTGTCGGGCAGCCCGACCTACGGCTGGACTTGCTGGACATACTGGACTTACTGGACTTTGTTTTTGGTTTTTTTTAGCATTCGAAGTCCGGCGTCGAGATAGAAGATCGTAATCCGAGAGGGCGGCGTTGGCCCCTGCCTGGCTCTCGGCGTTACGCACGCCGACGGCGGAGAGGGGCCGACCCACCGGGTGACAGGTGAGCCGGCTTTCTTTGGAGTTGGCGTCAAGCGGATGGTTCATATGATTCTTATCCTCCCTAAAGGGGCGGCGTATACAAAAAAGAAT
>CBDUQU010000053.1:0-18835 GCA_965369445.1 uncultured bacterium | reverse complement strand
TTTGGGCTTGGCAGCCGTTTTCTTCTTGGTTGCCTTTTTAGCCTTTTTCGGTTTTGCCACTTTGTTTTTTGCCGGCTTCTTCGCTTTCTTCTTAAGCTTCACCAACTCCGCCTCCATCAAGACCGCCACTTCAGCCGGACTCTCCGCCACTTTGATACCAGCTTTTTGGAAGGCGGCGACTTTTTCAGCGGCGGTGCCGCTTCCGCCTGCGATTATGGCGCCGGCATGTCCCATTCTCTTCCCCGGAGGAGCAGTTCTTCCTGCCACAAAGGCCACCACCGGCTTGCTCATGTTCTTCCTTATGAACTTCGCCGCTTCCTCCTCGTCGGTTCCTCCGATCTCGCCGAATAGAACCACTGCCTTGGTCTGCGGGTCCTTCTCAAACATCTCCAGCGCGTCTAAGAAACCAGTGCCCACGATCTGATCCCCGCCAGTGCCCAGGCAGGTGGACTGACCAATGCCCCTCTGGGTAAGATGATACACCACCTCATAGGTCAAGGTTCCACTCCGGGAGACCACGCCAACGTTACCCTTCACGTGAATCTGTCCCGGCATTATCCCCACCTTGCTCGCCCCGGGGCTGATTAAACCCGGTGTATTGGGTCCGACCAGTCGTGTCTTCTTACCTTTCAGGTAGTTGTACACCTCCAGCATGTCCATGGCCGGAACACCTTCACTGATGCATATCACCAGATCAATCCCCGCCTCGGCTGCCTCGTAGATTGCGTCCACCGCAAACTTCGAGGGGACGTAGATGACCGCAGTGTTAGCCCCGGTAGCTTCCCTGGCCTCTCTGACCGAGTCAAATACAGGAACGCCTTCGACTGTCTCTCCTGCTTTACCCGGCGTAACCCCGGCCACGATCTTGGTTCCATAGTCCAACATCTGTTTGGTATGAAAGGCGCCATCCCGTCCGGTGATGCCCTGCACCACCACCCTGGTTTTTTTGTCAATCAGTATGCTCATCGAAATCTCCTTTTCTAGAAAGGACTGTCCTTTTTCAGACTTGAGTGTTTTCCCAACTTCATTCCCCCTCAACCTAGCCCTCTCCCCGAGGGGAGAGGGAAATCGCCTTGCCTCGAATTAGCTCCCGAACATTGTGGTTTGTGTCATACCGGAAAGTTCAATCGCCTTTTTCACCACCTCTTCCATGGACGTGGTGGCAGAGAGGTTCACCTGTCTTAAGATGTCTTTGGCCTTGTCCTCGTTGGTTCCGGTCAACCTTACCACGATGGGAACCTTAGGCTTAAGCTGGTTGACCGCGTGGACAATTCCGTTTGCCACGTCATCGCATCTGGTGATCCCGCCGAAGATGTTGAAAAGAATCGCCTTCACGTTGGGATCCCGCAGGATGATCTTTATGGCGCTTACAACCTTCTCCGGGCTGGAGCTCCCACCGATGTCCAAAAAATTCGCCGGCTCGGCCCCGAATCTCTTTACCAAATCCATGGTGGCCATTGCCAGCCCGGCCCCGTTCACGATGCAGCCGATGCTCCCGTCCAGTTTCACAAAAGAAAGATCCTTCTCCCGGGCCTCGATTTCAGCCTTCTCTTCTGCGTCCAGATCGCGCATCTTCTCTACCTCGGGGTGCCGGGCCAGGCCGGAATCGTCTATGTTTATCTTGGCGTCTACCGCCCAGACTTCTCCTTCGGGTGTGGTAATCAACGGGTTTATCTCGGCCAAAGAGCAATCGTTTTCCGTGAAAGCCCTATACAGCTTCAGGATGACCGGGCAGGTCTGATTGGCGATCTTTCTGTCCGAATACAGCAGGTAGGCCAAGTTCCGTGCCTGGAAGGGCTGTAGACCCAAAAGCGGGTCCACCTCCAACTTGTGAATCTTCTCCGGAGTCTCGCGGGCCACCTCCTCGATGTCTATTCCCCCGGCGGCCGACACCATGATCACCGGTTTCTTGCTCTTCCGGTCGACGATAATCCCGACGTAGGCCTCGGTGGCGATGTCCTTGCATTCGGTCACCAAAACCTTCTTGACCGGAAGCCCCTTGATCTCCATGCCCAAAATCTGGGAGGCCATCTCGAAGGCCTGATCCGGATCATCCGCCTTCTTTATGCCGCCGGCCTTGCCTCTTCCTCCCACGTGCACCTGAGCCTTCACCATGACCGGCTTGCCGATCCTGGTGGCAATCTCTTTGGCCTGGTCCGGGGTAGTGGCCACCTCCCCGGCAGGAAGAGGGAGGTCGTACCTAGCGAATATCTGTTTGGCCTGATATTCGTGTATCTTCATCATAACTCCTTTCTTTACCCCTCTCCCCATCCCCCCGCCAGAGGCGGGGGGAGAAAGGGGGTGAGGTTTTTGCAAGCTTAGCTTATTTCTTATTTGCTGAATTGGTCGTAACGTTCTTTAAAAAGAATTCCGCCTCCTTCATTAGTCTGTCCTTTTGGTTTACCTCAGGATCATCCAGAACCAGTTCCAGAAGATAATTCAAAACCTGTCCCACCAGCGGGGAGGGCGGAAGGTTGAACGTTTTCATGATATCATTTCCGTCTACGGCAAGATCCTTCAGGCCAAACGGAGGCTGCCTCTCTATTTCCAGCCGTATCCTTTCCTCCAGTTCGTCCACGTCTTGTGTGTTTCCTCCCTTTCCCTGTGCTACCACATCCGCTCTGCGCAGATCCAGAAGGGGAAAGACCAGCTCCTCACCCATCTTCCTGATCAATCTCCTCAGGCCCTTGTCGGTCACTCCGGTGGTGAACATATGCTTGTCGATTAAGAGGGTGACCTGTTCGATGATCTGATTGGAGTAACGCAATCTCTGTAGCGCCCTCCGGGCCACCCTGGCGCCCCTCTTTTCATGTCCGTAGAAGGTGGCTCCGCTCTCGGTAGGGGCTTTGGTCTCTGGCTTGGAGACGTCATGCAGCAGTGCCGCCAGACGAATGACCAGGTCCCGCGGGGCGGAGTCAGCGGTCAGTATGGAATGCTCGAACACGTCATAGGCATGATATCCGCCCGGCTGGGTTACTCCCACAGCGCTGGCCAGCTCCGGCAGTATCTTTTCCAACAGACCCACCTGCTGCATCAACCTGAAGCCGGCGCTGGGATATTTGGCTTTTGTCAGGAGCTTGTTCAACTCCTCCTGAATCCTCTCCGGCGAGATGGTGCTGATCAAATCGGCATTCTCCTGCAGGCTGTCCAGCGTCTCTTCCTCCAGTTCGAATTCGAACCTGGCGGCAAACTGTATTCCCCGAAGCATCCTCAGGGGATCGTCCCGGAAGGAGTTGGGACTGGTTATACGAATCAGCCTTCTCTTTATATCCTTTCTCCCGTTCAGAGGATCGACCAGCTTTCCCGTGGCCAGATTCTCGGCCATGGCATTAATGGTGAAGTCTCTTCGGGAAAGATCATCCTCCACCCGCAGGGTGTGATCGTACTCCACCCTGAAGTCCTTGTGCCCCGGTCCGGTGCTGTATTCCTTGCGTGGCAGAGCGACGTCGAAGACGTGCTCGCCGTCGAATCTCTTGAATGGCAGGAACTTTATCACGCCGAACGATTTTCCCACCAGGTCCACCTTCCCGAACTGGGATAAGAGCGAGCAGAGCCCATCCATGGGGATGCCGGTGATCAGATAGTCCTTGTCCTTATCCGGAAGGATGGGCGATATGAATCTATCCCTCACCGCTCCTCCCACCTCGTAAATGTTCCCTTTTTCCAGAACGGCTTTGATTATCTGATCACTCAAACCCGGTATCTTTTCCATGCAGGTCCGAACCTTTGGTAAAAACGGTCGCGGCTCACGAAGCCATGCTTCAGCAGAGGTCGACTCCGATGTGCCGCGTCAGGCCGCGCTCAAAGAAGTTTTTGGTTTCATAAATCTCACCGTGTAATTCCAGAAGTTGCCCGATGCTTGGTCTAATACAAATCCCGCTTTTCTTACTTGCTTAATGGTGGTGGATCTCAGAGGATAATCCGGGTCGGGCAAAAGCTCGGTAACCGCCAGGATTCCACCCGGACGGAGCACCCTCTTGATCTCCGAAAGAGCCCGCGTCCGGTTTGGTATCTCCTGAAGAACCGCCACCATATACGCTAAGTCAAAGAACTCAGGTTCGAAGGGCAGGTGATCGGCGTTACTCTGCACTAGTCGAACATTCCTGATGTCCCGGTTCTCATCTTTCTTTAGTTTATTTTCCAACTGCTTAAGCATTTTGGGGGCTATGTCGAGAGCATATACCATCCCGTTTTCCCCAACAACTCTGGCAACCAAGGTGGCGAAGAAGCCACTGCCGCATCCAACATCCAAAACGCGCATTCCTTGTTTTATCCCGCTTCGTTCTATAACCTTGTCAGGCGGCTGTGCCCTTCTCCTACGGTCACTATCCAAAAGACGTCCGATGAACGCAGGTGCAGGAAAATGATACAGCTTCCTGAATATTCTAAACGCGATCTGAAACGCAGCGAAGGCGCCCAGAATTATTAATAGGATTTTTATGACCACGGTTTGTGATTGGCGTTAATGAACGTTTTGGATCTTGTCGAGCAGCTTCTTCTACCTCACCTCTTTTGTCCCCCTCTCCATTTCATGGAAAGGGGGAAACAGGGGGCGAGGTCTATTTAAGGGTGATTCTGGTTCCTGCCGTCTTCTTCTTCACTGCATCGTATGCTTTGGGTATAGAGGTGATGATTACCTCTTTTCCCCCGGACTCCAAGAACTGTATGGCCGCCTCGATTTTGGGCCCCATGCTTCCCGGAGGGAAGTGGTTTTCCTTTTGATATTTCTTTGCTTCCTCCACAGTAAGTTTGTCCAAGTCGATTTGCAGCAGGGTGCCGAAGTTCAGAGCTACCTTCTCCACCTCGGTCAAAATCAACAGAAGTTCTGCGCCTATATCGCGGGCTAAAACGGCCGAGGCTCTATCCTTGTCGATCACCGCATCCAGGCCCTCCAGGCTTCCGTCCTTCTCCACACAAACCGGGACTCCTCCACCGCCCGCGGCAATCACGATTACCCCCTTCTCCACCAAGCTCTTTATCGTTTTTTTTTCCACGATCTCCAGGGGGATGGGAGAAGAGACCACCCTTCTCCACGACTTTGGCCGGTCCTCCTTCACCACCCAGCCCTTCTCTTTGGCGTGTCTTTTGGCCTCCTGTCGGGTGTAGAATTGACCTATGAATTTTGTGGGTTCCTTGATGGAGGGGTCGTTTCTGTCCACTATCACCTGGGTGACGATGGTGACCACGTCCCGCCTTATCCCTTCCTTTCTTAACCGGTTTTGCAGAGACTGCTCTATCATGTATCCCATTCCCCCCTCGGTATCCGCCACGCAGACTCCCAAGGGCAGGAGGGGTGCCTTTCCCCTGGCCAGCTCCACCCGGAGGATGGCGTTCCCCACCTGGGGTCCGTTGCCGTGGGTGACGGCCAGGTTAAAACCGTCCCGGATCAGCTCCACAATTCCACGCAGGCTCTCCCGTGTGTTGGCGAACTGCCGGGCTATGGTGTCTTCCTCTTCTTTCCTGGTGATGGCATTCCCTCCTAAAGCCACCACTGCCGTTTTTTTTCTCATCACAGAATCAGTAAGGGATCGGCTTCAACGACCTCTCGACAAAGAGAGGTCTCATCGTTTTTTCTTCAACAGCTTGCCCACAACCTCTTCTAAATCCGGCTTTCCGATCTCCTGCAGTTCATACCGCACCCTGACCGACGGTTTATTGATCTTGAGCACCCGGGTTAGGTCTATGGGTGTGCCTATGACCACCGAATCGCAGGGGATGGCGTTGATGGTCTTCTGCAAATCCTTTATCTGCTTCTCATCGTAGCCTAAGGCCGGCAGAAGCGTACCGATATCGGGATATTTTTCGAATGCTTCCTTTATCGCGCCCTTCACCCAGGGCCGGGGATCGACCATGTCCTTCGCTCCGAACTTCTGTGCAGCTATCACACCGGCGCCGTAAGTCATTCCACCATGGGTTAAGGTGGGTCCATCTTCCACCACCAGCACGCTTTTCCCTCGAATCCTTTCGGGATGATCCACCGATATGGGCGAGGCCGCCTCGATCATAATTGCGCTTGGATTTGTCTCTCTGACGTTGAATCGAACCTGCTGGATGTTCTCATAGTCGGCCGAGTCCACTTTGTTTATCAGAACCACGTCGGCTAAAAGCAGGTTTGTTCCCCCTGGAAAATAGGAGAGCTCGTCGCCTGGCCGGTGCGGGTCAACTACCGTTATGTGGAGATCCGGCTGGTAGAAGGGGATGTCGTTGTTTCCGCCATCCCACACCATCACATCTGCCTCCTTCTCCGCCTCCTTCAGGATGACCCCATAGTCCACCCCCGCGTAGACCACCGTCTCCTGACGGATGTGAGGCTCGTATTCCTCCCTCTCCTCGATGGTGCAGTCGTACTTATCCATATCAGCAAGAGAAGCGAATCGCTGGCAGATTTGCTTAGTCAGGTCGCCATAGGGCATGGGGTGTCTGATCGCCACCACTTCCATTCCCTTATCTTTAAGAATCTGGCACACCTTACGAGTAGTCTGGCTCTTTCCACTTCCCGTTCTAACGGCACAGACCGCTATCACCAGCCGTTTGGATTTGAGGGCGGTGCTGCCCATCCCCAGGAGCTTGAAGTCTGCTCCTGCCGCCATCACCCAGGCGCACATATGCATCACGTATTCGTAAGGCACGTCGCTGTACGAGAAAACCACCTCATCGATCTCGTGCTTCTTTATGAGTTTCACCAGATCCGCTTCCGGGAGGATGGGGATTCCTTTCGGATAGAGCTTGCCCGCCAGCTTAGCCGGATATTTTCGACCGTGGATATTGGGTATCTGGGTGGCGGTGAAGGCGATCACCTCGTACTGGCGGTTATCTCTGAAGACGGTATTGAAATTATGAAAATCCCGCCCCGCGGCGCCCATTATCAGAACCTTCTTCTTTCGCATAAACCTTCCTTGACTTGAGGATGAAGTTAGCTTTGCTTCAGTTGTATTCTTCTTCAGACACTTTCTGTCATTGCGAGTCCCCCGTACGGGGGACGAAGCAATCCCTTCAACCTGGAAAGATTGCTTCGTCGTCCATATGGACTCCTCGCAATGACGGGTCTCTTTTTGGTGTCATTGCGAACGAAGTGAAGCAATCTCTCTTTCTCTGTCATCGCGAGCTATAGCTAAACAATCTCTTCGACCCATGCAGATTGCGTCGGGCATTCGCCCTCGCAATGACTGGCCCTGTACTGCCTGTTCGATAAAACCTAAATGCTGGCGGGCGTCCCTTAAAGGACGCCCACCGGTTCATCTTAACATATCTACCATGCAACAGTTACGCGGTTACGTCATCGATCTGAGCCTTCTGCAGCTTCCCGCTGTAGTCCACGTAAATCGCCTTCCACTCGGAGAAAAGGTCCAGTGCCGCAGTGCCCGACTCGCGGTGCCCGTTTCCGGTCTGGTTGGTGCCGCCGAAGGGGAGATGAACCTCGGCCCCGATGGTGGAGGAGTTGACATAGAAGATTCCGGTATAGGCGTCTCTCATGGCTGCGAAGGCCCGGTTCACGTCCTGGGTAAACACTGAGGCGGAAAGCCCATAAATGGTGTCGTTGTTGATTTCTATGGCGTGCTCTAAGCTGTCGCAGGCAATGATTGATACCACCGGGCCGAAAATCTCCTCCTGGGCTATGGTGGCATGCGGATCCACGTCTCCGAAGGCGGTCGGCTCGTGGAAATGTCCATGAGCGTAATCACCGGAGGTCAGCGGGTTGCCGCCGCAGAGAAGCTTGGCCTCCTTCTTGCCGATCTCCACGTATTTCATTACCGTCTTGAGCTGATCGTCGCACACCAGCGGACCCATCTCCACGCTCTCATCCAAACCATTGCCTATCTTCAGAGCCTTGACCCGGGCCACAAACCGGTCGATGAACTCCTTCATCACCTTCTTGTGCACGATCACCCTGGAGGTGGCGGTGCATCTCTGGCCGGTGGTGCCGAATCCGCCCCACAAGGCTCCTTCCACCGCCAGCTCGAGTTTGGCGTCGTCCATCACCATCTGGGCGTTCTTTCCGCCCATCTCTAAGTTGCTGTGCTTGAAGCTGGGGGCGCAGGCCATAGAGACCATCCGGCCCACCTCCGTCGACCCGGTAAAGGAGACCACCTTTACGTCGTCTGACTTCATCAGGGGCGTCCCTACCGCACCTCCCGATCCGGTGACAAAGTTGACCACGCCTTTGGGCACGCCCGCCTCCTCGCAGGCCTTCACCAAATTCAAGGCGGAAAGCGGGGTGAAGGTAGCCGGTTTGAGCACCAACGTGTTCCCGCAGACCAATGCCGGCAGCATCTTCCAGGAGGGGATGGCCATGGGGAAGTTCCAGGGAGTGATGAGACCACAGACGCCTAAGGGCATGCGCACCGACATCATGAACTTATTGGGCAGCTCCGACGGGGTGGTCAGGCCAAACTGCCTTCTTCCCTCACCCGCCATGTAGTAGCTCATGTCGATGGCTTCCTGGGTGTCACCCCGGGTCTCCTTTAAGATCTTGCCCATCTCCTGGGTCATCTGGCGGGACCAATCCTCTTTGTTCCTTACCAGAATTTCTCCCAAGCGGAAGATGATCTCTCCCCTTTTCGGAGCAGGGACCAATCTCCACTTCTTGTAGGCCTCCTTGGCGGCATCGATCGCCCGCTTCACGTCCTCCTCGTTCGAGGCCTGAAAGAGTCCTAAGAGTTCGCGGTTGTCCGCCGGATTTCGGTTCTCGAACGTTTTCCCGGTGACTGAATCCACCCATTCGCCGTTAATGAAGTTCTTGTAAACCTTTGCGTCTGCCATAAAACCTCCTCAAAATGGTGCGTGGTTGTTAATGTTGGCTCTCTTTCTTGTTACTCCTGGGGGCAGCCAATCAAGCACTTACCCCGTCTAACTGAAATCTCGATTCCTTTCGCACGAACTCCAATTTGCGAAACAACAAATATATACACACCCCCTGATCTTGTCAACATTTTTCGACAGCAAACCGCTGCCTCACGGACGAGAGCTCACACGAGCCCCCTGCAGGCCTGTAGGGCGTATGGGCGTCTGCTCATCCAGCCCGCGGCTAACAAAGCCCCACCAAAGGCGCCGGGTGGATACATCCCACCATAGGCGGAATCGCATGTCCTTCAGACCCGTAGGGAATGCGACCCCTACCGAGAGATCCTTCACCCAAATCAGGCGCTGCCTTGTGCTCACCAGGTCGCTGACCTGGCGAACGGCTCAGGGTTCCTCACGGGTTTGGGAGCGCGATAGGCACAGAACCGAGCGGGGAAGTAGTTTAGAAAGTGGTTGACAAGGGTGCATGAGTGATTATAATGTCCATTGGCTATCTGGTAAGTGACAGCTTACGGGCGATGTGGTTGGGTGTCTTTGCCTGCCGCCGAGGCCGTGCCCGCCGGGCGCGTAGGACCTGACAGAACGAGAATCGAGGACACAAGTCTATGCCGAGTGCATTCTTTTACGGGCTCTTGGGGAGTGCGATCATAGCAGTCGTGTATGGGCTTCTGTTTGCCCAGCGGGAAGATAAGATCCGATCCTATTTGAGTAGGAAGCGACGCGGGTGGATTAGATGGCGATATGTGCGTGCTTTTGTTGGCGCAGTCCGTGGTAAGGCAGTGGCAACTGATACAGCTATTCTGGCATTTTTCGCTCTCCTAGTGCCTTTTATTATTGGTGGGTCTCTTTTAATGATAGCTGACGACGCTGAATACGAAATTCGTCAAGCATGGACTAGACTACAAGAAATCCAAGATACTGATCAGATGCGGCGTGATATTGATAAGGAAGTTGCACGCTTAGAAGATGAACTAACCGAATTAACAAAACGGGCGCACCGAAACATATTACGCGCTCGTATAGCAGGCTGGGCTCTTATTACAGCTGTCTACTTTGGGCTTTTGTTTTGGTATCCTTTCGTTGTTATGCGCCGCCGGTTCGACCACGAATTACAAAGATTTACATTGAGAATTCAGGGGTTAGGCAGCAAATCGGAGCTTGCCGAGTTGGCGGTTGCGGAATCAAAAGTCAAGAATGAAGAGACATTACGGCACTTTTTTGAAGTCACTCGAAAGATTGCGGAGCGCCACAATATTCCCGAATTGGTGTCCACTTTCGATCTATGGGGGGAGCAAGAAACCGCATAGGTTCCTCACCGTCTCGATGCTGTAGGTCAGAAGGCCCGTGCCCCTCACACCATTCATTTGTCGGTGGCGCGGCCCACTGAGGCCAGGGTGCTACCATGAAAGAGGAACAATTCAAACAACTGGAACATCAATTCGGTAGCCTCCGACCTGCCGCGTTCGGATCAAAGGTGTGCGAGGGGTATCGTCCAGATTTAGTTCTGTTCAGCAATGGAAATCAGGTGGTTTTCATAATCGAAGTCGAGACCACCCCGTCACGAAAGACCTTGGTGGGCGACCTGACGAAGGCGGAGAAATTCTGCGAAGACGGAGGATACTGTTCGAAGTTGCTGATTGTTCTAACAGAACGTCCGAACACCACCAAGAACCAAATAGCCTCACACCTCAACCCTTATTTAGACTGGTTCAAGAGCAAGAGAACCAAGAAAGCGGGCGTATCAGATGTTTTGATCATAACTGATGAGGAGTACAAGACTTCAGTCTCGTGTGAGGAGGTATTTGGGGGACCACAGTTCACGCGAAGGTGCTTGCATGTCAGCCGTACTTGAGCAGTTGTCGGTCAGGAGCCGCGTGCTCCTGACACCATTCCTTTGTCAGGTGCGCAGGACATCCAAGCTGCGGGAAGCATAGGCCGAAGCTTGCGGAAGGGTCGTGCACGTATTGCACTGCCTGCGCATGGAGATGCTATTCGGAAACGGCATGAACCATAGTAACACCGACTCAAATGCCCGACACACCAACAGAACCTGAAGCCTGGCTCTCTCACGAAGATACCGCCTGCCGTGGTGGCCGTCTCGCTCGCTTGGAATGGCTTGCCTCGGTACTGCCGCCTGCCGAGTACTTGACGTTTCCGGGTGGGATGATGTCGAGGTTCCTCTTTGAGGAGATGCGCTACTGCTTCGCCTATGGCCAGTTCCTGGCTGCAATCATACTCGGCCTCGCCTACATCGAGCACACGCTGGCTGGGAAGTTTTTCGCGGCTGGCCGGGACGATCTGGAGCGAGCGGGTATAAAAACGCTCCTTGGTGAAGCCCGGGAGCTTGGCATGCTGACCCACGACGAGGCCGCCGCGCTTGACCGGATCCGACGTACTCGCAACCCAGCGACACATTTTCGAAGGCCACTTGCGAATGATTCGATTGAGTTCCGGTCGACGCAGAGGAATGCACCTTCGTATGAGGTGTTGGAACAAGATGCCAGGGCTGTTGTCTCCGCGGCCATGAAAGTACTTCGAAGGGATACGGTGTGAGAAAACGTTGCGGGTAACCTGTAAGATGGGAATCCCGTGCTCCTGGCACCGTCTAGGCGCTCGCAGAAGTTGTAACGTGCACACCAGATTACCAAGGTTCACAAAAGAAAAGGAGGAGGACATATGCCCCAGGAAGTAACCGACATCGATGTGCTACGGGATTACCTTCAGGGTGTCGTGGGTCGCGCAGATGATCACGCGCAAACCGTGAACGAAGTCTGCCTTTCTATAGCTGGCGGGGTTGTTTGGCGAAAAGACAACCAGCCGGTGGAGGTTATGGCTATAGAAGGAGAAATGAAAAACGTCCTGTGGTTCCGGGTCGGGGGTCAAAGATACGCACTGTCATACAACCACGAAACACGTGAAATCCAACTGAGGCGGGGGACAACTCACGGCGATGTAGTCGCCTCATTTTCTAATGCTACCTCAAATGGCGAAGTGCGGAACATCTTTGCACGCTTGTAAAGGAAAGGCGTCCAGCCCGGGAGTAGGTCAGCTGCCCCGTGCTCCTGACACCGCTCATTTGTCAGGTGCGCAGGGCAAGTGACCTTTGAGGCTGCCAGGGCACACCGGCCTGGGCGGCCAAGACCTCAGCGAGCTGAGAAGAGGAGAGTGGCACGATGTCGGACCAGTCGAACACCAAGGATGACCGGAAGGCGAAAGCGAGGTGGTACCTTCAACAACGGAAATATGAGGATCAGCTTTTGTACACCCGCATGGGTGTTGTTCTCACAGTGAACGGCTTGGCGGCCGTAGCCGTCGGCCTTCAGGGCATCACGCCATGGATCCGGTTGTGCATCGCCGTGATCGTTCTCACGATGAACGTGCTGTGGCTGTTGTGCTCAACCGAAGCCGCGGATTTCATCAGAACCATCGGTCGCAAACTCGAGACCCCCGAACTGCTCGAATTCGTCCCCGAGGAGAAATTGCGGCTTGACTTTATCAAAGACCGGCCATTATCGCGGTTTATGCGTAAGAGGAACTTATCATCCACTATACTAATGGGCTGTTACGTGCCATGGTTACTCACGCTTGGCTGGTTTCTGGGGCTAATCATAGTCCTTATCGTCTATGTCACCTAGGACGGGTGCCCCACAGCTCTGCTGTGAGAGAGTAAAGGTTTGAACTCACTTCCGTGCCCCCTCTCTTCTTAAGAGAGGGGTTCACCCTGAAGGGATTCGCCCTGAAGGGGATCAAGGGGGTGAGTTCCCGGTAGACGGGTGGCCCGGCACTCAGCTGCGGGAGAGCAACGGTTTGAACTCAACCTCAAAAGGCAATTTCGCCACAATCTTGAAGGTGATCGAGATAACCCGAGTGTGATTGAGGAGAGTTATATGCGGGAAAGGAACGTTCACATTCACAGAATCAAACTTCTTCGATTTCCCTTCTCACCACTAACAACTCATGGAGGGATACACCTATCCCTCTCGGTAGGAAGGGGATAAAGGCGAGCACATGATTACAGGTGATAAAAAATTTTTCAAAATGAACACCAGAAAGCCCAGAAAGCCCAGTTACGCCGGTTTCGCCAATGCCGCCGAAAAAGCTTCCTGTTGGGGTGGAAAGGACTACGCCCCAGCCCCTTTCTGGCAAACAGGCGTTAGGACCCCTGTCCCATCTGCCAGAAACGCCTGTTTCGCCAGCAAGTCCGGCGCCAATGTCGAAGTATGAATAACTCACCAAAGGAGGCAAGCTTTGATTGCAGCCACGAGAGTCTTAGGTCCGCCCCCCGCCGGAGGAGGCTGTTTTGCATCCTTCTTTTGAAGAACTGTCTTGAGTCCCCCTGCCCAAACGTGCACTACATTTTTTTGTTGACAAAATGCCGGATACACGTATAATAAGTTGGAAGTAAAATGAAAAACATACACCGACTCAAGTGGCTGATTCGCAATTAACTGTCTAAGAGCTTAATGGACCCAGATTCGGGATTTGCTGGTTAATTTCTCCTTTTAGCTCGACCGATAAAGAAAAGGAGAGGTGAAATGCGCGTGGCAAAGAAGAAACCCTATATCGATATGTCCAAAATCCTTAAGGGCCTCGAGGGCAAGTGGGTAGCCCTTTCCCTCAAGCAAGGACAGTTCACGATCAGTGGCAGTGGAAACTCCGCCGAAGAGGCTGTCAACAGAGCTTCGCAAAAAGGAGAAGATGACCCCATCTTGATAAGGGTACCCACAAAAGCCATGAGCTACATTATTTAATGAAGTTTGACTTCAAGAAATGGCCCTGTCCCCCCTGCGATGCTTTTCCGAACAGGCTTTGGGCTCTTCGTCCCACCATTCATATCGCTATTAAATATCAGAGTGAGCGTCTTCGCACGCTTGCGCTTTTGGATACCGGGGCAGACCATTGTATGTTCCCCAAATGGATGGGGGAAAGGCTTGGCATAGAAATTCCTGCTGGAAGAGAAATCGAATTCCGGGGGGCCGCCGGGGGAATTCGGACTGCATACTTCCATAACGTCATCGTTGAAATCGGGGGCTGGGAACATAAATGTTATGCTGCTTTCACCTGCGAACCCGATGAGCCACATTTGCCGTATGGAGTGCTTGGAACGATAGGTTTCTTTGACAGGTATGAAGTGATCTTCAATGTTGAGAAGAATGCAATAAAGATCAACAAGCTTCGCTAATGTGCGATGCTTAGAATCTCCCCCCAACTCCAAATGTGATCTGCTATGCCCGCGAACATGGCGGGGGTCCTTCTAAGGTGTGGCCCCTTTCTCCTCTTGTTTGGGGAGCAGCAAAACGAATCTTAGGTTCTTCCCTCTCATCACGGTGAGCATTATCTGCTCTTTATCCTTAACCTGCTCTGCGCTTGCCTTGAAATCATCCAAGCTCTTGATCTCGAACTTCTCCACCTTCTTGATCACGTCACCTTCTCGCAACAGGGCGGTGCTGGCCACTCCTCCTACCTCCACGAAGGAGACCATTACTCCCTCCCTGTCCTCCAGCATATTCTGGCGGTACATGGCGTCGGTGATCTCCTTGACGGTTATACCCCATTCGGCCTCGAATTCGTCCGCCTTCACCTTGGGCTGCTTCGAGATCTCAATGGTGATGCTGGTATCCTTGCCGTCTCTTGCGATCTTCAGCCGGGCCGGAGCTCCCACCTCGGTCTGCGAGACTAAAACCCGGAACTTGTTCAAATCGTCCTCTTTCTCCGCTGATACTTTCTCACCGTCATACTCACATACTATGTCGCCGGGAAGCAGACCAGCTCTTTGGGCCGGTGAGTCGGGAATGATGTCCGCGATCAGGATTCCCTCCTGCTCCGGATCGTCGAAGTAGCGGGCGTAGTCCCGGCTTAAGGGCTGGATGGCCACGCCCAGCCAGCCCCGCTGGATGGTGCCGCTGATTAAGAGCTTGTCCTTTACTTCGTTGGCCGTGTTTATGGGAATGGTGAAGCCCTGCCCCCGGCCGAATCCGATGGAGTTTATGCCGATCACCTCGCCTCTGAGATTCACCAATGGTCCGCCGGACGAGCCGGGGTCGATGGCCGCATCGGTCTGGATGAAATCGTTGATCAACTGGGTCTCGAGGGGGAGATTGGCAAGCACCCTTCCCTTGCCGCTGACTATGCCTAACGAGACGGTGCGGTCGAACCCAAAGGGGTTGCCCACCGCAATCACCCATTCCCCCACCTGCACGTCGTCGGAGTTACCCAGCTTTGCCACAAAAAGCTCCTCTTCGGTCACTATCTTGATTAAGGCTAAATCGGTCTGCTTGTCGGTCCCGATGATCTCAGCCGGATATTCGATCTTGCTGGGAAGGGTCACGGTTACGCTTTTGGCATCGTTCACCACGTGATCGTTGGTGAGAATAAACCCCTTCCTGTCCACGACTAACCCGGAGGCCATTGATTTATATTTTATCTGGCCGGTCTTTTTCACCACCTCGATGTGCACCACCGCGGGTTTGATGGCGTCCGATACTGAGATGATGGTTCTCTGTAGATCATCGAAAAGTTTCAGGGTCTTGCTGTCATCCTCTCCGGCGGCAGTGCCGGGATTGACCATGTTTAGGCAGAGATAAGAAGACCCTACGAACACAAAAATCAATAGAATCAGCTTTTTCATATATCCTCCTGACGGATTCGAACCTTCTTGTTAAAAACGCAAAATCTGACTCATTCTTTATACGGAGTCATTATATGAATCGGCAACCTGTCGGGTCAAGTGAAAAGAATTGAAATCAGAGGTTAATCCGGGAGACGTCGGGATAGCAGCCTGCCTCCGGCGGGGAAGAGCGGACTTCATCCGCGGCGGCGTGGGAGGGGAGCACCAGAACCTAACTTAAGTTAGGTTCTGGTGTTTCTCCCCACAGGTCTTTCCTGCTAACGCTACGAGAATGCAAGAAATACAAAGATTTTTGGACGGTGCCTGCAACAGATTTTGACTTTAAGCGTATATTATGTTGCGTTTGGTCTTCATGCTTTTGCAAGCAGGGGAGGCGGAAGGAGTTGGGTTGGGAGTTGATGAGGAAATTGGACTTGCGAAAGATCACATAGATTTTTCATAAGTTGCCGGGGCGCAATGTCCTTTTGATAGAGTTTCAGGTCTTTTTGGGGTGGACGGTTTGAACTATAGCGAACGCTTCTTTAAACCAGTAAAGCCCTTCCTTCTTGTCGTCTTCACTATTCTCCTCGCGGGGCTCGGCATACTGCTCGCATTTGGCTGCGACTGGCCTCCGTCTTCACAGGCAGACTCTCGGGCGAATGCCGCTTCCGAAGAAGCAACGCCCACAGCGGATGAGTTCCTCCCTACCAAGGAGGCATTTCTCTCCGGGTCGGAAAGCCCGTTTGTGAGGGTGGCGGAGAAGGTCAGTCCGGCGGTGGTGAACATAAGAGCCGAAAAGGTAGTAAAGGGGGGACGCTTTCACGACTTCTCCCCATTCGATGATTTCTTCCGCCGGTTCTTCGGAGAGGTTCCGGAGAGAAGGCCGCCCACTCACCGGGGCCAGAGCTTGGGCTCCGGCTTCATCTTCAGGGAAGACGGCTATATTCTGACCAACAACCACGTGGTTTCGGGCGCAGACAACATATCGGTCAAGCTGCCCGACGGCACCCAGCACACCGCCAAGGTGGTGGGTCTGGACAAAGATACCGACATTGCCGTGCTCAAGATCGAGGTGGACGAAAAGCTTCCCGCCGCCGAGCTGGGCGACTCGGACGCTCTCAAGGTGGGAGAATGGGTCATGGCTATCGGGAATCCCTTTCCCGAGCTGGGCTTGGACAGAACCGTCACCGTGGGAGTGGTCAGCGCCAAGGGACGGGGAAACCTTTATTTTGGCCCGGAGGATACGCCCCAGTATCAGAACTACATTCAGACCGATGCTTCCATCAACCCGGGAAACAGTGGTGGACCCCTGGTAAACATCCGCGGAGAGGTAGTGGGTATAAATTCTGCCATCACCAACCCCACCGGCGTGGGGTTCAACATAGGGATAGGATTCGCCATCCCCATAAGTTTGGCCAAGTCGGTGATCCCCGATCTGGTGGAAAAGGGCAAAGTCTCCAGAGGATTCATAGGAATAGGCCTTCAGGATATAAATTGGAGCACGGCAGACGCTTTAGATCTCCCTTCGACCGAGGGGGTGTTGGTGCGGGAAGTCGAGCCGGGAACGCCTGCGGAAAAGGCAGGGGTGAAAATCGGTGACGTCATAACCGGGTTCAACGGGAAGAAAGTGGTAAACGGACAGGCACTCATGATGATGGTGGCCGCAGAAGAGCCGGGGCAGGAGATCACCCTCGAAATCCTTAGGGAAGGCAAGAGGCTGAGCAAGAATCTCACCTTGGCCGACCGGGATCTGTTCGTATCCAGACCGGGAGGACCGCCGCCGCAAGAGGAAAAGGATGAGGAGTGGCTGGGCCTGCAGGTGAGCACCTCCACCAGAGATTTGGCCGGTCAGTATAACGTGAAATTCAAACCGGGAGTGATAGTGGTGCAGGTCGACCCCGGGAGCGCTGCCGAAGAGGGAGGCCTGCGCGTTGGTGACGTCATAGTGAAGATGGACGACCGGGAAATCGAGGATTCAGATGACTACCGGAAGGCGGTGACCGCTCTGAAGGAGAAGAAGAAGGCCGTTCTTTTGTTAGTCTATAGAAATGGAGAACCGCTCTTCACAGCGGTTAAGCCTGGATAACGTCTTTTAGTATATCGTAACCATCAACCTTAATCCCCGTTGTTGGCGGGGCCTGAAGCAAAGGAGGAGAGGTCGCAAAATTGGCAAAGCAGGCAAGAAGATACAGGGAGGAAGATAGATCCCTGGATCTTTACCTAAGGGAAATAGGAGAGACTCCTCTGATCAACGCAGCAGAGGAGGTGCGCTTAGCCCAGCTGATCAAGCTGGGAGATCACAGTGCCTTAGAGCAATTAACCAAGGCCAACTTGAGGTTCGTGGTCTCCGTAGCCAAGCAATATCAGAACCAGGGTCTATCCTTGTCTGATCTGATCAACGAGGGTAACATAGGGCTGATCAAAGCAGCCAAAAGATTTGACGAGACCCGAGGGTTTAAGTTCATCTCCTATGCGGTGTGGTGGATCAGGCAGGCGATACTCCAGTCACTGGCCGAGCAGTCGCGAATTGTACGGCTGCCTCTGAACCGGGTGGGAACTTTGCACAAGATAGGCAAAATCTCCAGCTCACTGCAGCAGGAGTATGGAAGAGAGCCCTCACCGGACGAGATCGCCAGGGAACTGGAGCTATCTGCTGTGGAGGTCTCGGATACCCTTAAAATCTCCAACAGCCATCTGTCTTTGGATGCGCCATTTTCGGTCTCCGAGGACAACAGCCTCATGGACGTGCTGGAGGATGAATATCAAGCGGCGCCGGATGAGGATCTGTTGACCGAGTCTTTGAAGCTGGAGATCGAAAGAGCGCTGAATACGCTCTCTGCCCGAGAGTCCGAGGTGATCAATCTCTATTTCGGTTTAAACGCCGAGAAGGCGCTGACCTTAGAGGAGATCGGAACCAGATTCAGCTTGACCCGGGAGAGGGTAAGACAGATAAAGGAGAAGGCTATCCGAAGATTAAGACACGCCTCCCGCAGCAAGTCCCTGCGTGCTTACCTCAACTAAAAAATCCCCAAAAGTTTTCAAGAGAAAAAGCCCTTCGCTAAATGCGGAGGGCTTTTTCATTTCGGTAACCTTTACAATTGCGGGGCTGCAAACCCCCGCCTATGAACTTGGGGGACATGGGGGACGTGCGGGACATGGGGATGGCTGTTTTACAAAATTGATCATTTCTGAATTAGTTGCAGAGATGGATAACAAAGACGAATCAGTCTTTTGCGGAAAAGGGGTCAAGGATTCGAGGGGTCAAGTGAAATACAAGGGAGAAACACCTAAATCCTTTCTGCAACGGATTCATCTGAAGGATTCACCGCAAGCGGATTCATCTGAAGGATTCACCGCAGGCGGATTCATCTGAAGGATTCACCGCAAGCGGAGATGTTTGACCGGTGCTTCTGGTACATCTGGTGCATC
>CBDUQU010000052.1:0-19409 GCA_965369445.1 uncultured bacterium | reverse complement strand
CTAAGATGGGTGATCTCCTGAAATTGCAGATCAAATATCTCAGAAGCTCCAGCGTGTCCGCCTCCAGCCAGTGAAGGTCCTCGATGTCGAGAATCAGAGGATACCGGTGGGAGAGCTTGGAAAAGAAGAGCAAAAGCATGTCGTAAAACCTCTGCTTCTCTTCCTTGGGCGAAAGGGGAGGAGCGCTGATGCGGGAGATATCGAACGGGATGTATTCCTCAATCTCCGGGACTATCTTCTCCAGCAGGGCCAGGGTCAGGTTATCCAATAGCGGCGCCAAGTATCGGGTGTCGTAGTTGATCGAGGAGAAGTAGCTGCGGAGCATCTCGGAGAACAGCCGGTAAGGTGATATCTCCTTGTGATATCCATGCCCCCGGATCACAGTGACCCCACGTGGCTGTATTCGCTCCAGAAATTGCTCCACCAATCTGGTTTTGCCTATCCCCGTCTCTCCCTGGATCAAGACAAAACTCCCCCGGTTCTCCAGAATGGAATCAAAGAACCCCTCCAGAGTCTTTAGCTCGTTTTCCCTTCCCACAAAAGGGGTGTGCTTATTTTTGGAGAACTGGATATTCACGACTCACCTTTGCGCTCGGTGAAGGTTCATCTATGATCCGGTGCTATCTATAAATAAGAGTGTAGCTGAAAAAAATCAACAAAAATCTTCTTCCCATCAGCTTAGACGAAAGCAGCTTGCCCCGCACTTCACTCTTTCCTCGGAGCCTTTAATGATCCTTTAAGAAGAAGAGCCTCGATTCGGTCAAGGTGGGAGCTCTTTCATATTCAGTAGAATAGATTGACATGCGGGGACTAACAGTCTGGAGGAGGACCACCCTTGAAAAGGTAATTGGTCAGATATATCACGTCGCCTAAGTCAACGATCCCGTCGCAATTGGCGTCACCAGCTCGTGGCGGTTCGGGAGCAGGTCCGTCTCTATACAGATAGTTCACCAGGTAGACCATATCACCAAGGTCTATCAGACCATCTCCGCTTGCGTCGCCAAAAACAAAAGGATCACCCAAAATCGATATGGTGGCGACGGCTGCCTTCACAAAATCGACATAATAGGCGCTGTCGAAAGAGGATACCCTATCCTGCGTCGTGTGCATGTCCGGGTTTCGATCCTGGTAGTCTTCATGTCCCAAGATAGCCGGGAATCCATAACTCCAGAATGAGGCGTGGTCAGAGCTGTGGGAGGCGCCGTCGGTTATCTTCTGAGGAATCAAGTTCAACCCGTAGTCCGAAATGGCTCCAATCAGGATGTCAGCCAAGGTTTGATTCTCCTCGGGAATACCGCTATGCACCTCCATTACGCCGTCGCCGTTGCCATCGTAGGCAATCATGTCGCAGTTTAGAACTCCCAGGATGGTATCTCCCCGGTCGAAAGCCTCCTCAGCATATGCAGCCGAACCGAGGAGCCCCTGTTCCTCGCCTGAGAAAGCGACGAGCTTCACCGTGTTGGTTAGTGGATAATCTTTCAAAATGGAGGCGGTGGCCAAAAGCGAGACTACACTTGAGGCATTATCATCCGCACCTGGTGCCCAGTGGTCCGGAACCTCAGACAGATCATCGTAGTGCCCGGTTATCAAGAACTGCCTTCCAGGATAGCATAGACCCTCAATTGTGCCTACGACATTCAAGAGGTGTGGTTGTTCCACATTCTCGTATTGAGAGAACCAAGTTTGCCCTCCGTTGGTGGTCTTGATCACGTCATTATAGCCGGTAGCCCAACCAGTCAATGTATCGGCGAAGTCGACACCATAGAGGTAATAGCTATTCGACTGCTGGGAAATCCAATTAGCTCCGAGGTCGGATGTATAGAAAACGCTTCCGTCCGATCCAACCATCCATCCGTGCAGGCTATCGACAAAGTCGATGTTGTTAAGATCGCTCGAAGTAGGAAGGGTTTTTCGAGTCCAGATTAGCCCTCCGTTTGTGGTATAGATTGCCCATCCATCATCGCCCATAGCCCAGCCATTTAGATGGTCTACGAAATCCACGCTCTTTAATCGAACGAAGGTGGGGCTAATCTGAGGACTCCAGTTTGTCCCGCCGTCGGTGGTGTGCAGAATAGTCCCGTTTGCACCCACCGCCCATCCTTGATGGGGACTTACGAAGTCTATGTCATATAGCCCGACACCAGCCACCCGGGCTTGCTCGGTCCAATTCTCGCCTGCGTCCGAGGTAAACAGAACTCTCTCGTCTCCTACTACCCAGCCACGATCTGCATCTGCGAAGTAGCTACCCCTGAAATCTATCCCACTGAATTCGGGCTTGCTTCTGTTCTCCCAGGTATTTCCCCCATCAGTGGATCTGACAATAATGCCTCTTTTGCCAACCGACCACAGAGTGTCGTCGTCCACCCGGCAGATATCCCACAGGGTTAAATCCTCAGTCTCCTCAACCAGGCCCCAATGATCTCCTCCATCGGTGGTCTTTATGATTCCCCCGCCGAGGCTGACCGACCAGGCCTTTTGACCGTCAGGGCTGGAGACGACATCCAAAAGATAAGCTGTAGGCGCACCGACCTGAAAAGTGTCGAACTCAGCGGAAAGACCCATCTCCTCGAACCTCTCCTTTAGATAATAGGCTGCCTTAAAGACCCCATCGCTCCAGGAATATCTTGTTTTAATGGAATCCTCGACTCCTCCGATTAAGACGGCATCCTCACCAGTGAGCTCATCGACCCAGGAAAAGAGTTGAGCTTGATCGACCTGGTTCACTATCCGTTGTATCAAGGGAGCATGTTCCGGGGAAAGAGACTCCAGATAGAAGGGAATAGGCGCCGTTGAATGTAAAGGCAGAGGTTTCAGGTGTATCTTTCTCAGGCCGAATCCCGAGAATGTCAGCTTTTCAATATTCGTAGGGTTTCCTTTTACCACGGCAATGTCCTCGTCGGCAAACAGAAGCTGCGATTTAGCCTTTATCTTTTCTACCTGTAAGTTGATCTTCTCAGGAGGTTCCGCTGAGATCAGGTAATACTCACCTGTAACTCCCTCCTCATCTAATATCTGAAAACTCATCCGCTGTCTTGTCAATAGCCGCAGATCTTCTCTGCTCGCCCCCGCAACCCAGAAACCCGCGGTCTTGGCATAGATCTCAATTTTGGTGTTTCCTATTTGATCCACTTTTGCCTGGTTTATACCATCAATCCTGATGAGATAGGTGGGGCCAGCCCAGGCTGAGACCGCAAACACGTAACAACAAAAACCCCAAACGACCAAAAGTTTCTTCAACTTATCTCCTCAAGTCCGTAGATTCGTGAGGAAACACAAGTCTATATGTAATATACCGAAGTTCTGGATGTTAACAAGAGCAATCTGCCGTATGTTGCTCGGCACCAGTGGCGGCATTCTATATCCTTTAGTCGGCAGAATTCAGGAACCACTGCAATGGCAAGAGGTTGCCTCTCCTATGGAAGCTTAGGAAACGGTTACTTTTTCATTTCTCTTGACTTTTCGCCTGCTTTTGTTTTTTTGATTTGAACGAGAATAGATCTACCGAATAAGCCACACTTTCGAAGGGACACTGCGCATGAGTGTAGTAACCAAAACCTTTTCCGTCAAGACCAGGGGAGATACCGACATCATAGATATTACCTCGCAGGTGGCCAACGCCCTAAGGGAGGCAGAGTTGTCAAACGGAACCGTGACGGTGTTTATACCAGGTTCGACTGCCGGGATAACCACTACAGAATACGAACCGGGATTGCTCAAGGACCTGCCGGAATTCTACGAGAAGATCATCCCCAGGGGAGTTGATTATCAGCATAATCTAACCTGGGGAGATGGGAATGGTCACTCTCACGTGAGAGCCGCCTTAGTCAAGTCCTTCTTCACAATACCGTTTGTGAGCGGGAAGATGATTCTGGGAACCTGGCAGCAGATCATTCTGATAGACTTCGACAACCGCAGAAGACAAAGGGAGATCGTGGTACAGATAATGGGGGAATAGATTTCGTCAGATTCGAGAAGCTTCCCCGGAAAAGCGTATTTCCCTCAGCTTCCTTGCAAGGTCCAGATCAGGAGTAAGAAGGGTAAAAAATGTCGTTGTCCGACAGACTCAAATTCAAGACCCTGGAGTGGGCGGACGACCACTTGAGGATTCTGGATCAGACCAGACTCCCGCAAGAGACAGTCTATCTTGAGTGCGATACGGTGGACAAAGTCGCCTCGGCCATCAAAGACCTGAAGGTGAGAGGCGCACCGGCCATTGGGATTGCGGCAGCCTTTGGAGTGGCGGTGGGTCTGCGTAACAGGGAACTTCAAAGCCGTAAGGAACATGAGGATGAATTAAGCAGAGTTGTCTCCGTTCTGGCTGGCACCCGGCCCACGGCGGTAAATCTCTTCTGGGCACTGGAGAGGATGAGAAGAGTAGCTCAGAAAAACAAAAACGAAAGTCCTGGGAAGGTAAGTCAGCTGCTTCTTCAGGAAGCGATCGCGATCCATGAGGAAGATAAGTTGATGTGTGAAAAGATTGGAGAATTCGGCGCAACCTTGCTCAAAGACGGTGACACGGTCCTGACCCACTGCAATGCCGGAGCACTGGCCACGGGAGGAATCGGAACTGCTCTGGGAATAATCTATACGGCCTTCTGGCAGGGGAAGAGCATCTCGGTCTTCTCGGATGAGACCAGACCGGTGCTCCAGGGATCCAGGCTGACCGTATGGGAGCTTCAGCAGCAGGGAATAGAGGTTACGCTCATCTGCGACAACACCGCGGCTTCGGTGATGAGAAACGGAAAGATCGACTCCGTCATAGTGGGCGCCGACAGGGTGGCGGCCAACGGTGACGTGGCTAACAAAATCGGAACATACAGCGTGGCTGTTCTGGCTCACCATCATGGCATCCCATTCTATGTGGCCGCTCCAACCTCCAGTTTCGATCCGAATATCTCCGATGGTGGGAAGATAGAGATTGAGGAGAGATCACCTGAAGAGGTCACGGATTCCTTTGGCAGAAAAACCGCACCCGCCGGAGTAAATGTCTACTGCCCGGCTTTTGACGTCACGCCCGCTGAACTTGTCACCGCATACATAACAGAGAAGGGGATTGAAAGGCGTTAACAGTTAAGAGTTTAGAGTTCAAAGTTTAGAGTGTTACTTTAGGGAATACCGGGAGAGAGGTTTTCGGAGCACAGCCCATGCCTTCCAAGGTAGTCTTTCTGGATAGAGACGGAACCATAATCGAGGAAAAGGATTTCATCAAGACGGCCGATCAGATCGAGTTTGTGCCGGGCTCTATTGAAGCTATAAAGATGCTTCGTAGCTTGGGCTACAAAATCGTGGTGGTTTCCAATCAGTCGGGTATAGGAAGAGGAATCCTGACTGAGAAAATGGTCAGCGACGTAAACCGGAGCCTCCTGCGTCGCCTGGAAGAGCAGGGCGCTCCGGCGGATGGCCTCTACTTCTGCCCTCATCACCCGGATGATAACTGTGATTGCAGAAAACCCAAGACCGGAATGATTCAAAGAGCGGTGAGGGAGCTCGAATTGGACCTGAGAGATGCGGTGGTGATCGGGGATAAACTTGCGGACATACAGTTGGGCAAGAATATCGAAGCGACCACTGTCTTGGTGTTGACCGGATACGGGAGGAAAGTGCTGGATGAACTGACAGATTCGAACCCGGATGAAAAGCCAGATTTTGTGGCCGAAAATCTGTTAGGAGCGGCAAGCTGGCTCAAAGATTTGGGAAACGAAAAGACGTGACTCCACGTTGTCACTGTTAGGTTTCCTTGTCCTTCGAGGCTGGCAATCTGTAGGGCCACTCCCAGGAAAATCATCTATGTCATTCCTAATGCAAGGGAATGGTTGTGTCTGCATCGGTCGTCCTACCCAATACTCGGATTAAGCAGGTCGTATTTCGTATGAAGCGGTTAGTCCATATCGAGCCAACTTTATAACGCTTGCTGCGAGGGAGTATCTTGGGCAAATCAAAGGTCGTGGTGGTCAAGAGCTCAAGGGTTATCAGAGCTTCAGGAAATGTAGACACAAAGCTCCTGACTCAAATGGTTAATCGAGGACTCTGCCGGCTCACCTCCGAGTCAAAGCCGGAAGATGCGATAAGACATTATTTTTCACCCAAAGACAAAGTGGGCCTGAAGGTGAATTGCCTGGCGGGGCGCATGGCTTCCACCCACCCTGAGATAGCTTTGGTCGTCGCCAGCCTGCTGAAAGCCATCGACGTCAAAAACAAGAACCTTATCATCTGGGACAGATCGTCCCGTGAGCTCCAGGAGGTGGGATTCTCCCTGAATGCCAATGGAGATGGTTTTCTCTGCTTTGGCACGGACGCCCAGGGCGTGGGCTACTCGCAAGACTTGATTAATTATAAAAACGTGGGCAGCCTGCTGAGCCGGATAATGGAGAGTTTCACCAATGTCCAGTTAAACCTTCCGGTTTTGAAGGATCACAATCTTTCCGGCGTGACCTGCGCTCTGAAAAACTTCTTCGGCGCCATTCACAACCCGAATAAATATCATGACGACGGATGTGATCCGTTTGTAGCCGACTTGAACCAGGTGCCTCAGATAAGAGAACAACAAAGGCTCGTGGTCTGCGATGCCCTGCGGGTGCAATATAATGGTGGACCTTCATATCATCCCCAGTGGGCGGAGAATTTCGGGGGGATAATCGTGGCTGACGATCCGGTGGCAGTCGATTTTGTAGGTTACCAAATCATAGACAAGATCAGACGCAAGCACGGCCTGCCGAGCTTGGAGAAGGCGGGCAGAAAACCAAAGCACATCTTCACCGCAGCCGATGGACAACATAACCTGGGGAAAGCCAGATTAGAAGAGATAGAGTTGGTGGAGATGAAGATCTGAAATCGTTGCATCGGGGTACCCTACCCCGATGCAGATTAGGGTCAGGGGTAGGGGTACCCCTGACCAACAGGTTTGAGGCTAGAGAAGGTAGAGGAACGGCTCCATGAACAAACTTGACCGAAGACGATTTCTGAAATGCTCGCTGGCAGCAGCCGGTGGGATGATGTTGCCCCGGATCCTGCCGGGAGGATCTATCCTCAACTCCGGTGGGGACGTTTCGGCATCGGTCGCGCAGGCCGGTCTTTCCCAGGTAGAGGCCAGATATTACAAGAAGCTTGAACACAAAGAGATCGAATGCGAGCTCTGCCCCAGGGAATGCAAGGTAGGGGATAGGGAGAGGGGATATTGCGGATGCAGGGAGAATCAGAACGGAGCCTACTATACCCTGGTTCATTCCTATCCCTGCTCGGCCCACGTGGATCCCATCGAGAAAAAGCCCTTGTTTCATTTCCTTCCGGGAACCAAAGCCTTCTCTATCGCCACCGCAGGCTGCAATATCAATTGCAAGTTCTGCCAGAATTGGGAGATATCTCAGGTGAGACCGGAGCAGGTGAGGACTTACTACCTTCCCCCAGAGGACATAGCCGCCTATGCCCAGGAGAGCGGGAGCAAATCCATCGCCTACACCTATTCCGAGCCGGTAGTATTCTACGAATACATGCTGGATTGCGCCAAGGCCGGAAGAAAACGGGGCATCAAAAGCGTGGTGATTACGGCAGCGTATATAAATCACGATCCCTGGCTGGAGCTAATAAGAGAGGTGGATGCCATCAAGGTCGATTTCAAGGCATTCACCGAAGAGTTCTATCAGGACGTCTGTCATGGAAAGCTGAAACCGGTGATGGATGCACTGGTCGATCTGGCGCAGAGCAACATCTGGTATGAGCTGGTCTATCTGGTGGTGCCTACCTTGAACGACGATCTCGGCGATATAAGAAGGATGTCGAAATGGATAGTCAAAGAACTGGGCAGAGACGTGCCGGTTCATTTCACTCGTTTTCATCCCATGTATCTTTTGAAAAACCTTCCTCCCACTCCGGTGTCAACTCTGGAGAAAGCTCGCAACATTGCTATGGATGAGGGGATGAACTTCGTCTACGTGGGAAACGTGTCTGGTCACGAAGGAGAACACACCTACTGTCCTGACTGCAAACAGGTGGTGATAGAAAGGGTCGGTTATCGCATCATTCAGATGAATCTGAAGGATGGCAAGTGCAGCTTCTGCCAGAAGGCCATTCCAGGAGTCTGGAATTAGTGAGAAGATATTACCAGAACCTAACTTAAGTTAGGTTCTGGTTTCTCGGATATTGAGTCGCCAGCGTGTGACTTTCCTTGTCCTCTTCAGCGGCACGTTTTGATTAAGAGGCTGGTCGCCGCAGCCGGTCATGCCGGACTCAAACTTAACAGAACAAGGAAAGAACAATCTCCCGCCACAACCATGCCATCGGATTCGGACAAGTCTTCCCAGAAAATAAGTTTTGTTTTGGCCTGCGTTCTCCTCGGTTTTTCCTCGCTGGTTGCCCAGATCGTTCTTTTCCGGGAGATGATGGTCTCCTTCTATGGGAATGAACTGAGTCTGGGGGTTGTGCTTTCGGTCTGGCTCTTGTGGGTAGGCGCAGGCTCAGCACTGGGCAACAGGATAGCCGGGAAGAAGACTTATTCCCCTGGCAGGCTATCGCTCTGGTATCTTCTGATCTCAGTGGCCAGCCCGGCAACTGTCGTCCTGATGAGATTCTCCAAGCAGATACTGGGGACTGCTCCGGCGGAGATCGTCGGATTCATTCCAATGTTTTTGTTTGCATTCGGGGCCATGAGCGTTTTGTGCCTCTGTCTGGGGATAACCTTTGTCTTGAACTCCAGATCATGGGCCTTTGATGAGAGCCTGGTCTTCTCGGTCAACCGGGTCTACCTGTGGGAATCCCTGGGGGCGGGTCTGGGTGGATTCCTTGTCACCTTTGCTTTGATTCCGCACTTCTCCAACCTTCAGATAGTCGTCTTCCTGTTCTATTTGAATCTTCTGTTTTGTGCCCTGCTGGTGTCGCGGAGTTTGAAACGATGGCCCCGAGCTTTGGTGTGGTCGACGGTCGTTCTGATGATCATAGGTTTTCCCGCATCAGGGCTGGATGAGTCGCTTGACCGCCTCTCGGCAGGTTGGATGTGGAAAGGTTTGTCGTTGGTTCATTCGGAAGATACTCGCTACGGCAACATTTCAGTGACCAAACAGCATGAGCAGGTTACATTTTATCAGAACGGTTTGATGTTGTTCTCACACCCGGATGCTTTCTCAGCGGAGGAGGCCGTTCACTTTGCTCTCCTGCAGCATCCCCGTCCCCGAAGTCTTCTTCTGATAGGGGGCGGAATGGGAGGGGCGCTATCGGAGGCGCTCAAGCACGACGGCTTGACCATAGATTATGTGGAGATAGATCCGGAGTTGATCAGGACGGGAGAGAGATTCTTGCCTGAGGGGGAGATTGGGGCACTGAGAGACCCCCGGGTGCGCATTCACTTTGTGGACGGAAAACTCTTTGTCCGAGAGAAGACAGGAGACCCGGATGCGAAACCTTACGATGTCATCATACTCAACCTTCCGGATCCTTACACCGCTCAGTTGAATCGGTTTTTCACCCTTGAGTTTTTCCAGATGATAAGATTGGTTCTGAAAGAGGAAGGAGTCTTTTCGTTCAGAGTGAGTTCTGCCGAAAACTATATCAGCCGGGAGCTGGGTCTCTATCTCTCCTCCATTCATCAAACTCTGGAGAGCAGTTTTGAAGAGGTTAAGATTCTGCCCGGCTCCAACAATATCTTTCTGGCCTCGAGAACTAAGGGCATGCTCTTTGAAGATTGGCAGACCATGGTTGCACGTTTGAAGGAAAGGGGCATCTATACCCAATTCGTGAATGAGAATTTCCTCCCGGAACGCCTGTCTCCACTGAGAGTTACTTTCCTGAAGGATGCTCTTTTGGCGAAGACAAGCCGGATAAACTATGATTTGAATCCGATCTGCTACTTCTACAACAGCATCTTGTGGAGCAAACAGTTTAAGTCTTTGGAGAAACCTATTCTGTTTTTTCTCTCCGAAGTCCATCCAGGATGGTCTATCGGGGCAATCGGGTTACTTATCTTTGCACTTTTTCTCCTGCTGGCATCATTCAGATCAAGGTCATCAAATCTGGCTCTGGGTGCCATCTTCGTGGCAGGTTTCACCAGTATTTTCCTGGAGATAATCGTGGTTTTGTCCTTCCAGATATTCTATGGGTACGTCTACTCCATGATCGGGTTGATTTTCACCCTCTTCATGCTGGGGCTTGCCTTTGGCGCCTTCATCGTGCAGAAGAGAGCGGGGGAAAGAAAGATCAGTTTCAGAGTGCTGGTCTGGGTGCAGCTTCTTCAGGTGGTCCTCATTATATCTTTTCTGATCTTGACCTGGGCACTTTCCGAGACCTCCCCCTCGGAACTTGTTGTGATGATTATTCTGCTTCTGCTCATAACTGCCTCCGGCTTGCTGGGAGGGGTGGAGTTCGCTTTGGCAAATCACCTTTTCCTGAAGCTGAGGACCACGCTGAAAGCCGGGACCGGTTATGCCGTTGACCTGTTTGGCGCCAGCTTCAGTTCGCTTCTGGCTTCGGCCATTCTCGTCCCCATTCTGGGAATCCCCACCACACTGGTCGCCGTCTTGCTGGTAAACCTCATCTGCCTGGCGTATCTTATGACCTTCTCCCGGGCTTCTTGAGGCGATCTTCTCCGCCCTGCTCGCAGTCCCACGATTTTGTGAAGAAAATCAGTGGTAACTGAAACCCCCTGGTCTCAATGGCTGTATAATAGAAGGAAGGAACTGGAGGAATATGGACGGAGCAGGCGTGACCTACAGAATCCCACCTGCTTGAGTTTTGCATGATTTGTGAAGCTTCTTGCACGATAGCACTACTGATCCCGATCACCTGTCAACGGCAGGCATCCTGTCTTCAGCGTTTAATCCTGTGTGCCACAGTGGATTAACTCCTCCGTCGAGCGTGTCGGAGAAAGAGAGAGCGGCCGGTTTGGTGGTCTGGTATTTGCTGAAACTGGTTAATAGAAAGGTTGATACGCTTTTAATGTTCTCAGGGCGAAAGTTTGATTGAACCTTGAGAAAATGTCGAGTCTCGGTGGTATCTTTAGATATTGACAAAATCTGAATTAACGTTACATTAGCCTTAGGAACGGAACACAAATTTGGAGGTAGCAGATGAAGGAGCAAAGGAAGTTTGGACTTGTTGCCGTGGCGCTGGCTCTGATCTCGGTGGCGATAATCTGGGTGGTCGGTTTGGGAGAGGCGACCGAGGAGACCGCAGAGGTGCCAAAGTATGAGCAGAAGTCCATTTACAGCTATATCAAATTACTGGACAATGTGGCCTTTTACATAAATCAAAAGTATGTTGACTCCATCGACGTTAAGGAGATGACCTACTCCGGAATTAGGGGAATGATAGAGACTCTGGATCCGTTCTCCACCCTGCAGGATATCAAAGCCCACGACCAACTCATGGAGATGACGGAAGGAAAATACGAAGGTTTGGGGATGACCATTGCCAAAAGGGGTGATTTCATCACCATCATATCTCCAATAGAGGGAACACCGGCATATCGCATGGGACTTCGAGCGGGTGATCAGGTCACCAGGATCGATGGTGAATCTACCGAGGGGATGAGCACGGAGGACGCGTCCAAGCTCATGCGGGGCGAGCGGGGAACCACGGTCGTTCTGACCATACAAAGAGAAGGAGTGGGAGAGCCTCTGGAGTACGAGGTCGAGCGTGCTTTGATCGAACTCACCAGCGTTCCCTATCACGGAGTCATAAACGGCGGGATCGGATACGTAAGGCTGTCCAAGTTCTCCAAGGAGTCTGGAAAGGAACTGAGAGAGGCCGTGGAGGACTTGAAGAACGAGAACGTCAAAGGAATGATCCTGGATCTGCGGAGCAACGGAGGTGGTCTCTTAGATCAAGCCGTGGAGACCGCGAATCTCTTTCTGGAGCGGGACAAATTGATAGTATATACCCAGGGTCGAAGCGAGGTGAAAAGAGAGTTCCACGCTACAAGAGAACCTGTCTTCACCGACGGTCCTCTTGTGGTATTGGTGAACGAGGGCACCGCCTCGGCCTCGGAGATAGTCTCGGGTGCGATTCAGGATTGGGACCGGGGGGTGATCATTGGAAACACCACTTTCGGCAAGGGACTGGTTCAGCAGATTTTTGGTATGTCCAATGATACTTACTTAAAGCTCACTATAGCAAAATACTATGTCCCCAGCGGTAGGTGCATACAGAAACCGGAGACAGCCAAAAGACGCAAACCCGGCGCACCGGTTCAGGTTGAAGAAGACGAACCAGACAGCCTGGTAGAGGTGGAAAAGGAGGTGTTCTACACCAACGGTGGAAGAAAGGTGTACGGAGGCGGCGGGATAGTCCCGGACATCGAGATCGAGCGACCCGACTTGAAGCCCATTGAGCTAAACTTGGAAAGACAGTCTATGTTCTTCAACTTCGCCGTGTCATACCTGGCCAAACATCCGGATGTCCCTCGAGACTTTGAAGTAGACGATCAGATACTGGAAGAGTTCAGAAGCTTCATGAAAGAAAAAGACTTCACCTATAAGTCGACCATCGAGTTGGACTTAGAGCCCCTGAAGGAACAGATTGAAGAGCAGGAGAAATCAGAGATGTTTGCGGGGGCGGTCGAAGGTCTGGAACAATTGGTGGAAGAGGACAAAGCGGACGATTTTGACGAGAGTATAGATTACATCAAAAGGTCCTTGAAGAGAGATATGCTTAATAACCTGTACGGGCAAAAAGCATATTATGAGGAAGTACTGCTGAAAACCGACCCTTACATCCAAAAGGCTTACCAGATCCTGACTGATGAAAGCGAGTATCTGGGGATGCTGAAAGAATAGAAAAGTCGTCCTTCCAACGGAATTGACATGGTATTTGAAAGCAAGCTCTTCCCCAAGAGCTTGCTTTTTTTGTGCTTGCCGGAGGACTCTGGTAGTGCCAAGAATTTTGTATGAAATTCATTTTTTGAGGCGATGGGCAGTCTCCGCATCTAAATGCCTTGACACTGCGCTGAAAAGTCCTTTAATTACGCCAACTTGGAGGGCAGCGATGGAGGGTTGTGATGAGAAACAAGTTGGTCATATTTGCTCTCTTGCTACTTCCGGTGTGCCTAACTTTTACCGGATGTGAAAAGATGAATGCCGACGGCGTAACCCGAACTGTGCTGGACAACGGACTCACGGTTTTGATTGAAGAACGTCACTCCGCACCGGTGGTTGCCATCAATACCTGGGTCAAAACCGGATATTTCAATGAACCGGACAGCCTGACCGGTATCTCCCACCTGCTGGAACACATGTTCTTCAAAGGGACGGAGAAACGGGAGGTAGGAGAGCTGCGGGAGGATACCAAGAAGTTGGGCGGATACCTGAATGCCGGAACAATCTACGAATATACGAATTACTATACGGTTCTGCCCAGCAGGTTTGTCCAGGAGGGGCTGGAGATTCAGTCGGACGCCTTATGGAATTCGGTGATCGATTCGGCCGAGCTGGAAAGAGAGAAGAAGGTGGTGATTCAGGAGGTCAAGAGAAAACTGGACAGTCCCGACGCGCTGGCATGGGAGAAGCTGATGGAGCTGGCCTTCGATCGACACCCGATCAGACGATGGAGAATGGGAACGCCTGAACAGGTGAGAAGCTGGAGCAGAGATCAGTTGGCGGCATATTACAAGGAATTCTATCGACCGGATAACATCGTACTGGCCATAGTGGGAGACGTGAACACCGACGAAGTATTGGAGGGAGTGAAGAGATATTACGCAACAGTGGAGATGCCCGAGACCGAAAGACCGAAGGTCCCGCAGGAGCCCCAGCAGAGCGGACTAAGATACCTTCAGATCGAAGGGGATATCACCCAGACCTATCTTAAGATGGGCTTCCATATCCCCGGAGAACTCAACCCGGACTTCTTTGCTCTTGACGTATTGGGACATATCCTGGGTCATGGCCGCAGTTCCCGCTTGAGCCAGAGCTTAATCGAAAGGAAGAGACTGGTCAGCTCGATAACGTCCTCAGCTTTTGCCCTGAAGGATTTCGGGGTATTCTTAGTCGAAGCGGAACTGGATACCAATGGCCTCCAGGAAGCCCAGATAGAGATCTTTCGACAGATTGAAAAACTAAAAACGCAAGAAGTGCCCAATGCTGAACTGGCCAAAGCCAAAAACGCCATTAAGTTCTCATATCTCTCGTCGGTTGAAACCGTTAGAGGTAAGTCCTTCAGCCTGGCCGCTTACGAGGCATATGGAGACTACCGTCTGGCAGAGCGATATCTGGAAAGCGTCGACAAGGTGACGAGGGAGGATGTCCAGCGGGTGGCCTCAAAGTACCTTGTCCTGGAAAATGCCAGCATACTCGAGAATAGACCTGAGAGTGCGTCTGACGACGAGATAGGTGCTGGGCAGATAGAGGAGACGATTCGGGAAGGATTGGCGGAGAAGACGACTGAGGACGAAGGCTCAGAAAGAGTTGACCTCGAGTCGCCACAAGGCGCAGGTCTCCCAAGCGATCAGTCCGGAGATCGGCCCTCAGGGTCTGTGGACGTGTCAGCCAACAGCGATGTTCTCTCCTGCGGGGCGACTCTGATCACTAAGGAGAATCATTCTTTACCCTTAGTCTCGCTGGGTGTCTATTTCAAGGGGGGACGGGCCCGTGAATCTAAAGGGAACTCTGGAATCACCCGGCTGATGCTCAAGGGAAGCCTGAAAGGCACGGCCAATAGAACCGGAGAGGAGATCTTCAGTTCGCTGGAAATCCTGGGGGCGTCTGTCAACACGGAGGCGGAACCGGATTACTTCGGTTACCTGATCAAGATTCTCTCGGAAAACCTGAAGCCGGGACTGGATATAATCGCGGATGTGGTAAAGAATCCTCTTTTCGATCCGGAGGAGTTGGAGAAAGAGAAAGAGATTCTTCTGGCAAGGATCGAAAAGAGCAGGGACAACATGAGAGATTATCCCGTCAGGCTTTTCCATAAAGCACTTTTCGAAAATCATCCTTATGGTCTGAATAGCTTGGGCGAAGAGGAGGCGGTCAGAAAGCTGGATCAATCACAGGTGAGGGACTGGCACGACCAGCATTTCTCCCCAGGCAACATGACCGTCGTGGCCGTGGGCGATTTTGACTCATCCCGACTGAAGGAGAAACTGAATGAACTGTTTGGGGATTTGAAAGGGGGGGAAATTGAGACGCCCGAAGTCACGCGCCTGGATTTAAACGCGGAAGAAGATGCAGTGGTGGAGACTCGCCGAAAGGCACAGACAGCCCAGGCCCTGGGATTTGCCACCTGTTCTTACAAGGAAGATGATTTCTATGCTCTCAAGGTGCTGCAGGGAATCGCTTCGGGAAGCGGGGGAAGGTTTTTCCACCAGCTCAGGGAGAAGATGGGTTTAGCTTACACCGTGTACGGGGTGAATCGTTCCTGGGAGCAGGCCGGAGCGTTTTACGCTTACATAGCCACTTCACCAGAGAACGAGGAGCTGGCAAGAGAGAAGCTCTTGAGTGAGTTTTATAAGTTCAAGACCGATCCGGTGACCGACCAGGAGTTGGAGGTGGCCAAGAACTACATCGGTGGAATGTACGAGATATATCTGGAGACCAATTCCGCTTTGGTAAGACAGTACGTAAAAGCTGAGCTTCTGGGAAAAGGAATAGAAGAGGTGGAGCAATATCCACAGAGGATAGAGCAGGTCACCAAAGGGCAAATAGGTGAAGTCGCCGCAAAGTACTTCGATCCCAAATCACTTGCCGTGGGGCTTATTCGGGGCAAGAAGTAGGTGCCGAATCAAAAGATGAATTTGGCTCTTTACATTTTCCCGATTTTAGAGTAGCTTTACCCGGCACCAAGAGACGACAACCGAGGACAGCTCGGCACCGGGCGACGGGCCGATTCTCCGAAAGAAGAGGCTTTTCCGTAAGCAGGGTTGAAATAGCAGGAAAACAAATAAGAGATGAGTGACAACAAAGCCAGGAAGAAAGACCAAGGACGAGTTCAAGCTTCGCTTCCCACCGGGTGGGTGTTTCATCCGGATTATCTCAAGCACGATTCCGGACCCAATCACCCCGAAAGCAAGAAGAGACTCTCCGCCTTGATGGCGCACCTGGAGAAGAAGGGACTCCTGAACCAATTAAAGAGCATACAACCCCGTCCTGCCTCCGTTGAGTCGATAGAGGCAGTTCATGACTCCTTCTATATCAATAAAGTGGAGAGAATGTGCGAAGATGACGGAGGTATGCTGGACCCGGATACCCAGGTGGGGCCGGAGTCGTACGGAGCGGCTCTCATGGCTGCTGGAGGAGTGATGGCGGCGGTGGACGCAGTGATGAATAAGAAAATCAAAAATGCCTTTTGTGCTGTAAGACCGCCCGGTCATCACGCGGAGAGAAGCAAAGCCATGGGGTTCTGCATCTTCAACAACGTGGCGGTGGGAGCAAGATACGCTCAGAAAAAGTGGGGCTTAGAAAAAGTCCTGATCGTGGACTGGGACGTGCATCATGGCAACGGAACCCAGAGCATCTTCTGGGACGACCCTACGGTGTTTTACTTCAGCACCCATCAGTATCCTTACTATCCGGGGACGGGAAGCGAAAATGAAGTCGGTGGGGGAGAGGGCGAAGGATTCACGTTCAATATGCCCATGTATGAAGGGAGCGGTGATTTAGAATACATCGAGGCCTTCGAGAACATTTTCTATCCCCTGGCTTTGAAATTCTCCCCTGAGTTTATCTTCATCTCGGCCGGGTTCGATGCTCACCAGGACGATCCTCTGGCTTCCATCAACTTATCAGAAGCCGGGTTTAAGAAGCTGACCCAGGTTATCGTGAAGCTGGCCTCGAAATCCTGTGACGGTCGGCTGGTGTCTGTCTTAGAGGGGGGATACAATCTCAGATCCCTCTCAACATCGGTGGAAAAGCATATCCGCGCGTTGATGGGCGGAAAGTGAAGATGACAGTAGACGTTTTCTCTCCTCGAGCTTGATGAATCTCGTCTGCCGAGATCGGATGTGGTTCTTTCCGCCTGCCGTAATTCCTTCCGAGTTGAAAGTATGCACTTTTCCTGTGCCAAGTTCTTAGCCGGTTTTCTCGTCTTTCTGGTCCTATCGTGGTCTAAGGTTTGCCTATCGGAAGAAGAACAAGCTCCCCGGATTGCCAGCTACAGGATAGACGTCAGACTTGACACTGAAGAGAAAAGACTCCTGGGGAAGGAGGTCTTGACTTTTGTCAACACCTCGAAAGTGAGTGTAGACACGCTCTTTCTGCATCTTTATCCCAATGCGTTCGAAAGCGACACCACCACTCTTATGAAGGAGAGCCCCTTTCCTGATCGGATTGAGAGGAGGAAGAAGTATCGCGGATTCATGAGAATCGAGAGTGTGAAAACAGGCTCCGGCATGGATCTGACGGATGAGAAGATAATAGACGAGACCGTCATGAAACTGCCCCTCACCCGATCTTTACCTCCCGGGGAAGAAATAGAGCTTCAAATTGAGTTCTTGGTGAAATTGCCCGAAATCCTGGTTCGCCTGGGATATTCCGGAGAGCATTTCATGATCAGCCAGTGGTTTCCCAAGATGGCGGTACTGGAGCAAGACGGGCGTTGGAACGCCCATCAGTACCACTTTACCGGCGAATTCTTTGCGGATTTCGGGACCTACGAGGTTTCGATCACCGTTCCACCGAAATATGTGGTAGGCGCCACCGGATATCTTGTAGACGAGAGACAAAACGCAGATTCCACCAGGACATTTGTCTTTCATGCTGAGGACGTGCACGACTTTGCCTGGGCGGCAAGCCCAGACTACCGAATCTCGCACAGGGTGGTGGACGGGATAGAGCTGAATTTCTTCTACAAGCCCGAGCACCAGGAAAGCGTCGATCGAATCATGGAGTACGCGGAGTTTGCCTTGAGGTTTTACAGCTTGACCTTCGGAAGATATCACTACGATTATTTTACCATAGTGGATGCGAAAGTCGGCCTGGGTGGCGGGGCGATGGAATATCCCACGCTGATCACCATCTCTCCCTCGAGAATTCCTCAGGAGAAGGTCCGCATGGACGCCTGGATTATCTTTCATGAGATCGCTCACCAATGGTGGTATGGTATGGTGGCATCGAACGAGGTCGAGGAAGCCTGGTTGGATGAAGGATTTGCCGTCTATTCTGGAAGGAGAGCCTTAGAGCAAAGATTCGGGAAGGCGGCCAATCTCGTAGACCTGTGGGGAATTGAGGTGGGTGATCTCGAATTCACCAAGCTGGAGAATCTCTTTGATCTGCAGAGCGACCCGGTGGTAAGGAATTCCTGGGAGTTTCGGAATTATCTAAGTTATCGCGCTAAAGTTTATTCCAAGGCTTCGTTGATTCTGGAGACTCTGAGAAACTACCTGGGTGAGGAGAAAATGAATGAGCTCATCAGAGAGTATTTTCGAAGGTATAAGTTCAAACATCCGAAAACCGCTGATTTCATCCAGATGGTTGACCAAGTCGGGGGAGAAGCTTTAGGCTTTTCACTGCAACCATTGCTCTTTGGAACGGGCGTATGCGATTACGAGGTGAAGAGAATAGAGAGCGTTCCCATAGAAAACGAAGACGAAAAGGGACGATACAAAACCCAAGCCGTGCTGAGACGATTAGGTGAGGTGATCATCCCGGTGGACGTGCTGATTTTACTCGAAGACGGAGAAGAGATAAGACAGGTGTGGGACGGGAAAGAAAGATGGACCAAAATCGAGATCGAAACCGATTCGAAGATTAAGGCTGCCATACTTGATCCGGAGAACAAGATCGCTTTGGATGTTAACGTCAACAACAACAGCCTTACAGCCAGAACGTCCGATTCGGTTTTGATGAAGCTCTCCACGCAATGTCTCTTCTGGCTGGAGATTCTGATGCAATGGATAACCTGTTTTTAAAACGGAGAAGGTTTTGAACAAAATCAGCGGGTCGGACAATCCCGCCTCCGGCAGAACATGTACGACCTACAACTCTGGATGACCTGTCATTGAAGGAAACTCAGTTTTCGGAATAGGTTCGAAATGTCCGACGGACTTTCGGACAAGACATGGGCAGAGAACTATGATGCTTGTTTTAGACTCATTCTTTCGGGGTGCCAAGAGCGTTGCAGGAAATAAGGTACTGGTTGGAATAATGTATCTTTTCAAGCTTGTCTGTTCGCTGGCTTTGCTTTCACCCTTATATTTTATGTTCTCGAGAAGTTTTGCCAAGAACGTCAAGGTTTCAGACTTTCTCACCCGGTTCGACTTTTCTCTCATAATCGATTTCGTCTATTACTGGAGGAAAACTTTATCCATCTACTTGGTGATGTTCATATTAGTCTGTGGTGTGGTTGTAGTTGCCTACATCCTCCTCTCTGGAGGTTTCTGGGGAGTTTTGCGCGACGAAGCCAGGACCCGGTCGCGAAGCCCGAAGATGGAGAGATTCTTCGGTTACTGTGGAAAGTACTTCTGGAAGATGTTCAAGGTCGCTCTCGTCCTGGGA